>CAZOFZ010000009.1:0-26508 GCA_964579175.1 uncultured Nitrospirota bacterium | reverse complement strand
GGTAAGACGAAGACCGTTGCGGGGGCGATTTTCAATAAGTCCGAGCCGCGTCTGGTCGAAATTGACGGCATGGCGCTGGAGGTCATTCCCGAAGGCACGATGCTCTATTTGAATAACGAAGATCAGCCGGGGGTCATCGGCGGCCTTGGCCAGATTCTGGCCAAGAATCAGATCAATATTTCCCGGATGCAGCTCGGTCGTGAAAAAGCGGGAGGACGGGCCGTGGCCGTGGTCGGCATTGACGTCGCTGCATCGGCGGACGTTTTGGCGGGTCTGCGCGCCATTCCCCACATTCTCTCCGTCAAACAGGTCCGTCTCTCATAGAGATACACACCCCTTCATCCCCCCTTTTATAGGGGGGATTCTCCCATGTCCGAAAAATTCGATGTCATTGTGGTCGGCGCCGGTCCCGCAGGGTCCGCCGCCGCCCTCACCCTGGCAAGGGCCGGTCTGTGCGTGGCCGTCTTTGAGCGCGGCGAATTCCCCGGTTCCAAGAACATGTTCGGGGGAATCCTGTATACGCCGGTTTTAGATCGCCTGATCCCCCGTTTTTGGGAAGAAGCCCCACTGGAGCGCCATATCGTCAAACGCCGATTTGGCCTCTTGTCCGAACATTCGGAGGCTGCCTTTGAGTTTCGGTGCGAGGCGTACAACGCGGCCCCTCCCTATAATCAAAGCTTTTCCGCCCTGCGCGCCCGATTCGATCCCTGGCTTGCGAAAAAAGCGGAAGAGGCGGGTGCCCTCATCATCCCCGAAACGGTGATTGACGATCTGCTTTGGGAGAATGGGGCGGTCGTCGGCGTCAAGGCCCGTCGCGGAGGGGGAGATGTACACGCGGACGTGGTGATTGCCGCCGATGGCGTCAACTCGTTTCTTGCCAAAAAGGCGGGGCTCCGCAACGATTTTAAGTGGGAAGCCGTGGCCATTGCGGCCAAAGAGGTGATTGGGTTGCCTCGGAACGTGATCGAAGATCGCTTTTCACTGGAGGGAAATGAAGGGGTCTCGATGGAGTTCTTTGCGGACGCCGTTGCGGGGATGGTGGGGGCAGGTTTTGTCTATACCAATCGAGAGAGCCTCTCCGTCGGGGTGGGTTGTTCCGTGCACGCCTTCGTGGAGAAGAAAATAACGCCCCACGACCTGCTTGCCCGATTCAAGGAACATCCCAGTATACGTCGCCTGATTCGTGGCGGACAGCCCCTGGAATATTCCGGGCACATGATCCCGGAAGGGGGGTTCCATCATATTCCAAAACTTTGCACCCACGGCCTCTTGTTGGCGGGCGATGCGGCACATTTCGTCAATTCGTCTTTCTATCACGAAGGGACGAACCTAGCCATGGCATCGGGCGTTTTCGCGGCGGAAACCGTTATCGAAGCAAAAGAGAAGGGCGATTTCTCCGCACTTGGGCTGTCCGGATACGAAAAAAGACTCGAAGAGAGCTTCGTCATGAAAGACTTAAGGAAGTATCGGGCCGTCGAGTCGTGGTGTCACGCGAACGGAAAATTTTTCAAGGAATACCCCGACCTGCTCCTTGCGACCCTGAAGGAGTATTTTTCCATATCGGAGCGGCCCAAGGCGGAAACCCAGGACGCGGTCTATCGAAACCTGAAGTCGAAACTCCCCCCCTGGAAGACGTTTCTTGAGATCAACCGGTTCAGGAAGGCATTCTTTGGAAAGTAGCGTTCCCCGTGACAACGGGCAACGGGGGACGGCCATATTCTGATGACAGCCGTGACGGTAACCCACGTCTGTTTATTTTTTTGCCAGAATTGTGTCTTTTGCGAGTTTTGCAATCCGAAACTTGACAACCCGTTTTGCCGGAATTTTGATGGCCTCGCCCGTCTGTGGATTGCGCCCCATCCTGGCTTTTCGGTTCACCAGTACCAGCTTTCCGATGCCCGGAAGCGTAAACGTATTTTTGGCCTGTTGATATGCCAATGCGGCGTATTCTTCCAAAAACTGCGTGACCAGCTTTTTAGTCTGTCCTGTTTTCTTTGCAAGATGATCTAATATCTGCGACTTTGTCATTGGTTTCGCCATCGGTTCTCCTCCCTGTGTAGTGACCCTTCATCCCCCCCCCTGTGCGGATGAACGTCCGGCCGCTTCCCGCGCTATATCCGCACTGCCACACGGCAACGACGGCGCAATATACTCTGGTTTTACGCATGGGTCAAGAGGGGGGCAGGGTCTGTGCGATCGCAAAAACAAGATGCCAGAAGAACCTCCAAAACAAGCGGACATTTCACTTTCCATCCAGCACCGTCCGCGTCCGATCGATCACCCGCCTGAAGGTTTCGAGCCGCCGTTCGAGCGCACCCGTCAACGCAGCCACCGACGCCTCGCGCTTCAGCGCCACATCCTGCTGGAGTTCCTCGCACACCTTCGTGGCGTTCCGACACACCTCCCGGGCCACGCGAAGCACCGCTTCAACAGGGGGATTCTACGGCGATACCGATGAAGACACAAGCGAATCGTCATCGCCAAAACACCCCGGCACCGCTGAAAACAGAACTCAAAAACCCAATACGTTTTTCACCGGAAACTAAGTATGTCCATACCAAATTATCCTGCATGGAGTCCATCCTCGCCGCAGGGGGTCGTCAGGCGATCTCTTTTTTGAGCAGGTCATGGAGGTGGACGACCCCCTCCATTTTGCCCGCGTCGTCCACCACCACCAGCACCGTGATGGCATGGGTCTCCATCAGGTGAATGGCCTGGGTGGCCAGCGTTCCCCGCGGAACGCTTTTGGGCGATCCGTGCATCACGGCCGAGGCGGGCAGGGAGAAAAGCGCCTCCGAGTCCACCCGCCGAATCAGACGACGGAGGTCCCCATCGGTGATGACGCCGCACAGCCTCCCCGCCCCGTCCAGCACCGTCGTCATGCCCAATTTCTTGGAGGTCATTTCGACAACGACTTCCCGCATCGGCGTTGTCTCCGACACGACGGGAATCTCCTCTCCCCGGCGCATCGCATCGTCCACGATCATCAGAAGGGTCCTGCCCAGGGTCCCGCCTGGATGGAACGAGGCGAAATCTTCCTTGCGAAATCCCCTTTTTTGCAGGATGGACACGGCCAGGGCATCCCCCATCGCAAGTGCTGCGGTTGTGCTGGACGTCGGCGCAAGTCCCAGGGGACAGGCCTCTTCCGGGACTGCGACATCCAACACGATGTCGCTCCAGCGGGCCAGGGTGGAACGGGCCCCTCCGGTCAGCGCGATGACTTTTAGATTAAATCGTTTGATGGCCTGAAGAATGCGGAGCAGCTCTTCCGTCTCCCCACTGTTGGAGAGGGCGATGACGACATCCCGCTTCGAGAGCATCCCCAAGTCGCCATGAATTCCCTCCGCCGGATGCAGAAAAAAAGCCGGTGTGCCGGTGCTTGACAGGGTGGCTGCAATCTTCTGCCCGATATTTCCCGACTTCCCCATGCCCGTCACCACCACGTGCCCCGTACAGGCATGGCAGAGGTCCACGGCCGCGAGAAAGCGCGCATCGAGCCTGGGAATCAGCCCCAGAATGGCGTCCGCCTCCACCTGTAGAACACGCTTCCCGTCGTCAATGCTCATCCGGCCTCCATCTCCAGTGTTCCCTCGCGTTTATTCCTGCGAGCGTTGCGGGATTATACATCTTTATCGCGTCACTCGCCAACGCGCGGCCTGCTGGACCTTCATCCCGCAGCGACCCGGAATCGTCCCCGGCAGGGGCTATTTTATTTTGCACAATCTGCGGGTTCATGGTATATTCCGAGACATGTCTGCATACGGAAAGGGAGCGGCGATTGGCGGTCTGGGGGCCCTGCTGGCAGCGGTCTTTTATCTGTTGCAAGCGGGCGATCGGCCCAATACAACCGAACCCGCTGCGGGTACTGCGCCGGGGGCGCGTACCCAGGCCGAGGTTCAGGTGGGCCCCTTCTCTTTTGTGCAGACGCGTGACGGCGCGCCCGCATGGACATTGACCGCACGTGCGGGTCGTATCTTCGAGAAAGCGCAGCGGGCCGACATGAAAGAGGTCGCCGCCACGATTCGCGCGGCACGGGGCTGGACGCTGACGCTCACGGGCGATACGGGCCGCTTCGACATGACGACGAAAGACTTCTCCCTCGCCAGCGACAAGACGGTACACGTTCGGAGCAATGACGGCTATACAATGCAGGTGGCGTCTCCCCTCACTTGGTCCGACGATTCCGGAACGATTGCCGCGATGGGACCCGTCCGACTTACCGGACCCCGGCTTGAGATGAATGGACAGACGTTATTGGTTCGGGTGGACGCACAAGAGGTCACGGTTTCGGGTCATGTTCAAGCGCGGGTTTATTAGCCTCCTGCTCTGCTGCGCGCAGGTTGTGCCGTCCCTGCTCGCCGCCGACCTGGCCCCGGTGGGATCGGACGATCCGATTCACATCGCATCCGACCGTATGACGGTTAAAAACGCGGACGATCGCATTGATTTCGAGGGGCACGTGTCCATTCGGAAGGAAGGGCTTACAGTGGAGGCCCATCGTGCCGTGCTGTTTCTGGCCCCGGAAAGTGGCAACCTCGAATCGGGTGGCGTGACTCGGATCGAGATGGAAGGCGATCTGCGCATCCAGCAGGGAGAGCGGCGGGCAGAAGCCCAACATGGCGTCTATGACCGGAAGAAGCAGGAGATCGTGTTGACGGGGGCACCGGTGGTTTGGGAGCGGGACTATCGCGTGAAGGGCGAAACGATCACCTTCTTCATCGCCGAGCAACGCACGCGGATTGAGAAGAGCGAGGTGACGATTCAGTCCAAAAACCCGCCCAAAGAATCGGGGAGCGAAGCGGGTCCCTGATGCCGGAGGCGCTGCAACAGCTTTCGGCGCGGGCCCTTTCGCGGGACTATCAGGGACGGTCAGTCGTCCGAAAGGTGGACCTCACGGTTCGCGGCGGCGAGATCGTGGGGCTTCTGGGGCCGAACGGGGCGGGAAAAACCACCACCTTCCGTATGATGATTGGCCTGATTCCACCGACGGAGGGGCATATTTCCCTCGACGGCGAGGAGATCACGCGGATGCCGATGTATCTGCGCGCGCGCAGGGGGATGAGTTATCTTCCGCAGGAGTCTTCCGTGTTCCGCAAGTTGACGGTCGAAGAGAACATTCTGGCGATTCTGGAGACCCGTCCTCTCTCCGAGGGCGACCATCGCGCACGGCTTCAATCCCTGTTGTCTGAAATGCGCCTGACCCATCTGGCCGGAAATAAGGCATACACCCTCTCCGGAGGGGAGCGACGCCGGCTGGAGATCGCGCGCGCCCTGGTCATTTCTCCCCGGTTTATGCTGCTGGACGAGCCCTTTTCCGGCATCGATCCGATCATTGTGATGGAACTTCAAAACATCCTTTTTCAGCTTAAGGAACGCGGCATCGGCCTCCTGATGACCGACCACAACGTTCAGAAGACACTGGAAGTGGTAGATCGTGCCTATCTGATTTATAATGGGGAGATCCTCATCGAAGGGACGCCCGAGGAGATTTCCAATAACCGGGAAGCGCGGGCCGTTTATCTGGGCGATCACCCATTCGTGGCAAACGGTGGGCGACGAAGAAACGAGGCGGCCGGGCCAAGTGGATAAGGTGGATCGAAAGGTTCCCCCATGGCTTCGTCTGAAAATGGTTTGAGAGTCGGACTGGACCTGAGGCTTGCGCAGCGGCTGGTGATCACGCCCCGGTTGCAGCAAGCAATCAAGCTCCTGCAACTGACCCGCCTCGAACTGACCCAGGAAGTGCGCCAGGAGATGCTGGAGAATCCCCTCCTGGACGAAATGACGGACGATACGGGCGCCGCCGATGCCGATACGGTAGATGCGGAGGGTCCCCTCCCCCAAGCCTCCGGCGACGGGGACGGAGAATCGCTCAATGCACCCGATGAGGGCGATTTCGCATGGCAAGAGGAAGCCGAATGGGATTTCGATAGCGGTGAGGAGACCCCCACATTCGAGGCACAGCCTTCCTATGACCAGTTCATGGCCGCCCCTGTTTCGCATACCGAACACCTGCTCTGGCAACTCCGTCTCGCCTCCATGACGGAAATCGAACGGCGTGTGGGAGAGGCCCTGATCGGCAACATTAACGAGGACGGATACCTGGCCTGTCCCCTCGCGGAAGTGTGCGAGACCTTGCAGGTTCCGCCGGCATTGGCCGAATCGGTGTTACGCATCGTTCAGGAATTTGACCCACCCGGTGTGGGTGCACGTAATCTGAAAGAGTGTCTCCTGATCCAGGTGGCGCAACTCCACTGCGACGGTTCCCTGATCGAAGAAATTGTCGTAAAACATCTTGAGCACATGCAAGCAGGAGAATATCGGCAGATCGCGCGTGCCTGTCACGCCACCCTCTCGGAGGTGCAGCAGGCCTGCGCCATCATCTCTCGTTTGGAACCCAAGCCGTGCCGTCCCTTCTGCGTCACGGACAACCCCGTGGTCACGCCAGATGTGACGGTTGTACCGTGGGAGGGGAAATATCTCGCAATCCTCATCGAGGAGGGTTTGCCCAAGTTGCGGATCAACGCGTTTTACCGAAATCTCATGCGCGCCGAAGGGTGCCAAAAGTCAACGCGGGCCTATCTGAAAGAGCGGTTCCGGTCCGCGCTCTGGCTGGTGCGCAGCATCGAACAACGCAACCAGACGATCCAACGGGTCGCACAAAGTATCGTCAACTTCCAGTCTGCCTTTCTGGAAAAGGGAATGGGTCATTTAAAACCGCTCGTCCTCAAACAGATCGCGGACGATACGGCGGTGCACGAGTCCACCGTCAGCCGCGTGACGACCCGTAAATATATGGATACGCCTCAGGGCATCTACGAAATGAAGTTTTTTTTCAACGGCGGCATCCCCCGCGCCGGAGAGACGGGAGAGCCACAATGCTCTTCGACCGTCGTTCGGGAAATGATCCGGAGCATGGTGGCGGGGGAAGATGCCTCCCATCCGCTAAGAGACCAGGATATCGCCGAGCGGCTCCGGAAGGAGAAGATCGAGATTTCCAGAAGGACGATTTCGAAATATCGCGTACTGCTTAAAATTCCATCCGTTCACATGCGAAAAGTGGCGCTCCGGTAGGTTCCGGTCGCGCGGGAACAGGCCCACGGATTTAAATAGGGAGACCCTCTTTATGGAAGTGATCATTACGGGAAGACACGTCGAAATCACGCCGAAGCTGAAAAAATATGTCGAAGGTCGGGCGAAAAAGATCGAAAAATATACCGCCAAGGCCACCCAGGTCGCTTTTATCCTGAAGACCGAAAAATATAGAAACATTGCGGAAATCGCACTCCGAGTCAATGGACAGGTCCTCAAGGCCACGGAAGAGACCGACGACATGCATGCCTCGGTAGACTTGGCCATGGCCCGCCTGGAAGGCCAGCTCAAAAAACAAAAAGACAAGCTTGTCGCGCACCATCCACGGCATGGGGAGGCACATGGCGATCTGCGCCGTCTGGTCAATGGGCGGGAGGCCCCACCGGAGATGCCAAAAAAGACGGCTTCCCGGATCAAAAAACGACAGAAGCAGACGGTGGAATTGCTGACGATGGAAGAAGCGGAGTCGAAGCTGCAACTGCTTGAGCAGAGTTTTCTCCTCTTTGGTAACAAGCGGAGTCTCTGCCTGAACGTCCTCTACAAGCGGGCAGACGAATCGCTCGGTTTGATCGAAACAACCTATTCTCATTAGGGCCCCGTCCCTTTCGGACGCCATCGCCAACCGATACCCCATGGCCCACCATCCCCGTCTTGTCATTGTGAGCGGTCTTTCGGGATCGGGAAAGAGTTCCGTCATCAAGAGCCTGGAGGACCTGGGCTTTTTCTGCATTGACAATCTCCCCCCCCCGCTTCTGGGGAAGTTCATCGAACTGTGCGGACAGTCCCGAAACAACGTAACCAAGGCGGTCTTGGGAATTGACATCCGCGAACGGGACTTTCTGGATAACTTCCTCAGTCTGTTCGATCAGCTTCTGGAGGAGGGGTATCCCCTTGAACTGCTGTTTGTGGAGGCTGACAACGAAGTCTTGGTACGGCGTTTTTCGGAGACCCGTCGTCCACACCCCTTGACGCGCGAGTTGATGCGCGAGGGCTCCGTCATGGATGGGATTCGGATCGAGCGCGAAGTGCTCTCCGGGCTTCGGAAACGGGCCGGTCGCGTCCTGGACACCTCCGAATACAACGTCCATCAGCTCAGAGAAAGGATCCTCCAGGAATATTCGGACGTGGGAGAACGGCAGCTTCGCATTTCGCTGACCTCGTTTGGCTACAAGTTCGGGATTCCACACGATTTAGACCTCCTCTTCGATGTCCGTTTCCTGAAAAACCCGCATTTCGAGCCGAAGCTAAAGGGATATACCGGAGAACATCCCCTGGTGCAGGCACATATCCGATCCGCGCCCGAGACACAACCGTTTCTGGATAAACTATACGGTTTCATGGACTTCCTCCTCCCGCTCTACGAGAAAGAAGGGAAATGCTACCTGAACGTCGGTATCGGATGTACGGGTGGACAGCACCGATCGGTGGCCATCGCCCATCTTCTGGCGGAACATTTGAAAGAACACGGTTTGCCCATCCACTGCCGCCACCGCGATATGCCGACCGGCCCAATCGAGACATCCCCATGCTGAAGCGACGACCGATCCATTTCTCCCTGCTCTCCCTGCTCTGCCTCCTCCTCATCTCCTGCCAGTCTCTTCCGGAGCATGCGGAAGGGACGGGTTGGGCGGACGTGACCCTGCATGCAACGGGGCATGGCCCGATCCCCACGGCACCCACCGGCGGATGGTCGCCTGCCGCCCGGATGGAAGCGATCCGACAGGCCAAACTTTCCGCCTATCGGGAACTTTCGACGCAAATGCTGTCTCTGAAGACGGCGCGAGGGATGACGGTCTCCGAATGGGTCGCGGCGCATCCGGAACTTTCGCCTAAAATCGCAGCCTACGCACGGGGCGCGACATTGCTCCACGCGGAAAACCGGGAAGACGGTATTGCAATGTCGGCCCGACTCTATCTCGGAGCGCACTTTGAATCTCTACTCGGTCTTTCACAGAAGAAAACGGCACCGGCTTCCACCCATGACAGGGGACATGCCCCCACCTTCCAATAATAAGGGAGTAAAGGAGAGCGATGAACATTCATGAATACCAGGCCAAGGGCCTGCTTGCGCAATATCAGGTACCCGTTCCAGCGGGGGCGGTGGCCTTCTCCCCGGAAGAGGCCAAGTCGGTTGCCGATGCCCTCCACACCCCGGTGGTCGTCGTCAAGGCGCAGATTCATGCCGGGGGACGCGGCAAGGCGGGGGGGGTCAAACTGGCCCGCACAAAGCAAGAGGTCGAACCGTTCGCCCACGCGCTCCTGGGCCAAACGCTGGTCACACATCAGACCGGGCCGCAGGGACGCGAGGTCAAGAAACTGCTCATCGAGTCGGGGGCCGAGATTGCCCGCGAACTCTACGTCAGTTGGGTGGCCGACCGCGCCACGGGTGCCATCGTCCTGATCGCCAGCACCGAAGGGGGCATGGAGATCGAAGAGGTCGCCGCCCACGCGCCGGAAAAGATCATCCGCATTCCGGTAGACCCCCTCTTTGGCTATCAGCCCTATCAGGGACGCGCGGCGGCGTTCCAGCTCGGTCTGCCGAAGGAGATCGTGAATCAGTGGGTCTCCGTGCTGGGCCAGACGTATAAGATGTTTATCGAAAAGGACGCCTCCCAGATCGAGATCAATCCGCTCATCATCACGAAACAGAACACGCTGATGGCGCTGGATGCCAAGGTGGGGTTCGACGATAACGCCCTCTTCCGCCACCACGATGTCGCGGCTTTGCGCGATTTGGACGAGGAAGAGCCGCTGGAGACGCGGGCCATGCAATACAGCCTCAACTACGTCAAGCTGGACGGCGTCATCGGTTGCATGGTCAACGGCGCGGGGCTGGCGATGGCCACGATGGACGTCATCAAACTGGCGGGGGGGGAGCCCGCGAACTTCCTGGACGTGGGGGGTGGGGCCTCCAAAGAGACCGTGAAACAGGCGTTCCAGATTCTGCTGGCCGATCCGAACGTAAAGGGGATCTTCGTGAATATCTTTGGCGGCATCGTCCGGTGCGAGCGGATCGCAGGCGGCATCCTGGATGCGGCGCGCGAAATTTCAATCCACGTTCCCCTCGTGGTGCGACTGGAAGGAACCAACGCCAAAGAGGCCCGGCAGATGCTGGCCGAATCGGGACTCGATCTCATCGTGGCCGACACCCTCTGGGACGGCGCGCAAAAGGTCGTGGCGGCGGTTGCGAAAGGATGCAAGTGACGTTGCTATTGACACGCTGCGTGGGGCTGATGACCTTCTCGCGTGCGCGGACGGAAGAGGTGGCAGCCCACCCCGTCGAGTGGCATGTCGTGGTGCTGTCGCTGCTTTTCGGCGGGCTGTTTGCCGGGCGGCTGGTGGGTGGACAGGAGATATCTATCTTCATGCTGCTGGGCCTGCCTGCAGGGCTGGGGTTCACCTATTCCAGCAGTTACTTCCTTGCGTGGTTGATCCGGCTGAGTGGCCAACCCGTTGCGCCGCAAGCCATTCGGATGATCGTGGGCTATTCGCTGGCGCCGTTCATTCTGGGGTTGACCTTCATCCTCCTGGCCGAGCATCGGATGTTCCCCAAACTGTCGGCCCTCAATTTCGTGCTAATCGTTTCGTCCTGGTTTCTGCAGATTCATGGCATCAAGGTGGTGGCGAAGGTTCCCTGGATTCAGGCGCTCTTTGTCAGCGTGATCCCCATTCTGGCCCTCATGCTGGTCATTACGCTCCTGTTCAAGCTCGCCTGGATGATTTACGGACATTAATCGGGAGAAGATGGAATGAGCATTTGGGTCAATCGAAACACGCGGGTGTTGGTACAGGGGATTACCGGTAAGGAAGGGTCGTTTCATGCCGGGGCCTGCAAGGCCTATGGCACGCAGGTGGTAGCGGGAGTGACCCCCGGAAAAGGGGGAAGCGATTACGAGGGCATCCCCGTCTTCGATACCGTCAATCAGGCGGTGCAACAGACCGGCGCGGATGTGTCGCTTATTTTCGTCCCACCCCCCTTTGCCGCGGACGCCATTTTGGAGTCGGCCGCAGCCGACGTGCCGCTCATCATCGCCATCACGGAAGGGATCCCGGTGTTGGATATGATGCGCGTCAAGCGGTTTCTTTCGGGGCGTAAATCGCGGCTGATCGGGCCTAACTGTCCCGGAATCATCGCGCCGGGGGAGTGCAAAATCGGCATCATGCCCGGTTTCATCCACAAGCGGGGACACGTCGGTGTCGTCTCCCGCAGCGGGACGCTCACCTATGAGGCGGTCTGGCAACTGACGCAGTTGGGACTGGGGCAGTCCACCTGTGTCGGCATCGGCGGCGACCCCGTGAACGGCACCCATTTCGTAGATGTCCTAGAGGCCTTCGAGGCGGACCCCGACACGCATGCCGTCGTCATGATCGGAGAGATCGGCGGCGACGCCGAAGAGCGGGCAGCGGCCTGGATCAAGCGGAAGATGAGCAAACCGGTGGTGGCCTTCATTGCCGGTATCACCGCCCCACCGGGGCGGCGGATGGGCCACGCCGGCGCCATCATCGCGGGCGGACAGGGCACCGCCGCCGACAAAATGGCCGCGCTGACCGCAGCGGGGGTGTCGGTCGTCACCAACCCCGCCGTCATCGGCGAGGCGATTCGGAAGGTATTGCAGGGCACCTCCCATTGATCCGGGAAGGGGTCACTCAAAACGCGAACGCACCTGAAAACCGCGCCCACCCATGATTCCCTATCCCAACATTGATCCCGTCTTTCTTAGGGTGGGCCCGCTTGCGCTGCGCTGGTACGGCCTCGCCTATGCCACTTCATTCGTCCTGGGCCTTTTCATCACCCGCAGGATGGCCCGATGGAAAAAGGTGGCCCTCACCCCGGAGCAGATTTCCGACCTCGTGTTCCATGTCGCAGTGGGTGCGATCCTGGGTGGACGACTCGGCTATATCCTGTTTTATAACTTCCCCTTTTACCTGCAACATCCGTTGAAGATGCTGGCCGTCTGGGAGGGGGGCATGGCCTTTCACGGGGGGCTCATTGGCGTCCTGGTCGCGGGTCTTCTCTTCTGCAGACGGCAAGGCTTGCGTTTTTACGAAGTGGCGGACATCGCGATCGTGAGCGCGCCGGTGGGATTGGGGCTGGGGCGTCTGGCCAACTTTGTCAATGCCGAATTACCGGGCCGCCCCACCGACGTCTCCTGGTGTATGGTCTTCCCAGGCGCGGGAGAGGCCTGTCGCCACCCCTCTCAACTTTATCAGGCCGTGCTGGAAGGTCCCCTGCTGTTGGGCCTCCTTTTCGCCCTCTCCCGAAAGAATCCCCCACAGGGCGTCGTCTTCTGGGCCTTCTTCTCGTTGTATGGCCTGTTCCGCCTGATCGTCGAATTTTTTCGGCAACCCGATGAACACCTCGGACTGATCCTGGGCCAGCTTTCAATGGGTCAACTGTTGAGCCTCCCGATGCTGATCGCGGGAACGGTCATGGTTTGGCGTCGCCTCACATGCTGACTCGGACAATACGGATCATCGCAGCCCTGATCTTTTTGAGTCCTCCCCCCGTCGTCGCAGACCCCGACAACGAGGCCGGCGGTAGGCGTCCCCAATCTCTCTGGTGGTCTTCGTCCACCCCGCCCAACGGCTATCCCAAATCGCCCCCAGATCCAACGTGGGTCTACCCGCCGGAACCGCCACCACAACGAGACCCCGTCCCATCCGATTTCGACCTGCTGGAGATACGCGAGGCGGCGGAATGGAAACGGCTGGAACGGGATGTCCTGAAAAAATTCGACCGATACGTGCAGTCGTCCCAAAAAGTGTGGGTGGACTATTCCGACCAACGCGATGCAATGACCCAGGTGGACTTCGAAACGGGGGAGGTGCGGATTGAGGGAGTGGTCGAGGCCTCGGGAAACGATGTCCGGACCGCCGCGACGCATCTGATCTCCAAGGCGGCCCAGCGGCTGATGCAAAGGCGCGACCCGGACGGCAAGCCGATCATGCAGGCACTCTTTTCGACCCAGGAGATGGATGCGATTGACGAGGCGCGGCTACAACCGATCATCGAGGAGACCCCGATCGTGGGATCGGACGGGACCCTGCGGATCAAGGTGCGCGTGGGGCTGAAGATGGCCCCGGATCACCTCCGGCGCAGATTCGAGCGATATCTTCCGCAAATTCGAAGCGAGGCGCAAAAGCGCGGAGTGGACCCGGCGCTGGTGGCGGCCGTCGTGCACACGGAAAGCGCCTTCAACCCGATGGCCCGATCGAGCGCCCCGGCCTTTGGCCTGATGCAACTGGTCCCCCGGTTTGCCGGACGCGAGGCTTATCGGCGTCTGTATGGCCAGGACGCCATCCTGTCGCCCGCCCATTTATACCGTCCGGACCTCAACATCGCGTTGGGGGTGGCCTATCTTGCGCTGCTGGATCGCGTCTACTTCAAGGAGGTGACCGACCCGGTGAAGCGGCGCTATCTTGTGATCTGTGCCTACAACTGGGGACCGACCGTCCTCAAAAAGGTGCTGCACCCCACCCGCGCCCAGGCGATGGACGCCACCCAATTATTCGATTTTCTACAGGGGCGTGTTCCGCCCGAAACCAGAAACTACCTCCAGCGGGTGGAAACGCGCCGGGCCGACTATCTGGCTTCTTTTCTATAGCTTTAGCAGTCCGTTGAAGAAGTCTGTTTTTGCGTTGTTTAGATGTCAAGCCCCGCGTGGTTATATGCCTTGTTAGAGAAGCGTTCCGGTCTCTTTTTCTGTCATTCTTGTAATGCCTGAGCGGGGGTGAGATGCTTCAGAGCGCGTTGCGGGATCCGCTCGTTGTAGATGTCCATGTAACGCATCAGAGTGGTCTCCAATTCTTCCGCAGACTGGAATCGGGTCTGCCCAACGACCTCGCTTACCGGCCGTTGAACCGTTCCACTATCCCGTTCGTTTGTGGATGCCGTGGTGCACGGCATGAATGATGCGATGTTTAAAATAGGTCAACACAATAGACATTTCTCCACGAAATCCAGAAACTCCCGCCTGAACCTCTCAATACTGAACCTTTCGGCATTTTTCCTTATTTCGGCAGAATCGAACGCGTTCTCGATGCGCTCGAACTCTGTAAGGGTATTGATCAGACTCTCGATTGTTTGTTCTTTTAAGAAGATCCCTGTTTTATACTCAATGACTGTCTCCAGCGCTCCCCCTTTTCCGTAGGCGATGACGGGTGTTCCACAGGCTTGGGCCTCCACGGGCATCATCCCGAAGTCCTCGTCCGCAGCGAAGACGAAGGCCCTGGCCCTCTGCATGTAGGCCTTCAACCCATCCGGCGGCAGGTACCCCAGAAACGCGACGTTGGCAGTCGCCTTGGACTTCACCCGGTCAAAGTCCGGGCCGTCGCCTATGACCACGAGATGCTTGTCGGGCATTCTGGCAAATGCCTCTACGATAAGAGGCATTCTCTTGTAAGGGACCATCCTTGAAGCAGCGAGATAGAAGTCTGCTTTGTCGGTCCTAACCGAAAAGCCCCCGACATCCACGGGCGGATAGATGACCGTGGCGTCTCTTCCGTAGTTTCGTCTGATTCTATCGGCAACGTATTGTGAGTTGGCAATAAAATAGTCAACCCTTGTTGTGGCATGCAGGTCCCATCTTTTCATGTAGGAAAGGAGCCCCCTTGCGGCCAGGCCCTTAAACCCCCTGTCCAGGCCGGCTTCCTTCAGATACTGCTCCCTCAGATCCCAGGCATACCGCATGGGCGTGTGGCAGTAGCACACGTGTCTTTGCCCCGGCCTTGTCATCACTCCTTTTGCGACAGCGTGGGAGGACGAAAGCACAAGATCGTAGCCCCGAAGGTCGAATCTTTCCACAGCCACGGGCATGAGAGGCAGATAGTTACGGTATCTTTGCCTGGCAAAAGGCATTTTCTGAAGAAAGGATGTATGGACTTTCTTGTGAAGGATAAAGCTTCGGGCATCGCCGGGCAGGAACTCGATGAGGCTGAAGAGGTCCGCCTCCGGGTAAAGGGCGAGTATCTGTTCGAGCACTCTTTCTGAACCTGCATAGGTCACAAGCCAGTCATGGACAACGGCGATCCTCAAGAAGGCAAAACCTCCTCAAAGACTTTCAAAAGCTCCTTCGCAGATTTTTCCCAACTAAATTTTTTAGCCCTTTCAAGTCCTTTTTTTATGAGGCTTTGCCGGAGGGATTCATCCGTTAGCACCTTATACATCCCTTCGGCGATGCTTTCTGTGCGATAGGGATCAATATAATAGGTGGCATCACCGCAGACATCCGGAAGGCTTGCCACGTTGGAGACCACCACGGGGCAACCGCATGCCATCGCTTCAAGGGGCGGGAGGCCAAACCCTTCGCAGAAAGATGGAAATACAAAGAGCGAAGCCGTTTTATAAAGGTGCTGCAGTTCTGTGTCCGAAACATACCCTTTGAACGTAACCCTGTCGTGATTCTCCACATAAAGGCTCTTTCCTCCACCGGCGATCACCAGCTGATGCTCAATTTTGTCCCTGATCAGTTTAAAGGCCTTCAATAAACCGTCTATATTCTTTGACGGCGCGATCCTTCCGGCGTACAGGATAAACTTCTCTTTTTTAACGTCGGAGTTCTGCTCCGTCCCCTTGCAGTAAGTATCCTGAATGCCATTATGGATAATGCGAATCTTATCTTGAGGTAACCCGTAAATGGCTGCGAGGTTTTCCTGGATATGCCCTGATGGGGTTATAATGCGCCTTGCCTTGTTCAATGCATATTTAAGGAGATACTTATAGAAAAAATACTGTTTTTTATGGCTTTCTCTAAACAGGAGGGGTATCGCATCATGGACGGTTATCACCTGGGCTGATCTGAAAAATATCGCCTCAAGCTGACTTGTATTGAATATGAGAGGCTTCCTATACATTAGGGAGATGAGGTTTGAGTAAATAAGTCGCAGGAGGTGGCCCCTGAAACCGTAATCGGGAGAAACGTGGCGGGTTGTCCACTTGATTGAAAAATTCCAGGGGAAGGTTATCTGCCTGATATGTTGTTCGGCGTTTCTATTGAGGAGTACGGTAAACCTGATAGGGGTGTCCAGCCTCACCAGTGCCTTCAAAAGACTCAAAGTGTAAACACCAATGCCGTCAGGTTGCCTTCCGATGTTGGTGGCGTTGATGATGATTTCTGATGATGTCACGTACGGACTTTAAATCTTCTCCTCCAGTTTGAATGCTTCCATCCCCATCCTGCCACATATCCTGTCCCTTGCCAGGAACAATGGCCAACTACGAACGGGAATACTACCACATGGGGCTGGATACTTACCACCCAATACCCCCCACTTTTTTGTCTAAACATCGGGGAGTTATCGCCATTGACACATTACCAGGGCGGTGGTATACCGTATCTGCTTTTTGGAGAGGGAACAGGGCGCATAACTATCTTATTCACCATCAGGAGAAACGCGGAAAATGTTTGGAGTGCTTCGTACAACACTTGCCTTAATGGTAATGGTGTACCACCTGTTTATTGGTTGGGGACCCTTGGGACCTTATGCTGTTTTTGGCTTTTATATAATTAGTGGGTATCTAATGACGTTAATTATGCATGAACACTATGGTTACACTTGGATCGGGAGATTTTCTTTCGCTGGGAATAGATTCCTACGGTTATATCCTCAGTACTGGGCAGCTACACTTGTATCAATATTACTAATCGTTGGTTTGGGTGCTGAAGTGACAACGAGCTTCCACAAAAGCATCTTCATCCCTGTTTCTTTGGAAAGCATATTGCAAAATATATTCATGGCATTTACCGCATGGTTTCCGAATAGCATAAACCCAAGACTTGTTCCACCAACTTGGGCATTAACAGTTGAAATGTTTTTTTATTTTTTAATTTGTCTGGGTGTTTCTAAGACATTATTTCGCGTAAAAATATGGTTGTTTTTGTCAGTGTGCTATGTAATCGGTAGTTACATCATGAGTTGGGATATGGGTTCTCGATATTTCCCTGTTGCTGCAGCCTCATTACCATTCTCGATTGGAGCGGCGATATATTTCATGACAAACGATGCGTTACTTATACAGCAGTTTACTAGGTTGAGATTATCATCGAGGACTATATTCGTTGTTATGCTTTTTAATTGTCTGGCGTGGCTGATTGCTTCCAGAATGGAAATTGGAAATCTCGGTGATGTTGGCTTCTACATCAACATCGTGATTTTCGCTCTACTTGTGTATAGCCTTGTCATCGGGGGGGAGATTCTGAGTGTAACTCGAAAGACTGATAAGATTATTGGCGATTATTCGTATCCAATTTACCTCTTGCATTGGCAAAGCGGGTTGTTGGCCTCATATCTAATTTATGGTGAAGCATTTCATGAATTATCAGACAGAGGACTTCTCACCTTAATTGCGGCGTTTGTTATTGTTGTATTGACATCATCCTTTTTTATTCATGGAGTGGATGAGCGCGTACAGCGTATAAGGTCGAAAATAAAGGCTAACAAAGCGCTCCAGCGGATGCTCGTTCCTCGCGTAGCTGAGCTTTAACGCTATCCAATAGCTATTGCAACACTTGGGATAAGCTAACGTCTTCGTGGGTAGGGCTGGGAAGGGATTGGGAGAGACCATGAAAATCATATCGGCAGTATCCGCTTTCTTTGCTTTGTTCGTTTTAATGGGGCAGGTATCTCCTGTCTCTGCGGCTGTCCTGGACGAAAAAACAGGGAAAGCCCTTCGGGAAGGGATTGATTATGTCTCAGGGGAAGTGCTCGTAAAGTTCAAACAGGGAACGCCAAAAGCCAAAACAGACAAACATCATAAAGATGCCGATGCGGAAATCCTCTTCCGCGTCTCGAAACTGGAAGTGGAGCAGATCAAATCCAAACGTGGGGAGTCTACGGAGGCATTGCTTAAACGTTACAAGAAAAACCCTGACGTGGAATATGCCGAGCCCAATATCTTGGGTTCTGTCGCATCCTCGCCTCCCAATGATCCGGGTTTCCCGCTTTTATACGGTTTACACAATATCGGTCAGACTCGTTTGCTCTTCGATCCGCCAACTGGGACATCAGACGCGGATATAGATGCCCTCGAAGCGTGGAATGTCACCACCGGGAGCAGTAACATCATTGTTGCCGACATTGACACCGGCGTGGAATATACCCACGAAGATATGAAAGCTAACATGTGGAAAAATACCGCCGAATTTATCGGAGTTGCCGGGATTGATGATGATGGGAATGGTTATACGGATGATGTGTATGGCTGGGACTTTGCCAACAATGACCCAGATCCCATGGATGACCACTCTCCTTAGCCAGCGGAACACACGGGATTGATCTCCCCCTACGAAGGAATATTACGGAAACGATGCCTATAGGACTTTGCTGTATGCTTCGTATAACCTTTCAACATAGCTTTCCATGCTGAACAGCTTCGCCCTTTCTTTCCCTGCATCCGACAAATGTGTCCATTGCTGTTGATCAAAATCGAGTAAGTCCCCCATCTTTTTCGTTATATCCTGGACATCGTAAGGGTTGACGTACAAGACGGCATCTCCGCAAATTTCTGGCAGGCTCGATAGGTTGGAGGTGATCACTGGACATCCAAAGGTCATGGCTTCAAGGGGCGGTAATCCGAACCCCTCATAGAGGGACGGGAATACGAAACAGTACGCCCCCGCATAGAAGCTGCTCAAATCTCTGCTGGGGATATGATCGAGCAACTTGATTCTTTGGGGTCGGTTTTTCCCCTGTATTTTTTCTACCTTTCTTAGTTCTTCCTTCCATAACCAACCCCTTTTCCCTACGATGACCAGCTTTTTATCCGTATCGAGCGCGAGATAGGCATCGATCAGCCTACCCACGTTCTTTTTCGGCTCGATCGCACCGACAAAAAGGAGATACTCCATTTCCTTGAGGCCGTACCGCCTGAGGACGCTGGAAATCGTTTCCATGTTGGGAATATCGGGATTGAGCGTGATCGGCGGGTAAGTGACAACGATCTTGTCCGAAGCGACATTGAAGAGGGACTGTAGGTCCTCCTTCGAATTGTTCGATACCGTGACGATGACATCCGATTTCTTAAGGCAGTGATTTATTGTCTTGTAGTATGTCCTTTTGTTATCAAGCGTCGTATAGGGGAGACGTAAAGGCACCAGGTCATGAATCGTTGTTATCTTCTTCGCCTTTTTCACGCTTATCGGTAGCGGATATGTCGCGTGCCAGATATCTACTTTTTGTGGTGGGGTTATTTTCGTTTCGATTCCGAGGACACCATAGAGATAATTTGCTGTTTTGTAGCAGTCAGGCAGGGTCAAGATATCGCACGTGGATGCCAGGAACTTCCGAACCTCGTCTTCGACGATCACGATGTTTTTTGTCTGGACTGTCCTTACCGTCGTAAAGCCGCTCAGAGCCTTAACCAGGGCCAAAAACGACTGGAGTCTGTTGGAATGCTCATTCTGGTTGAGGTAGAAGAGGACTTCATTCAAGATAGGGTCACGGCTACTGTCACTGCTAAATAGTGTACCAACCCTCGCCCCGAGTAGCTGTAGCGCCTTTACCGTACTGATGGCATAGGTTTTTACGCCAGTACCGCTAGCCAGTTCCAGATTATACCCATCAACAAGAACATTGACACCGTCTAGTCGCATTTGTTTGTACCGTCACCTTCAGCTCAGATAATTTTTACAACCCGGACATCGCCTGCAACAACCTCATGCTCATGGCCCTGACGTCCGTCCGTGCCGAAAATTAATCAGTTGTCTGATGAACCGTATTAATTTGCGCAATGGCCAGGTGATTCGCCAAGATTTGCTGCGGTAAACCGCAGCAAGTTCTGTTTTGATGCGAATCATAGACTGCTGGGTATCAGCCAATGCCTGCTGAGTATCAGTCAATTCCTGCTGGACTGCTTGAACTTTAGTCAGCATATGATGAATCATCAAGGCTTCACGAGACTCGAACCGCCGTGCCAACGCTCTAATTTTGACCGTAGCGTGCATGGCCTGATCCGCAGAGAGATCATTCAGCGGACGACTCCATCTACTTGGCTCGTGCGCGTGTCGCAAGGTGAGCATTGCATCGATCTGCGATTGGGGATAACCACTGCGGGCCAGGAATCCGTGGGCCTTCTCTTCGAGTTCTTTAAAAAAAATACGATCTGGGACGCCATAATGGGCCTGAGCCACACTGCAGTCTGCGAAACTTATCCCTCCAACCCCCAGCTCGGTTAAGTGATGGAGTACCGTTTTTCGGTAATTTTGCGAATCGCTCAGTGTGTCGATATTGATGAGCATATCGGCATGTGACATCCCTTCGAGGAGTCCAAGACACCAAAGTGTATAGAAAACGAGGTAGCTGTTCTCAGCCGACAGTCGCCGTTCATTGAAATGGGCAAACTCCTCCCGGATATTTTTGTGATGAAAATCTGTGAAATGAATCTCCTGTTTCAGAGAGGTCACCACTTCGGAGTAATCCGGAGCGTTCAATATTAATTGATTGGCAGTATCGAAGTAATCCGTCACCTTGTAAGACCACCATTGATCCCAGGGATTGCGCCAGAGACAAAGGTGTACCCCACCGATGTCTTGCCGAATTGCCTGTACGCGTGATGCTGTCCGACATTCTTGTATAACCGGACGGCCTCGTGCCCCCGCAATGAGAGCACGCAGATAGGCCGCACGATCATCCTCTGCATGCTTGCCAAAATAGTCATCATAGATAATTTCTTTTGTTAAACTCTCTCGCCAGTAATCTATCGTTTCATGGAGCTCAAAGAAGTAAGGTCTGTCCAAGGACGGATGCCGTAGGAGCTCGGTATGCGCCTGGGTGAAACTGATCAAGCAGTCCGGATCATCCTTGGCAAAGAGTGCCATCTCATGGATCGGTTCTTGGTAGCACCAATACCCTGCAGAAGATCTCCGAAAAACGTTGAACAAATATGTACTCCCTGATCGAAACAGCGAATGGATAAAGATCGGCGATGGTTCGTCTTGTGCGTGCGTCATCAATGCGTTGGAGGATTCGCCCACCATAGCGCTAAACCGCCTTTTAGAGGGCGCAATCTAATGAACCGGAGTCAAACGCAAAAGCATTTACGGCTTTGTTGAAGTTGAGATTGAATAATCTCTTGCAACATCTGCCGGATTCCCCGCGGCCTTGATCGAATGATCCTCGATCCAGATTGCCCTGTCGCATATCTCTTCCACGTTCGCCATTGAATGGGAGACAAAGACGATCGTGACACCGTTCCTCCTGAAGTCCATCATCTTGTCCACGCACTTCTTCTGGAACGCCTGATCTCCCACAGCCAGTATCTCATCTATGAGTAGTATTTCTGGGTCCAGATAGGTCACCACGGAGAAGCCGAGACGGGCAAGCATCCCGGATGAATAGGTCCTGATGGGCTGGTCTATGAAATCGTCAAGTTCGGAAAATGCGATGATGTCCTCTATCTTGTCTTTAACCTCATGCCGCGTCTGTCCCAAAAGAACCCCGTTGAGCAGGATGTTCTCCCGACCGGTCAGTTCGGGATGGAAACCCCCGCCCAGCTCAAGCAGCGGCGATATCCTGCCTTTTATCGTGACGCTGCCCCTCGTTGGTTTTAAGACACCGGCGATAAGACCGAGAAGGGTGCTTTTACCGGCCCCGTTTCTTCCGATCACGCCGAGGGCTTCGCCTCTATGGATCTCAAAGGATATGTCGTGGAGCGCCTCGAAGCTTGAATTTCTCATCGCGCTTACTGCCTTCGGTAGATGAAAAAAAAAGTTCTTGATCCCCCCAACAATATGGTGATACAGAGGGTAGCTCTTGCTAACGCCGTCAAAAACGACCACGGGCTCATTCATAGCACCTCTGCAAACTTCCACGAAAGTTTCTTGTAAATACAATACCCTGAAAGATACACCGCTGCGCCGTAAAGAAGGCCGACGAATAGGGCATCCCAATTCAGCGTGCCTTCAAGAAAGAGGGTTCTCCAACTGATCATCAAGGGTGTGACGGGGTTGAGATTGAACAGGCGCCTGTATTCGTCAGGGATCATCGTCTCGGGGTATATGATAGGGGTGCAATAGAAAAGAAACATGGTGAATATGGCCGTCAACCTCTCAAGGTCCCTGAAAAAGAGATTGATGGATGAAATGGCAAGACTGATGCCACACGTCATCAAAAGTTGTACGCCCAGCAGGATCGGAATGCCATAAAGCCATGAAAACGAAGGTGTCTGGTTATAAATTAGCATGAAAAAGACGATGACCGGGATGGCCAGGATGAAATGCAGCATGTCCTGAAGGACAACGGCAAAGAGGAGGACGTTTCTGGGGAAGTTCACTTTTTTAATGATGGAGGCGTTCCCCAGAAAGACCCCTGGAGATATGATCAGCGAGTTCGAAAACCACTGCCAGGGGAAAAGTCCTGCAATCAAAAACAAGGTGTAGTTTTCCATCTGTACCCGCATCACCACCTTGAAGACCACAAATAAGACAAGGGCAAAAGCAAGCGGATGCAGGACCGACCAGAGGTAGCCCAGAAAGCTGCTCTTGTACCGGACCTTCATCTCCTTCTGGGTCAAAACGATCACAAGATCGATGTAATGTTGTATTTTTCTGTTTTTCAACATGTTATAGGAACAGTAGAGGGATGCCCAGACGGGGCTTGATACTGTTTTCAGTATGAGACGTTCGTACCTCCGAAATTTAATCAGAGGCACTTCTCATCGTTCTTAAAAGCGAGTCGTACCCTACCAGAATCGCCGTGCGTTCGTCCATGCGGTGAAACATTCCTCCCCTACCCCTCATCCGTACTTCCTGGGATGTTTTGACGCGTGTTCCTTGACCCGACTTGCCGCCGTTTGATACTTTGGTATCCCAAACGTCTTCACTCGCATGATGATCGTACAGAAAACGCCCGGAGCGCGCCCGTTTCGTTTCTTTCCCTTCTTCATCGGTTTCGGCCTTTTCATCGTCTCGGCGTGGGGCCGCCCGGCCCTTGGAGACGCTCCCCCCTTCGCCTTTGCGCCGGGAGAGCGGCTGGTCTACGATCTGTCGTACATGGGGATGAGCGCCGGGGTCGGCGTCATGGAGGTCATGGAGAAAGAAACGATGAATGGCCGTGCCGTCTATCCCATCGTCTCCACGGCCCAGTCGAACGATTTTGTCTCCATCTTCTATCCGGTGGACGATCGCGTGGAATCCTACATGGACGTGGAAGGGCTCTATTCGCATCGCCTCAAAGTACGGCAGCACCAGGGGAAGAAACGCCGTAAAAAAACGATCGATTTCGATCAGATTTCCCACCGCGCCATCCAGACACAAGACGACCGGCAGACCGTGTTCGACATCCCGGCGCGGGTGCAAGATATGCTGAGCTCGCTCTACTTTTTCAGGGCACAGGGGCCCCTGCGCGTGGGGGGCACAACCTTCATTGACGTCTACGAAGATGAGAAGAGCTGGCGATTGGAAATTCGGGCCCTGGGCCGGGAGCGGGTAACGACGCCGGTGGGGACATTCGACACGATCAAAGTGCAGGCACTGGTTCGATATCAGGGGATTTTCCTGGACAAGGGGGATGTGTTCATCTGGGTGACCGACGACGCCCAACACCTCCCCGTGATGATCCATTCCAAGATCAAAATCGGCACCATCCGGGCCGTCCTGACCCTCAGACGGGACGGACATCCGGTGCCTGCCACGCCCCTTTCCCGTCCCGCATCCGACACGGAACTTCGGGCCTCGCAATGACCGCCGCTTGTCCCAGATGCAAGAAACGCGCGGCCTGGGAAGGGAACCGATTCCGTCCATTCTGTTCCGAGCGATGCCAGACGATAGACTTGGGACAGTGGATATTCGAGGACCCGGAGATCGCTCTGGATGCGGACTCCGGAAATTCGCTTCGTACAACAACCGGCGCCTGACATGCAGGAACGTATCTTCGGCCTGGAAAACGAATACGGATTGATCTTCGCCCCAACGGGGAAGGTCTATCTGCCGATGGAAAAGGTCATCGGCTACATCTTCGAGGGCCTGATTCCGAACAGTTGGCCCTCCAACGCCTTTTTGGTCAACGGCGCACGGTTTTATCAGGACACCGGCTGTCACCCCGAATATGCCACGCCGGAGTGCGATCATCTTCCCGACCTGATCGCACATGACAAGGCCGGAGAACGGCTGTTGGAGTCCTGCCTTCCGATGGCCCGAAAACGCCTTGCGGACGAAGGGGTCGCAGGCGAGATCAAGATATACAAAAACAACACCGACTCGATGGGCAATACCTACGGCTGCCACGAAAATTACCTGATGCGCCGGGACATTGACTTCTGGAAGGCGACCGAGCAGATGATCTCCTTTCTGGTGACCCGGATCCTCTACATCGGTGCCGGAAAGGTCTTGAAAATTTCGGGAAAGAATCAATATGTCATCTCCCAGCGCGCCCAGCATATCCACGAGAAAAGCTCTTCCTCCACCACCTCTTCCCGGAGCATTATCAACACGCGGGACGAACCGCACGCAGACGCCGAAAAATACCGGAGACTCCACATTATCATCGGCGACTCCAACATGTCGGAGTGCGCCACCTATCTGAAGGTCGGCACCATGGCCCTGCTCCTTTCCATGATCGAGCGCGGGTTCAACGTGACGGGCATGGAACTGGAAGACCCCGTGAAGGCGATGCGCGAAATCTCCCGCGACCTAACCCTGAAACGGAAGGTCCGCCTGGAGTCCGGTAAGGAGTATACCGCGCTGGAGATACAGCGTGTCTTCCTGGAGAAGGCGAAGGGCTATGTCGCAACCCACGGGGAGGACCCGACCGACCTGGATATTATCTCCCGCTGGGAGTCGGTGCTAAACGATCTTTCGGAAGACCCCAAGCGCCTCTCCCGACAATTGGACTGGGTCGCAAAGCGGGAACTGATCTGTGCCTACATCGAAAACAAGGGCTGCGGCTGGGACGACCCGCGCATCCCAATGCTGGATTTGCAATATCACGACGTGAATCGGGAAAAGGGACTCTATGCGCTGCTCTGTCGGCAGGGACGGATGGATCGGATCACCACCGACGCGGCGATCCAGCAGGCAATGGACGTCCCCCCCCAGACAACGCGCGCCAAGGTGCGCGGCGACTTCATCCGCTTCGCCAAGGAAAAAAACCGCTCCTATACGGTGGACTGGACATACCTAAAACTCAACGGTTACTGGGAAGAGACGATCCTCTGCATGGACCCTTTTTCCCCCACGAACGCGCGCCTCGACGAACTCATTGCCGCCGCGACGCCCCGGAGACAGGCCGGATGAGCCTCCGCGTCCCATGCGCGCCGTTCCTGCGGTTCCCGCTGATCCTGCTGCTTTGTACCACGGGTGCAAGCGCCGCATCCATCCAGGCCAGGCAGGGAGATGTCGTCCGCATTCCGATCCCCATTCCGATCCCAATGGAAGCCGATTCGGTGACAGGCACCTGGATGGGAAAGCCTGTTCCGTTTTTCAAGGGAGAGGCTGGGTGGGAGGCACTGCTTGGCATTGATCTGGATCAGCCGCCGGGGCGTCTTCCTTTTTCGGCCTCCTGGAAAAAAGAAGCGCAGTCCGACACGCTGGGTCATACCTGGGATCATGTAATTGAGGTGCAACCCGGCGCGTTCGGCACACAGACTCTGACGCTGCCGAAGGAGAAGGCGGAACCGGATGCCGACGCGCTTTCACGCATTGCCGCCGACAAGGAACGCTTTGAAGCGGCCTTTCAGGAGAGTCGCCCGCGGCGCTACTGGACGGAGGGCTTTATCGTACCGGTTCCGGGCCCGACGCTCGGCTCCTTTGGGAAGCGCCGCACGATCAACGGACAGCCGCGCGCTCCGCACACGGGAGAGGACATTGCCGCACCCATGGGCACCGCCGTCCTGGCCGCAAACGACGGCGTGGTGGCGTTGACCGGCGATTTTTATTTCAACGGGAAGTCCGTCCTGATGGACCATGGCCTGGGCCTGTTCAGCATGTATTTTCACCTCTCGGAAATCGCGGTCCAGCCGGGGCAGCCGGTCGCGCGCGGGGCAACAATCGGACGGGTGGGCCAGTCGGGGCGGGCCACGGGACCCCATCTGCACTGGGGTGTGCGGCTCAACAATGCCCGGGTGAATCCCTTTTCGCTTGTGGAAGAGACGGGCCGGAAAGACTGACGGAACCCTGACAGAACCCTGATGGAAACCCCGATGGAAAAAACGGAATATATTCTGACCTGCCTGGGGCGGCGCATTCCCCATGCGGTCTTGGCGGGGGTCACCGTCGTGCTCTCCCAACAGAACGTCTATATCGAACGGATTCGCGTTCTGGCGGCGCGTCGGCTCCAATGTCTGGAGCTGCGTCTGTCGGCCTTCCGTGCCACCGATCCGAGGCATCTCTCCCAGAGTTTGCAACCCCTCCGATCCGATTTTGGCGTTGACTTGGTCGTCCAGGCGGCGGCCCAATATCGGCGGGAAAAGCGTCTCCTTTTCATTGA
>CAZOFZ010000008.1:0-27477 GCA_964579175.1 uncultured Nitrospirota bacterium | reverse complement strand
CGTCAGAATGTGTTTCCTTTGCACCCGTCGCGCTTCATTCAGCACTTGCCGCCATCGGTCTTTACATGTCGTTTTCACGCCCACCACAAAAAGACGGTCATCCGGCCAGGTTGGATCTTCATACTGCACCTTCCCCGGAATCAAAACGTCGGGTTCGCCGTCAACGGAGGGACGAGTGTCGAATGGAATGTGTGCGTCGCGCAGTAGATAACCGACGTGGTTCTCAAGCGCACGGCCAGCACGGGACTTGCGGCGGTTCATGACGCGTGCAGCCGTTGACAGGAAGTCATCCACCGAACTGAACAGTCGGCATATTTCATCCCGACACAGCAGACGCTCGGCCATCTTGAACAGGGCATACTCATGATCCATAAGCAACATCAGGCGATTGTCCTCTGTCTGCCTCGGAAAGGTTCGCACACACGCAAGGATCGCTTCACGCGCCGTAGAGGAAAAGGTCGCCGTATCGGGAAAGGCCCGAAGCGGTTCCACGAAAGCGGCAAACCGGCGATAGATACAATGGTCTTCCGTTTCGGGTGGCCGGACAAGACCTTCGTACAGCCCCCATCTCCCGATGATTTCCACCCCGAGACTTGCCTGGACATCTGCAATGTCGTCCGACAGATCGAACACATACCCATGAAACGCCGCATCGCCTGTCCGAATCAGAACCAACAGGTCGCCCACATTGTCGGCGGTCAAAAATGGGAAATCGCGGCCGAAGCGTGTGATTCGGTACTCGCTTCGTGATCCTTTGCCATACCATTTGACACAAGACTCTGTGCGCCGCCCATCCTGCCAGAGCACCTCAACGAGATGTTCAGAATTGCGACCGCGCTCTGGCGCGTGTGGTGTGAATGCAGACCATGCTCCCTTGGGAAGGTAGTATCCGCACTGATGCCCGCCAGTCAAACCGGTGTCATTCGGAGAAATGAACTTCAACAGGGCATTATTGTTATCTAAAGCGTCAATGACAGCGCGTTCAACGAGCGGCGATGACATAGTTCACATCCCGTTTCTGGCGTGGAAAAGATCCCGCCGGCAAAATCGCACCAAATTTCGATAACCCCCTGGCTTCCATGTGTCGACGGAATACCGATATGACGGCCCTCGCCACTGCCTCCGCGATTGGAGGGACTAAAGCGTTACCAAACTGCCGGTAGGCTTGTGTGTCGGAAACCACTACCGGAAATTCATCGGGGAAACCCATAAGTCTCGCACATTCGCGCGGGGTCAAACGGCGTGGATTTCTGCCCTTCTGTGGAATCAGAATTTCCGACCCATCCTTGTAGTATCGCGCACTCAACGTACGACTGATGGAGTTTGTATCCGCAAGCCCAAACCCAAAACCGTTTCCCTTCTCCTTGTGCTTTTGCGCGTAGTCCTGCAGGTACTTCCACAGGTGATCGGACAGTGTGTACTTGTCAGGACAGTTCTCTTCCAGAATGTCGGCCAGTTGTGGTTTCTTCTCTCTCGGCGTCGAAGGGAACTCAAAGGGAATCGTGTCCCCGAAGACTTGCCGATTGAAGCACACAATGAAAATTCTTTCCCGATGCTGCGGAACGTAGTCTCGTGCGTCAATAACCTTGTGGAACACTTTGTATCCCATTTCTTCAAGGGTTGCCTTGATTGTCGCCCATGTCCTGCCTTTGTCATGCGAAATCAGATTCTTGACGTTTTCGAGAATCAACGCCAAGGGCCGCTTTAGCGATGCAATCGTTGCGAGGTAGAAAAACAGATTCCCTTGTGATTCATCCTTGAATCCATGAAGTCTGCCGAGGCTATTCTTCTTTGACACCCCCGCAATCGAAAAGGGCTGGCAGGGAAACCCTGCCGCTAGAATGTCATGGTCAGGGATTTCATCCGGTTTGATCTTCCGTATGTCGCCGTGAGGCGTGTCGTTGAACCAAGTGCAGTAGGTCTTCTGTGCGTATTTGTCCCATTCGCATGAGAACAGATTCCGGCCTCCGGCCCATTGCAGCCCAAGGCGCATTCCTCCGATTCCGGCGAACAGGTCAATGAACGTGAAAGGGAATGGCCCGTCTACTGGCTTGGCCCTTTCCGGGCGAAAGTCGAACAGCGTCGGCTGGGGCGTTTCGACCCCGTATGACGCTGCACTTTGGAGCACATTTAGAAGGAAATCTTTTTGGGATATACGCTTGGCGTGTCGTTCGGCCTCTATCCATTCGTAGAGCGCTTCCGGCACATCTCGTATACTGATTTGTTTCTTGCGCATAGACACATCTGGGTAAGGTTGGTAGCGACGGTAGCAACTATTCCCAGAGGATGTCAACGGCAATTGCGCTTTGTCTTTGCGGGTTCTCGTTTTTCCATCATCTTCCTTCGGGGACAACGCGTCGGTGAGTGGCGGCCCTTCGGATGAGAGAGGCCAGCATCGTGCTGTCTTTGCCGCCACTGAATCCAACAAGCCACGGTCGCTTGTCATTCAGATAGAGATCGGAAAGTGTGCCCTTGATTTCCGCGTAGTTCGTTTTATGCAAACTTTTCACTCCGAAACCGGCGGGGTTATTTCGTCCCCTGACGCCGAAGGGGCCCCCTCGTCCTGCTTCTCGGCGAGGCGGGCGACGACCACGACGCGGCCTCACTATGTTCTGTAAGCCACCTGACGCTTGGAGGTAAACAGATGGGCGAGGCCGTTCCTGTACGCGGTGTAGGATTTAACCTTTTGTTCCTACAGCTTTTTGTTCAGCTTCGATGGCGTGCTCTCCCGCAGTGCCTTGATAAACGCTTGACTGTTCTGGATATCCAGGTCGATTTCAGGACGATGGTCGTAATAGTAAGCGAGCGCCGCATAGACGTCGGCCAGGGTCAGATCGTACGTGGCGGCAATCTCGTCGGCACTGTTGCCGATCCGCTCATGCCAGATCACGATATTCTGAACCGTAATGCGATGCCCGGCAATGCACGGCTTTTCCCCCAAAGCCCTCGGGGTCATTTCGATATGTTGGTCCAAAGTCTTCATCGCCATACGATCTCCCTTGTCATCACCTCGTCATCTTCCTGCACCTGAAGCGCCGCCGCAACCACTTGAAAGCACTGGGTTGCAGAAGAAGATAAAGAAATCACGGCGGCCTGGTTGCAGCCCTCATTGGGCCCGTAGGGTTTCAACAACCTGACGAACGGCGATCAGAGCCCTCTCTATTTCTGCGCCGGTCGTGTCCTCGCCGAGTGAAAATCGAATCGTTCGTCGTGACGCGCCCGACTCTGGCTTCATCGCTTTGACAACGTGCGATGGCTCGTCAGAATCGGCCAGGCATGCAGAGCCGGACGAAGCGCAAACGCCCTCCTGGTCAAGCAAAATGAGCAGCGCCTCCGATTCAATATCATGGAAAGTGATGTTGGTGGTGTTGGCCAACCGGTGTATCTTATGGCCGTTCAATTCCGTGTTGGGGATAAAATCCAGGATGCCCTTCTCAAGGGCATCCCGCAAGGGCCGGACTTTCTTTTCATAAGCGGGTAGCCGTTTCCTTGCCCGTTCCGCCGCCTTCCCCATTCCGACAATCAGCGGAACATTTTCCGTTCCGCCCCGTCGATTGCGCTCTTGATGTCCACCATAAATGAATGGCGTAAATGGCGTCTTCCGACGTACATACAGCGCCCCGATGCCTTTGGGTGCATGGAACTTGTGTCCACTGAGTGAGAGATAATCAACCGGAACTTCCCGAACGTCTATGTCAAGTTTGCCCGCAGCCTGGACCGCGTCACAGTGAAATAGAACGCCACGCGCTTTACAGATTTCCCCAATCTCTTTCACTGGAAAGAGAACCCCCGTTTCATTGTTGGCCCACATCAACGACACGATCGCGGTATCGCTGGCGATCATGTTCTCCAAATCCGAGGGGTTGATCAATCCCTCATGGTCTATGGGCAGATCAGTGACCTTGAACCCCTCTTTTTCCAGCGCCTTGCAATAATTCAGCACGGACGAATGCTCCACGGCAGAGGTGATGATATGTTTCTTGTGAGGAGTTGCCTTGAGTGCCGCAGAAATTGCGGCATTGTTGCTTTCGGTCGCGCACGAAGTGAAGACGATTTCCGTGGAATGTGCGCCGATCAGTTCGGCCACTCGTTCCCGTGCCGTCTCGATCGCCAGTTTCAGCTTTGATCCGAACTTGTAGGCGCTTGACGGGTTCCCCCATTCCGATTTGAGATAGGGCACCATTTCGTCAAAGACTTCGGGTAAGACGGGGGTGGTTGCATTATGATCAAGGTAAATCATTTTTCAGGAAGATGCGCACGCACTGGCCAAAGCCGCCTGCCCCATCAGTGCTGCAAACTCTTTTTGCATCAACGGACCAAAGCGCCAGCATCTCGAAGAGCGGGTTTTAGGGCCGCAAGTTTTTCTCTCACAGATTGATCATGGTCTTTGCCGAACATTGCGCCAAGCACCTTTGTGATAACTTCAGCTTGATAGCCTTTTGAGCCGCCCGGGGGCGGTGTTCTGATGATCTCGATGGGGACAGCCGCCCACCTCTCGCGAACAATATCAATCTTTAGGGATTCCACGCCTCCCGCTTCAGCGATCAAATCGTGAAGGATAGCGAACATGACTGCAATTCCATTTGTCTTACCAAAGAGGCATCCTTTCAACAATTCGTTTTCCTTCCAGAAGTCTGGCCAGGCAAGGTTGATACCTACGAAATACATGACAAGCAAGCGCGCCAGACCGACCATCTCCGATGCCTTAAAATAGGGATAAAGCACTGGCAGGTACCGCATATCGTCTCGTTCTTTTTTCGGCACCAAATACGCTGCCAAATGATCAACAATCGCAGCCTGAGTGACTACACCCTCGCCCGTGCCACGCATTTTGACCCGATTGCGCCAAGGTGATTTCGAGCTGGTATTCAGCACCTTAACCGCATGGTGGCAGAAGCGGTGTACAGCCATTTCACCAAGATAAGCTTGACAACGCGTCTCGGGTGTTAAAATTGGCATGTACCCGAGCAGATCATAGATTCGAGAACGTGAGACGGGCTTCTGACGACCATTGATCACAGAGAAGAGTTCGGCTTGTACATAAAACGGCAGGTCTGCGAGAATTGTGACGGCCAATTGATACCCGTCCGGAAGTTCTGCAGCAAGAAGTTTTACCCCCTCAACGCGGTGTTGGCCGTCAATAATACTAAACGGTTGTTCCGTGCTTTCAGCCTCCCACTCCAGGACAAGAGTACTAGTATCTTTTTCGAAGCTTACTTCTACCTCCTCCCTGACTGCGAGAATTATGCTGTTTGGTAAAATGGAATCTTCTTCCAACAAATATCTGGCAATATCCTTGACGCGTGCCTTGTCGAGGATACGCTGATAAGGATCTTCTTCGTCATATGAGGTCGCCTGGGCAGCCATGACTTCTTTTGCAAATGCGGAATCACCCAAAGACCGCACCAATTTCTGTGCATCATCAAGTTTTTGAACACCGATTTCGTCGAGAGAAGTTTCTCTGTACGGCGAAACACGCAAGCCAGAGCAAAGTTCAATCAATTGCTTGGCGGAGATAGCGCTGAGGTAGAAGGTGACATCCTTCTGTTGAATGCTGAGGACATTGAGGGAAACTTTTTTCATGGCCTATTTCCCTTCCAGTTTAGGGATAGCGTCATCCGCATCAATTACAGCGACTGCCGTTGCCGTCCAACCCACATCGCCTGTAAGCTTTTTTTCCTCAGACTTGACAGCCGCTTCCAATGTTTGGAGAAGCTGTTTGCTCTGTTCTACTGTTTTCTCAAATTCCCGGGACCGCTCTTCGAGACGCTCGCTTTGTTCTCCCATCTCTTTCAATTTGCCAGAAACTTCATTGGAAAGCCGGTCGCGTTCCTTGCCCCAAAAATCCATGTTCTGTTGGACATGTCCCCTTAAATCATCTTCCACCTCACGCAAACTTTTTCTGATGAAGTACCCGAAGAATACCCCTAGAACAGAAAGAAAACCAAGAAGCATTGTAAGGAGTTTCCCGTACGTTTCAAAAATTTCAGAGCTCTTGATTTCCATCTGGGCCAATCTGACATCGGCGGGGGCACTAGCTGTTGATTGAACTACTGTTTGACTGCTGGCAGATTCATTTGTGCCCGTTGTGGCATTCACTGATGACTTGCTGGCTTCGATTTTAGCCAATCGAATCCGGTAGTTGAGGTAGTCAGGGGCGAGCACCCCCACTGCAAAGATTATCAACAAGAGAGTCGCCAAAAGGGCATAAGGCCAAAGCCTCACCCTTGATGTATCCCCGTGAGGCGGGTGTGGGATCATCACTTTCCTCCATCTCTCCAAAACTGTCGGGTCATTCCGGTCTGAAGCCTTCCCTGAAGGCGTAAAGCAGCTTCAGCCTTTTTTAATCTCTGGTGAACGATACCCCCCAAAATAGTTCTCTGTTGCGTGTCGTTCAATGTGTGCGGCGAAAAGTGGACGCCGCATTCAGCCAGTTCGGCGAAATTAGTTTCGTTGGCGCCCGTGGTGATAAATCTATCGGCATCTTGAGATGCCAGCCAAACCGGGAAGCCCCATGAACGCCCCTGGCGCGCAAGCTGATTGAGCAAACCCGCTTTTTGTTCCTTTGGCAGAAGCAAATGGGCCTCATCTACAAACAGCACCATCTTCAGCGGTTGTACATCGTTTTTCACGGGCAATTGCTGGCTCAACTGTTTGATCAGGAAGTTAAGGATGAGGGCCACTGCCAATGCTTTCGTGTCGCTGTCCGTGCCAAATCCTTTGAAGTCAACCACCATCGAACTGCTCAACCACTCCTCGGGAGAAATGGCGGTGTGGGCGCTGGCAAAAAGATTCAATCGCTCAATTTTTTGAACGATGGCGAAGTCAACGCCTGTCGCACCGCTGCCTTGGAGCTTCATTACCAATGATGTGAAATCAGGAGTGTCAAGTTGTTGATAACAATTACTTAGGTTTTGCTCTTGTTTTGCGCCCAGCTGTGGCGCAAAGCAGCGGATAAGACTGGCGATCTCGTAGGCGACTTGGACGTTTTGGGTGGGATTCTGATGACGGTAAAGTGGGTTGATAGGCAGGTCTTGCGGGATAAGCCGGGTGTAACGTGCGCCCGTCTGTTCCAAGAATCGAATCCGGCTATTTCGCTGTTCGGGGTTGTTCGGATTGTCCTCCAGTTCTCCCTTCATATCGAAAAACACGAAGCGGACGCCGTGCCTGGCAAGTTGGGCTAAGAGGTCAAGCGCAAGCTGGCTCTTCCCGCTTCCGGGTTGACCGGAAATCACCAACAGGCCATTGCTCGTTCCGGGACCGTTTACTGACCATTCGGGGGCTTCTGACAAAACTTTGAGCTTTACCTCCCTTTCAACCACCGGCAGGGTTTGGACTGACGGACGGCCCATTCCTCTAATATCTAACTCTCTACCTGTCAAAGACAAAAGAGACGAAACAAAACGGACTTGGTCGTTGCCGGACTCCAACCATAACTGACGGAGCCGTTGACAGCCATACTCAAAGTAGCGACGGAACTCCTGCCGATATTCGCCTTCATCCAGCGTGCGGCCGGAGCGATGATTTAACGCAGCGCGCACGACGTTGTGGAGTTCGTCGCCGACCACTTGCTCATCATTTAAAGTGACTCCTTTGGCGTCTTTGTGTTTGAACTCTCGCGGCACTCCCTCACCCAATGCCAGAAACAAGGCGGCGCGACCGACGACCGCCTGATTGCGAGCCCCGACACGCGGAAAAACGGCTTCAATGAACTCGTGAGCCTCACTGCTAGTTTCAAATTTCACAGGTTCCCCTTAAAGACTGTGACCGAAATAATCACTCGTGATCCGCACTTCATAGTTTGTGCCGTCCGGTTCCCCGTGTGGGTGTAGGGTGTACATACGTGCGAACTGGCCGCGAATCCGGTCGAAAAGTGGACCTTCCGGGTCAATCTCTGCGTTTGTGCTCAGGATAATGGACTGATGTCCGCTCAGATAGAGTTTGTCAAGGACATTGGCACGTACTTCCTTATCGAGACGAGCGAGCGGCGTGTCCACGACCAACGGCGGAACAAGCTTTGCCAGACGGCGCAGGGCTTCATAAAACGCCAACATTCGCACTTGACGCTGACCGGCGGACGTATTGGTTTCTTCCCACGTCATTTTCTTCCCGTCCCGGCGCATTAGCCAGCACTGCCAGTTACGATCGAAGTCCATTCCTTCAAATTCGCGCCCGCGGTCGGTGATTTCGACCCATAAATCGCCGACCGTTTTCGAGAGTTGGCTGCGCATCTGGACTGCGGCACGGCCACGAATTTCTCCAGCCGCCTCACGATACCGGGTCGCTAAAGCGGCCAAGCTCTCTCCACGCTGCGCCTTCTCCGCAATCTCACTCTGATTAGACTCCTGTCGTTTCAATTCGGCCAATTCTACTTCCTTGTTGGCGATTTCGGCTTTAATCTCTTTAAGCCGTTTGGTCATTCGATCCCGGTCAGAAAGCAGTCTGCCACGCTTTTCGTGAAGCTCGACTCCTCGTTTGTAAGCAGCCGTGTTCTGCTGCATCTGCTTGAGTTTTTGGTTCAATTCACGTAGTTCAACATCCATCTTATCGATACTTGAGCACATATCGGCTAAACCGCGAATCTCAGTTTGGCTTGTGGTAAGCTGCTGGCGGACACGGGCGCTTGTATCATTGCCATCAGCAATATAGATTCGATCCGGAATTCCCTCCGGCGGCGGATGAAACAGGCCGTGTAGCGCATCTTCCAATCGTTTGATGTAAAAGGATTCAACGTCTGGCTGAAGAGAAAACTCTCTGGGGGAATTCCCAAAGACCTCTTCTTTTACCCGTGGGATTTTTGGCTCAACTGTAGATTTGGCGCTCTCCCATTCACGGCGTCGCTCTTCCGAACGAAGTACGTCATAGAGATTTTTCTTGTAAGCCCCTAGCAATGAGATTGGGAAAGCCAAATCCCAAGCGTTGGTTAGTTTTAACTCCAAATTTGCCTTGGCCCCTGCTAACTCATTATGACGCTCTTGGGCCTTGTTCATTTCCTCCGGGTCAACTACCCCAAGCGTTTTTAAGTTGTCCTCGACCTCAAGGATTTCCGTATCCGCCTCATGTAAATCGCGTTCAAGGCTTTCCTGTTCTCTACGTATGGCTTTTAGAGTGCCTTCAACGGTGACCACTTTGCCGCTCAACTCGGCAAGCAACGTTTCTGGGTTAGGACCACCTGACGCATTGTAAACACGAGGAATCTTTGCGCTAATTAATTGGCGCAGATCAGTCTCCAGTTCAGCATAGGTATGATACCCAAGGATTCGGCTCACACCTTCAACAATGTCCTGTTGGCTTAAATTGATACCTTGGCTACGCTCTGCATCAAAGAAGAAGAAGCGCGCCAAGTGGCGTGGCAAGAATGTATCTCTCAACTTTTGAATCACCTGCTCGTCCTCAATCCTCCCCGGTGTGTCCGAGCGCGTGGCGAAATGTTGCCAGACGGGTGCGGAGTTGGAACGAAAACGGATTTCGCGCAGAAGTTCGAGTTTTCGGCTGCCCACCCTGTCATCGCGTTGCGTCACAACGGCTTTCAGCCGCATGACGTCTTGGCCTTCCGCCGCCGCACGCCGATTAAGCGACTTTTCAAAAATAAATCTCGTGGCATCCGAACCGGTCTCGACCTTTCTCAGATCACCCACGCCACGTTCACCGACAACGGCAAGATACAGAGCACGCAAGAGGTGTGTCTTTCCAGCCCCGTTTTTTCCTCCAACAAGAATCCCGCATTTGCCCTCCAAACTGCGGAAATCGAGCGTGTGCTCACCATAAAACGGGCCAAAGTTTTCCAGTGTGATCGAGTCAATATAGACTTCAGCCATGATCAACCTCTCTTGCCGGAAGACATCGCCGCTAAATCATCCTTGAGGATGTTGAGCAGATCATCTGGAAGGCCATGTGCCCTATGACTTTCGCTATATTCTTCCACCTTGGCAACCAACCGTCGGAGCGTGTCGGCGTTGATGTTTTTCTCCGCGGCAACTTCCTCTTCAATGGAGCGTAACCGGTTTAGCTCTTTAAGATCACCAGTCATGATGACACCTCGCTGCTTGTTGACGATACGCGCCACCCCCCGGCCGTCATCGGGGTCACGCGCCGCTTTCCAACACTGCTGGATCAACAGTAATTCCTCGTCGCTGATCAGTTTAAGGCCGGTGTTCTCTTGTAGTTCGAGCAAACGACGGAGCAACTCCCGACGTCCCCCAATATTCAGCGGGCCGGGGCCTTCGTTACCGTTCATACGCCTCATGTCCCGGTATCCATTGGCAGGGTCACGAAACTGGAGCAACGTCTCCCTGAACTGGATCAGTTCTTCCATCCGCTCATCCCCCGCTGCCAACAGTCCTTCGCTCGCTTTGTCCCGATCCACGACTGTGCAGGTCCAACAGCCAAAGCGGGAGCTTCCACAACTGGGCGTGCTGGTATCGATCTGAATGGGGCACTCTCCATTGGAAGCGCTGGCGTAAAGTTTGTGCAACGCGCGATTGTCGCTGCCCCATGGGTTCGGCCTCTGGAGCAGATAGGCCCACACTTCCTCGGTGGTCAGGTACTCGATGGGGTTGCATACCCACACGCGCGGCATGTCGGGATGCCGCCGAAGGCCGTTACGGGTTTCGCGGCCAGCCATCGTTTGAGCACGGGTCGCACTTTCAGCACGACGCGCGCCGAGATGAAGGATGGCGTCCCCCCAATGGCCCAGCCTCTTTTGGACAAAGACCGTGACCGGGTCAATCTTGAGTCGTTGCGTACACCATCTGAACGTGCGATTGGGCGGCGGGTAGCCGCGCCCAATGATGTTGACCCAAAAGGATTGCTCGGGGGGCGGCTTGAGAAGATGGGTTTCGATGTTGAGGGAACGTTGTTGGGAAAGACGATTGATGAGATTGAGTGTGCCTTCAATCGTTTCTGCGATGGCCGGTATTTCGACCCTTGTATCGGTACACAGAATGGCAACCGGCTTCTTCCGCTGCTCTACGGGCAGTTCCGCGACAACTCCCACGATGAGAGAGGCCAGCATCGTGCTGTCTTTGCCGCCACTGAATCCAACAAGCCACGGTCGCTTGTCATTCAGATAGAGATCGGAAAGTGTGCCCTTGATTTCCGCGTAGTTCGTTTTATGCAAACTTTTCACTCCGAAACCGGCGGGGTTATTTCGTCCCCTGACGCCGAAGGGGCCCCCTCGTCCTGCTTCTCGGCGAGGCGGGCGACGGCCACGACGCGGCCCCCCTCGCCCGGCTCGATCAAGCGCACGCCCTGCGTGTTGCGGCCGATCACGCGGATGCCGCTCGCCACCAGCCGCACCGTCTTGCCGTCCGCCGTCATCAGCATCACCTCCTCGTCTTCCTGCACCTGAAGGGCGGCCACGACATGACCGTTTCGCTCCGTCGTCTGGATCGTGATCACCCCCTGGCCGCCGCGCCCCTGCCTGCGATATTCCGACAACGCCGTCCGCTTGCCGAAGCCGTTCTCCGTCACGGTCAGGATGGTGGTCTGCACCCCCTCCGGCAGCGTCTCCATGCTGATCACGTCGTCCCCCTCCCGAAGCCGGATGCCCCAGACGCCGGTCGCCACGCGCCCCATCGCCCGCGCCTCCTCCTCGTGGAAACGGATCGAAAGCCCCAGTTTCGTTCCCAGCAGGATATCGTCGGCACCGGACGTCAGCCGCACCGAGATCAGTTTGTCCCCCTCTTCCAGGTTGATCGCCCGCACGCCGCCCGCCCGAGGGTTGCTGTAGGCGTCGAGCGACGTCTTCTTGATGAGTCCCTGCCGCGTCGCCATGACCACGTATTTGCCCTCCTCGAACCGGGGGATGGACAGAATGGCTGCGATCTTCTCGTCCTGCGATACCTGCAGCAAGTTCACGATGGCCTTGCCCTTGGTGGCGCGGCCCGCCTCCGGGATTTCATAGACCTTCAGCCAGTGCACCCGGCCCAGGTCGGTGAAGAAGAGCAGCAGGTTGTGCGTGGAACCGGTGAAGAGGTGTTCGATGAAGTCCTCGTCCTTGAGCGCGGCGCCCGCCTTCCCCTTGCCGCCCCGCCGCTGGCTGCGATAGACCGACAACGCCGTCCGTTTGATGTAGCCGGTGTGCGAGACCGTGATCGCCATCTCCTCCCGCGCGATCAAGTCCTCGATGACGATCTCGCCCGCCTCCGGGATGATCTCGGTGCGCCGGTCGTCGGCGTATTTTTCGCGCACCTCGATCAGCTCCGTCCGGATTTGCTCCCGGATCAGATCGTCGCTGGCCAGCAGGCGTTTTAGCGCTTCGATTTTTTGCAGGATGTCCCGATACTCCGCGAGCAACTTCTCCCGCTCCAAGGCCGTAAGGCGTTGCAGTTTCATGTCCAGAATCGCCGCGGCCTGTGTCTCGGAGAGGCCAAACTGCCGTGCCAGCCCGGTTCGCGCCTCCTCCGGGGAGGCGGCAGCCCGGATGAGGGCGATGACCGCATCCAGATGATCCAGCGCGATTTTGAGCCCTTCCAAAATGTGCGCCCGCGCCTCGGCCTGGCGCAGATCGAACCGGGCGCGGCGGACGACCACCTCCCGGCGAAAATCCAGGAAGTGCTGAAGCATCTGTTTGAGGTTGAGCACCTCCGGACGACCCGACACCAGCGCCAGCATGATGACGCCGAAACTGGTCTGGAGCTGCGTCATTTTGTAGAGGTGGTTGAGGATGACGGTGGCGATCTCGCCGCGCTTGAGTTCGATCACGATCCGCATGCCGTCGCGGTCGGACTCGTCCCGCATGTCGGTGATGCCCTCGACCTGCCGCTCCCGGATGATCTCACCCAGTTTCTCGAGCAGTCTCCCCTTGTTCACCTGATAGGGGAGCTGGGTGATGATAATGGCTTCTTTCTCCGTCCGTTCGTTCACCTCGATGGCGGCGCGCGCCCGCATCATCAGGATTCCCCGGCCCGTCGTGTAGGCGTCCCGAATCCCCTGGAGACCGTAGATGAACCCGAACGTCGGAAAGTCCGGCCCATGGATGGTCCGCATCAAGGCCTCGATCGTCATGTCGGGGTCGGCCAACAGCGCGGTGAGGCCGTCAATCAGTTCGCCCAGGTTGTGCGGCGGGATGTTGGTCGCCATGCCGACGGCGATGCCGGCCGAGCCGTTCATCAGCAGATTGGGCACGCGCGCGGGCAGAACGGTGGGCTCGGTCTGCGACTCGTCGTAGGTCGGGACGAAGTCCACGGTCTCGCGGTCAAGGCTTTCGAGCAGCTCGGTGGCAATCCAGGCGGGCCGCGCCTCGGTGTAGCGCATCGCGGCGGGGGGGTCGCCGTCCACCGAGCCGAAGTTACCCTGGCCGTCTACCAGGGGGTAGCGCAGGTTGAAATCCTGCGCCATCCGGACGAGCGTGTCGTAGATGGACAGATCGCCGTGGGGGTGGTAGTTCCCCATGATTTCGCCGACGATCTTGGCCGATTTGCGATAGGCCCGGTTGGGGGCCAGCCCCATGTTGTGCATGCCGTAGAGTGTGCGGCGATGAACAGGTTTGAGCCCGTCGCGCACGTCGGGCAGGGCGCGGCCCACGATCACGCTCATCGCGTAATCCATGTAGGCCGACTTCATCTCGGCTTCCAGATTTACAGGTTCCACAATCGGCATCAGTATCCTCTCGTTACAGGGGTTCGGAGCGCACGCTCCGCTGCGGGAGCATCATAGACGAGGCGGGGGAGAGGGGTCAAACCATGCCCACGGAAAGGCCCGTTCCACATCTTATCGCCCTTGTCGAAGAGCCCCCCGCGAAGAAAAGTCCAAATTTTCCACAGTCGTGTGGAAAATTTCCACACTTTCAGGCGCGGTATGCTCTGTGTAATTAAAAATAGTACGACTATGCAATTGGTTATATATATATTGTTCGTTTTGGCATGATAATTGCTTATTAAATAATGTGTGCGTCTCCCAGCGAGGCGATGGGTGTCCCTTGATGAGGGAGGCCTTGAAACATTTGGATTTTAGTGGAAGGAGGAAGACAATGCCTGAGGCAAAAGAAGAAAAGCGGACGATGGGTGCCAGAGAATGGAACGAATTCTGTCGGGAGAGCTACCTGGCGGGTTTGGAAGCGGCCTTGAATGGGCAGGAAGAGGCGGAAAGGCTCGTCAAGGACACGGTGAGTCAGGGGTATGCGCTCCCACAGGCGTGGTTGAAGCTCTCCAGAGAGTGGCTCCAGTCCTGGGAGGAGATTGGCGGCAGCGCCATGGGAATTTCAAATCCCGTCCTGACGCAGTCCCGGCAGTGCATGGAGGCGGCATGCGGCGGGACCGAGCCGCTCATTCGGGCGTCCGAAGAGGCGTTTCGCGCGGGCTTTTCCGTGTATGAAAAGCTCGTGGCACAGCCCTCGCGGCGATACGCAAGGGAGTTTGGTAAACGCCTCGTGAAGGCGACCGTCGCGGCATAGGATGGCGTTCTCCGTGGAGGAACGCGCGAGCGGGGCGAGGCTGTGAGGGGTGTCGGGTGGGAAACGGAGCGGGGACACAAGATGGGGAGAGTGCGGCACGGCTGTACAAAACGATGTATGACGTCTGGGTCCGATCCACTTCCGAGATGTTGAATGAGGCGATGCAGTCGCCCCAGTTTGCGCGGCTGATGGGCAAGTCGCTGGAAGGCGCACTCGATTTCAAAAAGCAGATGGATGAAGCCTGGGAGTCCTCGCTTCGGGGCCTCCAGCTTCCGACCGCATCCGACATGGCGGCCCTGTCAGGACGGCTCCGCGCCTTGGAAGATGAGGTGCGTGTCTGCTCGCAAAAAATGGATGTGCTGAAAACGATGATCTCTTCCCCGCCGTCCCCCCCCTCGGCGGGGAAGAGGCCCACCCGTCGCGCGCCATAGCGGTCTACCGAAAGGCCTTTCAGACGATGCATACAGTGGAACCTCCCCCGTGGACGGGGCTTCTGTCGCGTCCGCAAACCGTTCGGGTCGGGCGGACGCCCTGCGAAGTGGTCTACCGAAGGGGGGCGCTGGTCCTGAAGCGCTATCTTCCTCAAAACGGTGCATCGAACGGCGGGTCCGGCAGGGGTCTCGCCACGCCACTTCTAATGGTTTACGCCCTGGTGAACCGGCCCTATATCCTGGACCTGCTTCCGGGACGGAGCGTGGTGGAGCATTTTCTCAAGGGGGGAGCTGATGTGTACCTGATTGACTGGGGCGCGCCGGACGCAGGCGATCGGGATCGCACGTTGGAAGATTATATTGGCGGCGCGCTGCACGATTGCGTCCGGCAGGTCAAAGAACAGAGCGGGAGCGACCAGGTTTCCCTGTTCGGCTATTGTCAGGGGGGCACCTTTTCGGCCATGTACACCGCGCTTCATCCGGAACAGGTTCGAAATCTCATCCTGCTTGCGGCCCCGATCGATTTCGAGGTGGACGGGCTTTTGAACCTCTGGTCCAAGCGGGAATACTTCGACGTGGACAAGCTGGTGGATACTTATGGAAATGTCCCGGCGTCGGTCTTGAACGGGGCCTTTGCGATGCTCCGCCCCGTCTACAACCTGATGGACAAGTATGTGCAGTTCTCCTGGAGCCTGATGGAGCGTCGGCAAAGCACAGCACAGGCAGAGCTGTTTTGTGCCATGGAAAAGTGGATTGCGGATGGGGTTCCGCAGCCCGGCGGGGTGTTCCGGGAGTTTGTGAAGGGGTGCTATCAGGAGAATCTACTGATCCAAAACAGGATGAAACTGGGGCGGCGACAGGTGGATTTGAAGAAAATTCGGTGTCCGGTCTTAAACATCTTCGCGGAAGGGGATCATATTATTCCGCCCCAGTCCAGTCGCGCCTTCAACACCGCAATTTCCAGTCCGGATAAAACATTGCTCCCGTTTCCGGCAGGGGGACACGTGGGGATGACCGTCGGAGCACAGGCCGGGACAGCCCTCTGGCCCAGGGTCGTCGAGTGGCTCGTGGATCGGTCGGGGTGATCTGCGGCCGATCCGTTTGACAGCAGGGTTTAACAACAAGGAAGGAGACTCCACCATGGGAAACAGCGCGACTGCTTTAGAAGCGACGGGGCGGGAAAAGGCGGAACGAAGGAACGGGGGGGAGCGACGCAGGGGCCCCTATCGGCGGCTGACCGGTCAGGTGGCCCTGGTCACCGGCGGCTGTAGGGGGATCGGTCGGGCGATCAGCCTGGCGTTGGCCAGCGAGGGGGCCCATGTGGCGATCAGTTGTCGGCTGGGCGCGGAGTGCAAGGACTCCCAGGATGTGTTGGGCCGAATCCAGGAGCAACACGGCGAGGCCTCTCTGTGGAAGGCCGACGTGAGTGTCAGGGAAGAGGTTTCCGCCATGCGCGAGGCCCTGCTTAAGCAGCTTTCGCACGTGGACATCCTGGTCAATAATGCGGGGATTACACGGGATAAGACCTTCTCCAAGATGGAGGTGGACAAGTGGGATGAGGTGATCGCCGTCAACCTGCATGGGGTCTTTAACTGTACGCAAGCGTTCATTAACCGAATGCTGGAAAAGCATTATGGCCGGATCGTCAATATCGCCTCCATCGTCGGTCAAGCGGGGAATTTTGGCCAGGCCAACTATGCGGCGGCGAAGGCAGGCATTATCGGAATGACCAAGACACTGGCCAAGGAGCTGGCCAAAAAGTCCATTACGGTGAATGCCGTGGCGCCGGGGTTCGTGGAGACCGATATGTTGGCGGGGATGCCCGGTGAGGCACGGGAGCGGGTGTTGTCCCAAATCCCCATGGGCCGATTTGGACAGCCGGAAGATGTGGCACACCTGGTCCGCTTCCTGGTGACCGACGGCAGCTACATGACGGGCCAGGTCCTTGCGCTCAACGGCGGGCTTTACGTTTAGCTGGGGCACGTTGAAGCGTGCCCCAGCCCCCCTCAGAAACCGACGGTGAGGCCGCCGTCTATGAAGAGGACCTGGCCCGTCATGTAGCGGGCCTCGTCCGAGGCGAGGTAGAGGTGCAGGGCGGCAATCTCGTCGGCCTGGGCCATCCGCCCGAGCGGGATTTTTGCGAGGATGGCCGTTTTGACCTTTTCGGGGAGGTTGATGGTCATGTCGCTTTCGGTAAACCCGGGGGCGACACAATTGACGGTGATGGCGTTTCTGGCATATTCCAGCGCCAGCGTTTTGGTCAGGCCGATGATGCCCGCCTTGGCCGCCGCATAATTCACCTGGCCGATGTTCCCCATCGCGCTCACGGAAGAGGTGTTGATGATCCTTCCACTCCCCTGGGCCTTCATCGTTTCGAATACCGCTTGCGAACAGAGGAACGTCCCCTTGAGGTTGATGTCCACCACGCGATCGAACTCCACTTCGTCCAGCTTCCACGAAAGGGAGTCGCGGGTCACCCCGGCGTTGTTGATGAGGATGTCCAGCCGTCCAAATCGTTCGAGGACGCGGGCAACCATCTCATCCACCTTCTGCTTGTTGGTCACGTCCGACTCGATGAAGAGCGGGGCGTCCGCAGCCACGGACAGCTCTTTGGCCGTCTGCTCTCCAGTCTGGCGGTTGATGTCGGAGAAGGCCACCTTGGCCCCTTCCGTCAGGAAGCGGGCGACCGTGGCCCGGCCGATGCCTCGACCGCCGCCTGTAATCAGTGCCACTTTATTCGTTAATCGCATGGTCTCCTCCTGATCGGCCCGATTCGGAAGGCACGAAGGTACGGGGATGGTTCATATGGCGGATTTAGTATACACCCGATTCGACAAGGAGCGAAACAACCCAAGGAGGGTCAGATGCAGGAAGCGGTGATTGTCAGTGCGGTGCGAACACCGATCGGAAGTTTGAACGGGGCCTTGAGTCCGCTGTCTGCAACGCAGTTGGGCGGTTTGGCGATTGCCGAGGCGGTGCGTCGGGCGGGTCTCCCCGCCGATGCGGTGGACGAGGTGATAATGGGCAACGTCCTCTCCGCCGGAGAGGGGCAGGCACCGGCACGTCAGGCGGCGATGAGTGCGGGGCTTCCCCCCTCGGTCGGGGCCACCACGATCAACAAGGTCTGCGGTTCCGGTCTGAAGGCGGTGATGCTGGCGGCCCAGGCCATTCGCCTGGGTGACGAACGGATCGTCGTGGCGGGGGGCATGGAGAGCATGAGCAACGCGCCCTATCTGCTGGAGAAGGCCAGAAGCGGCTATCGGATGGGCCACGGCCAACTGACCGACAGCCTGCTCAAAGACGGCCTGTGGGACGTCTACAACGATTGCCACATGGGATCGGAGGCGGAGCTTTGTGCCGAAAAATATGGTCTCTCCCGGGAGGAGATCGATCGCGTTGCCGCCGAAAGTTATAACCGGGCGCTTTTGGCGCAGCGTTCCGGAGCCTTTAAGGCAGAGCTGCTGCCCGTGCGTGTCGTACGGGGCGCGCGCACGGAGATTGTAGACGCCGATGAGACGCCCGGCCGGTTCGATCCCGTGAAGGCCGTCTCGCTCAAGCCCGTCTTTAAGGCGGGGGGCACCGTGACGGCCGCCAATGCCTCGTCCATCTCCGACGGCGCGGCGGCGTTGGTGGTGATGTCCGCCGAAGCGGCCAGAGAGCGCAACCTGTTTCCCCTGGCCCGGATCGTGGGTTACGCCTCCTGCGCCCAGGCGCCGGAATGGTTCACTATGGCGCCCGTGGACGCCATCAGACGACTGCTCCAAAAGACCGGGCATGCCCTATCCGACGTGGATTTGTTCGAGATCAACGAGGCCTTTGCCGTCTCCTCCCTGGCCGTTCAAAAAGAGTTGGGACTTTCCGACGATCGCGTGGACGTCCTGGGGGGGAGCGTGGCCCTGGGCCATCCGATCGGCGCTACGGGGGCGCGAATTTTGACCACGCTGCTTTACGCCCTCAAAACGCTCGGAAAACGGCGGGGTCTGGCCAGTCTCTGCATCGGCGGCGGCGAGGGGGTCGCCCTGATGGTGGAACGCGTGGAACCGTAGCGCGGCGCGGTTACTTCGCAAATCTTTCGCAAATCTATGGAGGTGACAAAATGGAAAGAACGAGTCAACCGGCCGATCCAGCGGGAACAGACAAACGGATCGCCATCGCGTGTCAGGGAGGCGGAAGCCATACCGCGTTCACTGCGGGCGCGCTGAAACGGATCATGAAGGAGGAACAATATAACGTGGTGGCGCTCAGCGGCACGTCGGGCGGGGCCATCTGCGCCCTGCTGACCTGGTATGCCCTGCTGCTGGATGGCGGACGGAAGGGGCGGGAGAAGGCGATCTATCTTTTGGATGCGTTCTGGCAGGAGAATGCGGCCCACCTGCTGTGGGAGCGGGTGGTGAACGAGTGGCTCGTATGGGGGGCCAGATGGCACGATTATGTCACGACACCGGCCGTCAATCCCAATTACTTCCCCCCACTGGCCCAGGACCAACTGAAGCGGATTCTGGAGCGGCACGTGGAGTTTGGCAGGCTGCCGCAGATGATTCGGCCCACCAGTCCCATCCTGTTCGTCGGCGCGGTGGAAGTCCGATCGGGGGCTTTTAAGGTCTTCAAAAACGCCGAGGTGACCGCGAACGCCGTCCTGGCCTCTGCGGCGATTCCCACGCTGTTTCCGGCCGTGCGGATGAACGCACACACCTATTGGGACGGCCTCTTTTCGCAGAATCCGCCCGTGCGCGACCTTCCGGACGCCCGGCCGGACGAAATCTGGATCATCCAGGTCAATCCGCAGAAGTGGCACGGCGAGACGACCTCGATGGGGGCCATTCAGGATCGGCGCAACGAACTGGCCGGGAACCTGTCTCTCAACCAGGAGCGATACTTCATCGAGAAGATCAACGACCTGATCGAAAAGAAGGCCCTGGTCGGCACCAAGCATAAACCGATCCGGATGCGCACCATCGAGATGGCGCGTGAAGACCTGGACTATGCCTCCAAACTCGACCGCAGTCCCGGCTTCATCGAGGAGATGATTGCCTACGGCGAGGCGCGCGCCGGAACCTGCCTGAAAGAATGGGCGCAGGCGTAGGGATCCGTCGGGTCCCTGAACAGGAATGTCGCAGTGACATTCTCAACAACATTCTAAAAGGAGGTTTGCCATGCCATTTACACTCATTAAAGGAACGTTCCATGTAACCGGCTATTCCCCGGACGGCGATTCGATCCGGTTTAAGGCGGCGGACAAAAAGTTGTGGACGCGCCTGTCCGGCCCGCCCGTCGAACGCAACGCAAAGGGCCATGCGCAGTTGCGGTTCGAGGGGATTGACGCGCTGGAGACACACTATTTGGACACCCATCAGCCACTCCAGTTTGCCCTGAAGGCGCAGGAGGCGTTGTTGTCGGCGGTGGGCATCGCGGATGTGGAGTGGAATTCGTCAAAGACACGGGTGATCAAGGCCCAGGACGGCGTCCCGGGCCACATTCTGACGCGTGCCGTGGAAAGGAACCGTCGGCCCGTGGCCTTTGTCTACGCGGGCGAGTGCTGCGAGCAGGACGGGGTGGCCATTCAGTTGAGCACCCTCAAGCTGCAGGAGAGCGTCAACTATAAATTGCTGGCAAAGGGGCTTGCCTATCCCACCTACTATCGTGGCCTGTTCCACGATCTGCGCCGAGCGTTGACAAAGGCGGTTCAGGCGGCACGTCAGGCCAAACGCGGCCTCTGGCCGAGCGATTGCACCCTGTCGGGCGTGCTGGTCGAAGACTTGGGGTCCATCTCGGAGGAACAGGTGATCCTTCCCAAACTGTTTCGCCGGATTGCCCAATATATGGAAGGGGGCGGTTCCATCGCTGGCTTCAAGGAGTTCCTGCGGGAAAAGGACGAGGGCATCTATCTGATTTCCTCCGGACATTACACCCACTTTGACACGGTCGTCGAGGTGGAGGGGGACAAGGTCAGGATGACCGTCGCCCCGGAGGACATTCTCTTCGAATAATGGCAACAGGGTCGGGCGCGGGCCTTAAAAACGCCCAGGTCGGGAGGTTGCGATGGGGAAGCTGGCTGGGGGAAAAATCAACGTGACGGCCGTGGACGCCGTGACCTGCGGGGAAGGCCGATACGGGGCCATCCTGTGGGTGAAAGCCTCCGATGCAAAAAAGACTGTCGCACTCTTGGGGCATCGTGGGGGACCAGACGGCGTTGTGCTTCGGTAGGAGGCACACCATCGTCCCGCGTATTCGGCCCCAAAAATATCCGGATGGAATGACCTGCACCGGCCACCCCTGAAATGACTAACATACAGTTTTACAGATTAGTCGCACGGAGATGCTAATGGAACGAATCGGGATGAATCAAGACACTGCCAATTGACAACTTATTGATAATACGGTGTGATCTCCCCGCGCGTGGCGTGCACGCGTCTAGCGAATAACTGGTTGGGCGTCCGTATTAAGCGATGGGCAAGTCGTATGACGAGATCACACCGGAATTAGCGGAGTGGATTGGCCAGCAGCGGTTGTTCTTCGTGGCGACGGCACCTCTTTCGAGAGCGGGTCTCGTGAACTACTCTCCAAAGGGAATGGATACATTCAGGATCATCGGCCAGACCACTGTCGGATATCTTGACCTGACAGGCAGTGGAATAGAAACGGCTGCACACCTCTCGGAGAACGGGCGCACTGTCTTCATGTTCTGCGCTTTCACGGGTTCGCCACGTATCATCCGGCTTCATGGCATTGGCACCTATCATCGGATCGGCTCATCGGGTTTTAAGCAAGTCCACGGCCTCTTTCCTTCGCTGCCGGGAACCCGTGGTGTGGTGCTTGCCGACATTCGGAGAGTCAGTGAGTCGTGTGGATTCGCTGTGCCGCGTTACGAATTTCTTGAGGAGAGAGATACGCTGGTACGGTGGGCTGAATCAAAGGGGCCGGACGAACTGGAATTGTATAGGAAGCAGAAGAACACAAAGAGTCTTGATGGCCTTCCGGTCACCCACGAGACTTTTTAGCCATATTTGTCGCCTAACAAGCGAACACGAATGCGCCAGTTATCGCTAACATGCCTTGTATGCTTGGTATTTGAGGGTGTTCAGTGATATGATCATCTCGTGCCACAGATAGATCGTATCAAGGAGGAACTCGGTTGGCTTAAAGTTGTCTTTGGCATTCTTGCGGCCACTGATATTTCTCTTATTGCATGGCTGTCACAGAGCTTTGGCATTGTGAGCAATGTCAAAATAGCCTTGACGGTATTATTAGTTGTTCTTGTTACGGGTGCTATTGTGTGGGTTAATCGTGTTGCGTACAGAAAAATTGAACAATTGGAGAAACTCTAATGGGGTGGGCTCCTATTATAGCGGTGATCATTTTTTTAGTGGGTCTTGGCTTTGTTCTAAAAGAAATAGCCGTCCACAATAAACCCTAATGCGCCCAACAAGGCGTTGCAGCGGACTCGCAAAAAGCTGCTCGCCGCTGAACTGATTCGTTAGCCGTCATCAACACCACCCCAAACCTCGACGGCGCGTCGAACAGGTTAGGAGCGGAACGGCAAATCTGGTATCTGCGGAGGACGTTCACGGGGCCCAGAGGTGCCCACGATGTCTGGACTTCCCATTCCGGCAACACTTCTGGCGGTCGTCTTTCTGATGTCTCAGGATCGTCTCCTGCAGGAGGCGATCCGATCCGTCCACGCGCCCCTCTTTCATCTGGCCATGGAAGGGGCCACCCTCTCGGCCGACTTCAGGCTCCTGTTCATCCTGTTTGGCCTCCTCTGGGTGGGCGGCGATCTGACGGGGCGGAAAATACCCAAAGGCACCGAGGCGGATCCTCACCCCATCGCCCGCTCCATCGTGTGGGTCGGGAAATGGGCGACCATCGCGCTCCTCGCCACCCGCGTCGTCGTGGAGGTTGCCAAGGCGCTCATCGGACGGGCGCGCCCTTATACGCTTGATCCGGGGCCGGGGCCGGACAATCACGGCCCCCTCTTTTTTGGGCCGGTGCTGGGGCGCGACTTCGCCTCCTTCCCCTCCGGTCACGCGACCAGTGCCGCAGCCGTTGCGGTGGTCCTGGTGGCGGCCTTCCCAAAGGCCCGATTACCGATCTGTGTTTGGGTGGTACTGGTCTGTCTCTCTCGCGTGGCCCTGAACGAGCACTTTTCTTCCGATGTGGCGGCCGGCGCGATTCTGGGATATTGTCTGGCGCGCAGCCTGATGGACGCCGCGCACGACCGTGCGCTTCGCACTCCGTGATCAGTCGGACGCCTGCTCGATAGAAACCGTCAGGGCAATTTCCCGCAGGATGGCGGCCACCCGTTCGCATTGCGAAAAGGTGCCGGTAAAGCAGATCGCGCGTCCCTTCGTGTGGACTTCCATCGCAATCTCGAACGCCGCTTCCACCGACATCCCCACCGCCTTTTGAAGCTGATGGATCACCTCCTTAAAGGTGTGGTGCTCGTCATTGTGGAGGACGACGTGGAAAGGGAGCGCCGGCGCGGCCTCCTTCTCCGTCACAACGTTCAGATCGGGAATATCCAGAACAGACGGACCCATTTTAAACGAGGTATTTCCGGATTTCGTCCCAGTCGGTCAGTGGCGGGGAGCAGGTGAAGTTTTTGCAGACGTAGACCGTGGCTTGCCCATCCACCATCCGTTTCCCGCGCGCCGGTATCGGAAGATCGGCGGCATCGGCCCGCTCGGCATGGACGAGGTGGATCGCCTTGTTGGGCAGATAAAGCCGGTGTAACGCGGTCAGCCAGGTTTCGGTTCGGGTCTCACCCGAAGGCGCGGAGGGCGCGGAGAGGGGAGGAAGATCGGGCGAAATGAGCACAATTTCGACGGTCCGGCGCAGCGCGAGATCGGCGGCCAGGATCATCTGTCCGCAGCCGGTGGGATTGTCCATCATCTGGGAGAAGGCAAGAAGCGTCCTGCGCGCCGCGGCTTCGTACACCGAATCTCCCGTCAGATGAAAGAGATGGAGCAGGGCCTGGGCTGCCGCCGCGTTTCCGGAGGGGACGGACTGGTCGTAAATCGGCTTCTCCCGCGTGATCAGCGCCTCGTGATCGGAGGAGGTGAAGAAGAACCCGCCGTCCGCTGCGTCGCCATAGTCCGCGATCATCCGCGCGGCCAATCCGCGCGCATCGTGGAGAAATTGCCCCTCCCCCGTCGCTTCGTAGAGCGCGATGAGCGCCTGAATGAACAGGGCCTGATCGTCCAGATAGCCGCTGAGTTTGGCAACGCCGTCTTTCCAGGTCCGCAGAAGACGCCCGTCTCTGCACAGAGACCCCATCACAAACGCCGCCGCACGCCGCGCCGCCGCAAGATAATGTGCCTTGCGCGTGACCTGATATCCCGCCACGAACGCCGAAATCATGAGGCCGTTCCAGCTCGTCAGGATTTTTTCGTCCCGAAACGGCTGGGGCCGTTTCACCCGAAGCGCAAGGAGCGCCTGCCTTCCAACCCGCAGTCTCGTCTCGATCTCCGGGACCGTCCGGCCGCTCTCTTTGGCCAGGTCCGAAATCGGCCGCGACACGTGCAGGATGTTGGCCCCTTCGAAATTGCCGTCCGGCGTCACGCCGTAATATCCGCAGAAGAGGGCCGCATCCGTCCCCATGACTTCCGGCCCCAGGGCCTCCTGGATTTCCGACATCGTCCAGACATAGGTCGTCCCTTCGTGCCCGTCGGTGTCGGCATCCTGCGTCGAGTAAAAACCGCCTTCCTTTGCGGTCATCTCCCGCAGGACATACGCCAATATCTCCTCGCCGATGTCGCGGTAAAACGTCTGGCCGGTGGCTTGAAACACCGCAAAATAGAGCGACGCCAGTTGCGCGTTGTCGTAGAGCATCTTCTCGAAATGGGGCACCAACCAGTGGCGGTCGGTGGAATAGCGGTGAAAGCCCCCTCCGAGATGGTCGTAAATGCCGCCCCAGGCCATCTTGCCCAGCGTCTGGGTGACCATGGATAGATAGGCGGCCTCCCCGCTGGCCTGATGGGCGCGCAGCAGCAGATGGAGCGCGGGCGTTTGCGGGAACTTGGGCGCGTCGCCGAATCCGCCGTGGATCGGATCGAAAATACGGGAGAGCTCCTCCGCCGACTGGGTTAGCAGGTCGGGCGCGATCTCCGGGGAGGTGGCCTCCGGCGCCTCGCGGGATGTCTGGCGCGACGTCTGGCGGGACATTTGAACCAGTGCACTTTGGGCCTCTGCGGTGGTGCGGGCAATGTCCTCCTTGCGGTCGCGGTAGGCATCGGCCAGCATCGAAAGCAGCTTGGGGAATCCGGGCAGACCGTGTCGGTCGCTGGGGGGGAAATAGGTGCCGCCGTAGAACGGGACTTTGTCCGGCGTGAGGAACATCGTCAGCGGCCAGCCGCCACCGCGCCGAATGAAGAGCTGGACGGCGTTTTGATAGACCAGGTCCAGGTCGGGCCGCTCTTCCCGATCTACCTTGACGTTGACAAAGCGGGCATTCATCACGGCCGCGATCTCGTTGTCCTCGAACGACTCGTGTGCCATCACGTGGCACCAGTGGCAGGCCGAATAGCCGATGGAGAGGAGCACCGGTTTGTCCTCCGACCGGGCGATGGCAAACGCCTCCTCCGTCCACGGGTGCCAGTCCACGGGATTGTGGGCATGCTGTAGCAGATAGGGACTGGTCTCGTGAATCAGCCGATTGGTTCCCATCCTGTGTCCCCGAAAACGACGCCAAAACATATCATGGGCCGCGCAGCCCCCGCAACGCCTGGGGGTTTGCGCGTCCTTGCCAACCTGAAACAAACAGGCTATATCTACAGACGCCTCTTTGGGCACCTCTTGTGGCACCTCTTGGACGTGGGTTGTAAGCCGTGAAGCTGATTGTTGGACTGGGCAATCCCGGAGATGCCTATACACAAACCCGGCACAACGTCGGGTTCTGGCTGATTGATGCCTTTGCGAAGGAGCATGGGATTATTTTGTCCGGGAGCATGTGCGAGGCCCGCGTGGGACGCGGCAAACTCCAGGTGGCGGAGGAGGAGATTCCCTTTCTGCTGGCCAAGCCGCAGACGTTTATGAACCGGAGCGGCCGATCGGTGAAAAAATTGGCCTCCGAGCTGGGCCTTGCGCCTACGGAAGTGCCCATGGGGGTGATCGTCGTCCATGACGACCTGGACCTCCCCTGTGGTACGATCCGGCTGCGGGCGCGCGGACGTTCCGGCGGACATCGGGGGGTGGCCTCGATCATTGAAGCACTGGAATCGGACCAGTTTATCCGTCTAAAAATAGGCATTGGTAGCGATCGGCGCACGCGGGAGGACACCCAGGAGACGGCAGACTACGTCCTTTCCCCTTTTCCGAAGGCGGAGCGGGAGGCTGTTTTGCAGGGGGTTGAAAGAGGGGTTTCGGCCCTTCCACTCCTGCTTGCGGGGCAACTCACGGAAGCGATGAATCGGTATCATCGCAATATGATATAGGACCTTTCATTATGGCTGTAAATTGTGGAATCGTCGGACTGCCCAACGTGGGCAAGTCCACCCTGTTCAACGCCTTGACGCGCGCCAGCGCGATGGTGGCCAACTATCCATTCTGCACGGTAGACCCGAACGTCGGCATGGTGGCCGTGCCGGACGAACGGATTGACACCCTGGTTTCCCTGTATAAACCTCAAAAGACCACCTTTGCGCACATCGAAATCGTGGATATTGCCGGGCTTGTGGCCGGCGCCAGTCAGGGGGAGGGATTGGGCAATCAATTCCTGGGGCATGTACGCGAGATGGATGCGCTGATTCACATGGTGCGATGTTTCGACGACTCCGAAATCGTGCACGTCAACGGAGCGGTGGATCCGGGGCGCGACGTGGGGATCATCGGCACCGAACTGATCCTGAAGGATCTCGAATCTCTGGAGAAACGGGTGACGCGCGCGCAAAAACAGGCCAAATCGGGGGACAAAGAGGCCGTTCGGGAACTTCCGCTCTTGCAGCGTGTCATGGACGCCCTCTCGGCGGGTGCTGCCGCTCGGAACGTGCCGATGACCGACGCGGAAGCGGGCCTCCTCAAGGAGATCGGTCTGTTGACGGCCAAGCCGCTGCTGTATGTGGCCAACGTGGCGGAGCAGGACATCCAAACTGGCAATGCTTACGCGGAACAGGCGGCCAAGATGGCCGGCCAGGAAAATACGGAATGTCTGGTCATCAGCGGAAAAATCGAAGCGGAAATTGCCGCCCTTTCGTCCGAGGAACAGGTCGTCTTCCTGAACGATCTGGGGCTTTCACAGCCGGGGCTGGCCCGTCTGGCGCAGGCGGTTTACCGGCTGCTGGGACTCATCACGTTCTTCACGGTGGGAGAAGACGAGGTCCGGGCATGGCCCATTCAAAAGGGGACGCGGGCGGTTGAGGCCGCAGGCAAGATTCATTCGGACATTCAGCGCGGTTTCATCCGGGCCGAAACGTTCCGATACGCCGATCTGATCCAACATGGCAACGCGCGGGCCCTCAAAGAAGCGGGGCTGCTTCGCCTGGAAGGAAAAGAGTACGTCGTGGAGGATGGGGATTGCATCTATTTCCGATTCCACGTGTAGGGCACCTCTGAAAACCTACTGCGCGGCCAAACTGCTGCGTTGCTCGGTGCTCGGAATCCTCATGTGTAAAACCTTGGACTTTATCTATCGGACATTGCCTGACGAAGTTGCATTCA
>CAZOFZ010000007.1:0-33293 GCA_964579175.1 uncultured Nitrospirota bacterium | reverse complement strand
GGTCGTTTTCTGCGCGAAGCGTACTGCCGTCCGCAGGACACAAAACCATCCCCCTTTTCGGGTAGATTTTCCAATTGAGGCAACGATCCCCGTTGGGGTAGATTTTCGATGAGGCAATGCGGGGAGTGGACGTATCTATACGGTTGCGATAGAATGCGCCGACTTTGCGGTTTTTTTGAGAAAGCGGGATATCTTGTACCTTGTTACACCTTAGGGTTGACGGAAATGAAGAACGAAAAAGTTGTCATGGGCATTGTTCACGCCCTCCCCATCCTTCTGGGCGGAGTGGGCGGATATGCAATGGGCGCCACGTATGACGCGGGACTGGTTGGATTGGGTCTGGGGTGTCTGCTCGGGGGGGGCGTGGTTGGCCTGGGCCTCTTCATTGAAAGACGGGGCGCCCGTAAACTGCTGTGGGGTATTTCCGGGGCCGTTGTGGGGCTCCTGGCAGGGGGCCTGTTCACACAGGCGATGCTTGCCACGGCCCCGCATGGGGGGCCGTGGGGGATCGTCCTGACGCCATTTTTCGCCTACATCGGCCTCCTTTTTGCGCTGAAAGTCGAGAAAAATCCGGAGCTCTTCCAGAAAGAGACGCCGCGACAGACACCCGATGCCGTCTCGCTCAATAGCAAAATATTGGACACCAGCGTGATTATTGATGGACGGATTGCAGACCTGGCCCAGACCGGTTTTCTGGAAGGGACCTGTATCCTGCCCCACTTCATTCTAAAAGAGCTCCAGAACATTGCCGATTCCTCCGATTCGCTCAAGCGCGTCCGCGGTCGGCGCGGCCTGGACATCCTGCAGAAAATTCAGAAGATGGTCGAGATCAATGTCCGCATCGTGGACGACGATTTCCCCCTCATCCGGGACGTTGACTCCAAGATCGTGGCCCTCGCGAAACGGATGTCGGCCAAGGTGGTCACCAATGATTTCAATCTCAACAAGGTGGCCGAACTGCAAGGGGTACCCGTGCTGAACATCAATCAGCTCTGCAACGCCTTAAGGCCCGTCGTGCTCCCCGGCGAGCCGATGAACATCTTTGTGGTCAAGGAAGGGAAGGAGATCGGACAGGGGATTGCCTATCTGGACGACGGCACGATGATTGTGGTGGACGACGGACGTCGCTGGATCGGCAAGAATATTGACGTCGTGGTGACGAGTGTCCTGCAAACCACGGCGGGCCGGATGATCTTTACCCGGGTGCGTGAAAATACGGAGGCCTATCCCGTGGCGCGAAGCGGCTAAATGGTCTATGCCATCATTCCCGCCGCCGGTATGGGGCGGCGCATGGGGGAGGGAGAGACGGGGCGCCGTGGCCGGGGAGTGGCGAACGGCGGCATCAGAAAGCAATTCCGGTCTCTCCAAGGGGTTCCCCTTTTCATTCATACCCTGACCGTCTTTCAGCAATCCGATCGGACGGCCCGCATTGTTCTGGTGGTTCCGCAGGAGGATTGTGCGGCCGCAGCGGTGCGGGTGTCGGAACATCGCCTGAGCAAAATCGTCCGGATTTGTCCGGGCGGGGCCACGCGACAGGACTCCGTCCAGGCGGGGGTGGCCTCCTTGACGGGCGAGGCCGACCCGAACGACATTGTGCTGGTGCATGACGGCGTCCGTCCGTTCGTATCGCCGGTGCTCATTGCACGGGTGATTGCCGCTGCCGAACAGTTTGGCAGCGCGGCGGCGGCCCTTCCCGTCAGCGATTCCCTGGCACGGGTCTCCTCCGCGAAATTCATCGAAACGAGTCTCCCCCGAGCCGGTTTATGGGCCATGCAGACCCCTCAGGCATTTCGATATAAAATTCTATCTGCCGCCTTTTTGCAGGCCGGATCGGACGGTTTCCAGGGAACGGATGAAACGGCCCTGGTGACACGGATCGGCCAACCGATTTACTGCGTCGAGGGAAGTCCCGACAATATCAAGATCACCACGCCCGCGGACTGGGCCGCCGCAGAGCGGCAACTGCGCGGGCTGCGCCCCGCGCCCGATGACGGGGGGGCCGATCAACCATGATGCGGGTGGGGATCGGTTACGATGTCCACCGGTTTGGCGAAGGGACCTGCTGCATCCTGGGGGGGATACGGATTCCCTTCGAAAAAGGGCTGTCGGGTTATTCCGACGCGGATGTCCTGCTGCACGCCGTCTGCGACGCCCTGCTGGGGGCTGCGGGCCTTCACGACCTCGGACGCTGGTTCCCGGAAGGCGACCCGAAATGGCGGGGCATCTCCAGTCTCCTCCTGCTCGAACAGGTCGCGCGGCTCCTGACGCAAGCGCAGTTCCGCGTCGTGAATATTGACGCGGTCATCATCGCCGAAGCGCCCCGTATTGCGCCGCATACGGAGCAGATGAGGCAGAATATCGGCCGGCCGCTTTGCATCGCCCCGGAGGTCGTCAACATCAAGGCGACCACAAACGAGGGGATCGGTTTCATCGGACGGGGAGAGGGGATTGCCGCGCAGGCCGTCTGTCTTCTCCAGGGGCCCGCGTCCCCCCCACATGATCCATCATAGGCGAGCGGGAGGACGATCCATTTCATCTTTCCCGCAAAATTCCGATAAGGCAGGTACTTCAGATCGGATGTGGTTGAAAATCGTCGTGGGAGGCGGTATATTTCACCGTGCGCGCATAGGATGTGGGCGCTTCCACATCAACGGTGAACTGAAAAGCGGCAGGAGGGCCGTCCGTTCAAAACCATAACCCAAGGAGAAAGTAAGATGAAAAAGATAATGATGTTCGTGATGGCCGGTGTCGTTGCGCTGAGCTTTGCCGCAGTTGGGCAGGCCGGATCGTCGGAAAAAATCAAAGGTGAAGTCACGAAGGTGGACGGAGATTTCGTCGAGTTGAAAGACGACAAAGGCGCGTCCCAGAAGTTTCATATGGACAAGACCACCAAGATCATGGGCGAACTCAAAGTCGGCGCCATGGTTGAAGTGGAAGACCACGACGGTCATGCCATGTCCGTGACTGCAGCCCCGGCGAAGGATGCGGCCATGGGCAAGATGGAAGAGATACAAGATTAGTCGTCTCGTCCTCTCGTCCGCCTGTGCGTTGTTCCGGGGACGCCGGAACAACGCACAGGCGCAACGGCGTATATTGAACGTCGCCATTTTTCCCCTGCCTGTGTTCGAAAACGTAGCCCGTCTACCCCCCTGTTTGATCTTTTTCTTTCTCTGTATGTGGGCGCCACTTTTTGCCGAGGCGGAAGGTCCGCTGCCGCAAGCGCAGGAGATGGAAGCGGTCTACCGCCTGTCCGAAGAGATGGTGCGGCATGGCATGCACGGCCATGTGGCTGAAATGGTCCAGCAGGGGAAGGTGTTACGGGATCGTGCCGTGCAATTACGCGGGCGATTGCGCGATGGGGCGCTCCCCGCAGCGCGCAAAAAAGCCGCGCTCATATCTTTGAACACGGCGATCCAGGAGACGGAGGCCGTCATTTCGCACGGCGAGCGGAAGCGGCCCCGCCTGGCCCTGGCTGCCGCGCGCAACGTGCTGTTTCGGATGAAACAGGCGCGCCAACGGGTCTCCCCCTGATCACCCCGTCATCTCATTCAGTATTAGCCATGGCCCGATAGAGCGTGGCGCAGTTTCTTCCGGCGTGCTTGGACCCATACAGGGCGCGGTCTGCGGAGGCAATCAGCGCCACTTCGTCGGTTGCGTCGTTCGGGTGTTCCGCGATGCCGATACTGATCGTCGCGCCGATCGCCTTGTCCTGCCACGGAACGGAACCCGACTCCACCGCCTTGCGGATTCGCTCCGCCGTCAGGAATGCCTGGTTCGCGTCGGAACGTGGAAGGAGGACGGCAAACTCCTCGCCGCCGTAGCGCGCCACCACGTCAATCTTGCGTACCTGTCTCATCAACGTCTCCGACACCATTTTGAGAACGGCGTCTCCCGCGGGATGTCCATGTTCGTCGTTGACCCGTTTGAAATGGTCCACGTCCATCAGCAGCAGCGAAAAGGGCTCCGGGTGGCGCGCGCTGCGCACAAACTCTTCCGCCAGACGGTCGCAGAATCGGCGGTGATTCAAAAGACCGGTCAGCCCGTCCGTCATCGCAAGTTGCGACATCTGTGCGTGAACCTGCGCCTGCGCGATGGAGGTCGCCACCTGGTTGCACATGATCGTAAGGACGTGCCTGTCATAGGACGAAAAGGCATCCTCGCGGTCGGAAGTAAACACCAGGACGCCGATGACCCGCTCTTCAATAACCATGGGGAGCCCCAGGAATGAACGGGGAGAAATTTCGATACGACAGGTATCCGGAAAAAACTTGCGCTTCTTTTTCTCTGCGTCCGAAAAAAGGAGCGGTTGCCGATTCCGGACGATCAGGCTGATCAAGCCGTCGGTGAGGGGAAACGTATGCTCCAGCAGGACGGCATCGTAGCCGATGACCGTTTTCACGGTCATTTGGCGCTCCTCCGCATCCACCAGAAAGATAAAACAGCCGTCATAGGCGATGATCGCCCTGGCCGATGCCGCCGTGGTGGAGAGCCGATGCGAAAGGTCCAGTCGAGAGGCCAGACCTTTACTGATTTCCAGCAGGGCGGAATAGACCTGGGCCTGTTGCTTCATCCGCTGCCGCTCCAGGTCGTCTTGCAGCAAAATGAGCATCTCCTCTGCAATCCGTTGAAGCAGCGCTTCCTCTCGAACGGAGAAACCCTGTGCGACGGGGCTCTCGACGCAGAGCAGCCCGTAGAGGCGGTCCTTTTCCAGAATCGGCACGGCCAGCAACGAAAGGACGGACGCGGGAAGCGTCTCGCCCCCATATTCGGTTCGATACAGGTTGGAGATGGACACCGTTCTTTTCTCCTTTGCGATCCACCCCAACAGGCCTTCACCGAGGCGGATAAAGGAAGGTCTCTCCACGGAGAGATTCCCCACCTCCCCGCGCTTGATCAGCCTCTCCCCTTCACGCAGATAGAAGAGGACCCGGTCTCCCTGCGGGCAGCCGGCCCTCGCAATCTGCAGCATATTTTCAAAATGGGTCGCAACTGGGGCGGCTACGGGGGCATCTTCGGAAGTAGCAAGGTTCTCCACACCGGAGGAGGCGTCCGGTCCGGGGGAAGTGCCACGCGGGTCGGCCTCATTCGAAAGGCGCCATTTTCGATGGAGTGCCCTGATGTTGAGGAGCAACAGGGCCAACAGTAGAAAGAAGATCAACCAGAGTGGAAGAAGAAGGGGAGAGATGACAAGGAAGAAGCGATTCCCGTTCAAGCAGGGCCGAGCATTACGCTTTGGGGGCATCTTCATGATAGGGTTCGCGCAACTGGATGGGCGGGGTGCGTCGCTTGGACCGTAAGTTGAGCGCCTCCACAAAGACGGAAAAGGCCATGGCGAAGTAGACATATCCCTTGGGAATATGTTGACCCAACCCCTCCGCGACGAGCGTCAGACCGATCAGCAGCAGAAAACTGAGCGCCAGCATCTTGAGGGTGGGGTGTCGGTGGACGAAATCGCCGATCGCGCCGGAGAAGAACATCATGAACCCCACGGAGAAAATGACCGCAGTGATCATGATGGAGATCTGACGGACCATGCCGACGGCGGTAATGACGGAATCCAGCGAGAAAACAATGTCCAGAACCAGAATTTGTGCGATCACGCCAGAGAATGAAGGGGCCCTTCCCGCAGCGGCCGCATCCGCCTCTCCCTCCAGTTTTTCATGGATTTCATGCGTGCTTTTGGCCATCAGAAACAGGCCTCCGGCAATCAGGATCAAATCCCGACCCGAGACGCCATGCTCCAGAAAAGAGAAGAGGGGGGTGGTGAGTCGCATGATCCAGACCAGGGAAAACAGCAATGCGATCCGACCCAGCATGGCAGCCATCAGGCCGATGTTGCGCGCTCGTTGCCGTTGTGCAACGGGCAGTTTCCCGGACAGGATGGAAATAAAGATGATGTTATCGATCCCCAAAACAACTTCCAGCGCGGCCAGCGTTGCCAGCGCGATCCACCCTTGCGGGTCGGTGATCCAGTCCATTTATTTCTCCAATTTCAAAAACAGTCAGGATGCAAGCGACAGAATATGGGACGCCAAATGGGCCATCATGCCGTCATAATGTGGATTGTAGGTGAGCCGTCGGATCAACCCTTTTCCAAGATTCTCACGACTGACCTCCCCAAGTAAATCTTCCTTCCGATTTTTGCAAAGGCGGTATTTTTCCGCATCTCCAAAATAGTGCCCGCAACTGGCGTAGTCCCCCCGTGCGCCGTAGTGCGGGTCGTCCGGTGGAATGGCAATGGCCGTGTGCGCGGAGCTGGCAATACGTTGATCGGGCAGAACGCAGGGAATCCGCTCGACACGGGCGGGGAGGGTCGTCGTACCCGTGCCATAGAGTAGCATCCGTTTGGATGGGTGTGCCGCCTGCTCGAAGAAACGCAAGGTCGCCCCGGTCCGCACGGTGGCGTCGTCTTCGCTGGCGGCGATAAAGAGGGGCAGGGACATCGTTCGATGGGTCAGGAGACGCTGGATTTCCCGTGTGAGCAGATAGATTTGGTCTCCCGCGTTGAATGGAAAGGACTCATATTTCACCCTGTCTTCGTCTTCCTGCAGACCCATCCAGGCCCCGGGGGGATAGGCCCAACTGTAGAGTTTGTGCCAATTGGCCATGAAACCCAGGGGGGAGACCGCCAGGGCGGGGGAGAAGAGGTAGAGCCCCCGCACCCGTGGGTCCCGAAGCGCCTGGTAAATACCGAGCGCGCCGCCGGTTGAAAAGCCGGCCAGATAGACCGCATCGGTTTCCCGCGCAAGGACATCCACGCCGAATTGGACGGCCCGGGCCCATTCCTGCCAGGTGACTTCCAAAAGGTCGCCGGGGCGCGTCCCATGGCCGGGGAGGAGAATGGCCTTCACCCAAAAACCCCGTGCCTGAAAAAAGCGGCCCAGGGCGCGCATGGCGTAGGGGGAGTCGGTCAGCCCATGCGCCAACAGAACGCCCCGACGCGCCGGGCCGGAAGTCGTTTCGGGCGTCAAGTCGGGCGTCAAGGCGAAGGGCGCGTTGGCCTCCACGATTCGATCGTGGTTCTCCGCCGTCAGGTCGGTGCGCGCTTGCCCGATTGTCTGTCGGGTCTGCGCGATATATTCGTCGAATGAAAGACCCTCGAAGACGAACCGGCTGTTCCTGCCGGACGGTTTGTGTCGCTCGCTGATCGGCATCCCGGATTCCCCTTCATCGGACCAGAAGTGACACCGCGCCCTACCCCGTTTGGAACGGCATCGGAATGAAGGTCAGGATGAAGAGAAACAGCGAGACCCATCCCACAAACCAATGCGTGAAATCCAGGGGGGCCGCTTCGTCCAGGACGGGGGGGTGTTTTACGCCCAACAGCACCGACAGAATGGCCCACACATACCAGCCCGGCCATCCCCACGTCCCCAATGCGAGTAAGACAAAGACCATGCCAACCGACACGTGGCGCTGATATTTCCCCAGCAGGGCGTAGGCAATGTGTCCCCCGTCCAGTTGACCGATCGGGAGGAGGTTGAGGGAGGTGACGAAAAAACCGATCCAACCCGCAAAAGCGACCGGATTCAGGACGATGTCATAACCCTCCGGCGGGTTCTTCCCAACCCAATGTGTCAGGAATGAAAAGATCAGCGGGTCGCCCAATCGAAAGAAGGCCCCGCTCTGTTCCATCCTCACGATTTTCGAGGAATGCAGCCCGATGCCCGTTGCCAGAAGGGCGACCACGAAGCCCGCGATCGGCCCGGCGGCGCCGATGTCCAGCAGGGCGTTCTTCCGTAAAATCGGTGTTCTCATTCGGATGAAGGCGCCGAATGTCCCGATCATTCCAACGGGCAACCAGGGGCCGGGGATGAAATAGGGGAGGGTCGTTCGCACGCCATACCGTTTCGAGGTGACATAGTGCCCCATTTCATGCACGAACAGGATGGACATCAGCGTGAATGAAAAGGGGAATCCCTTCATGAGATCGCGCGGATGCCGCAGCGGATCGCCCCCCTCCTGATAGGCACCGGCCAACAGCGTCGTCAACACGGTTGCCAAAAACAGGACGACGGGTACCGCAAAACGCTCCGGTCGTTCGGCCTCCACGCGGGCCTGCGTCGTAGCCGACGGGGCCGCTTCCACAATATCGCCTGCCGCTTCACTCATGGGGTGGGTGTTCCCGCGCCGGGTTGTAGCGCCGCTTCGATGCACTGGGTCAACCGTTCCCGAATCCGCCGCATTTCGGAAAGATCGCTGACTTTATTCTGGTCTGCGTCCAGCACGTAAAAGACATCCACGATCTGATCGATGTGCGTGGTAATTTTGGCGGCATGTACCGATAATCCCAGATCGAACAGAGTGTGTGCAATCGCATATAGCAGACCCCGCCGATCGGGCGCAAAGATGTCCACAATGGTATACCGGTGCGAGCCCTCATTGTCCAGCGCCACCCGAACGGGTCGGTTTTCGGTCGTTTTGTTTGGACCGAAGCGGCGGCGCTTCAGCATCAGCCCCTCCACCGTCTCCCGTCCGGAAAGGACCGCCTGCACGTCTTTGGAAAGAGGCGTGACGCGATCCCGATAATGCGTCCCATCCGGATCGATCACGTGGAACCGATCCACGATCATTCCGTTGCGATGCGTGCTGACCTGGGCGGAAATAATCTGGAATCCCCATGCGGCCAGCACGCCGGTCATTTTTGAAAAGAGCCCCGGCGTTTCGCTGTCGTGGGTGTAGAGGGTATATTCCACCAGGCCCCGCTCCGGCAGATCGCAGCCCGTCAATTGTATCGGTTCCACAAGGAGCCGGAAAAGGGCCTTCAAATCGTCCACGATCTTCTCGAACGGGGTTGCAAGCAGGTATCTGGGCGTCAGCGAAGAAAGCATTTCATCCAGCCAGATGAGCGGATATGCACCCTGAACGGATGTCCGCAGCCGTTCCCGAACCTCCTCCACCGTCTGGACCGGAAGCGAAGTATCGCCGGTCAACAGGGCCAGCGCCTCCCTGTAGAGTTTCAGGATCAGATCGCCCTTCCACGCCGTCCAGGTGCCCGGTCCGACGGCGCGGATATCGGCGCAGGTCAGAATCAGCAGGTGCTGGAGCACTTCGGGCCGCGCCACTTCACGGACGAACTGGAGGAGCACCGGCTCGTTGGAAAAATCGCGATAGAACGCAAGGTCCGACAGGATCAGATGCCGGCGCACCAGGAACGTCAGAAGCGCCCGATCCTCTTCGTTATATCCCAGCCGCAGGGCCACTTGATCGGCCACATCGGCGCCACGCAGGCTGTGGTCTCCCGCCTCTCCTTTCCCCATGTCGTGCAGCAGCAGGGCCAGGTGAAGAATCTCTTTGCGCCGAATCCCGCGATAGATGTCCCCAAGGGGTCCCGATTCGTCCATCAACAACTCCGCTTCATAGACGGCGCGGAAGGCATGTTCATCCACGGTATAGGCGTGGGAAGGGCTCTCCTGGATCAGGTGCTGTATCCGACAAAAGTCTGGAATGATCCGCCAGAGCAGGTGTGTCCGGTGCATGATCCGGAGCGTCTGTGCAATCCGACCGGGTGTCATAAGCATCCGTGAGAACAGGGCGCAGGCGTCGGGCGAGGGGGGCAGGAGGTGCGTCTCGCCGGCCCGCCGCCGCACGGCCTCCAGGGTGGCGTCGCCGATGCGGAGACCCCGTTGCGCAGCCAGCAGAAAAAGATCGAAGAGTCGCGCGTCATCCTGGAAAAAATCTTCGGGATGGACGTCTCCGCAAACCCCGATCTCTTCCGTGTCGATCTGGAATCCGGATGCGATCGTCCGGGTTTGGAGGCGTCTTCGCCATCGCTGCCACAGGCGCGTGGGGCGTGCGTTCCGATGAAACCGTTGCGCAATGGAGAGGATCGCCCCGGTGTGGGTGTAGTATTGGCGCATCAATTCACGACGATTTTCGTAATGGAAGGAGGCGGCCACCTCCGGCTGAAGTTCCATCGTCAGATGGTCGGAGGCCGCTCCCGCCATGAAGTGAAGCTGGTTTCGGAGGCGCCACAGAAGATTCTGGCCGAAGGTCAGGGCGGTGTAGTCCCCGTTCGAGAGGATCCCCCGTGCGTGGAGTTGCGCAAACGTGCCGTCGCCGTAGCGAACCTGCGCCATCCACCTGATCCGGTGCAAATCGCGCAACCCCCCCGGACTCTGTTTTAGATTCGGGGCAAGCAGGTCCTGGGAGGCCCCCTCTTGCGCCGACTGATCCTTCTCAAGTGCCTGGAGGAGGGGGCCTCCGCGTACAACCTGACGCAGGAAGTGTGTGGAGAAGCGGTCGAACAGGGCCCTGTTTCCGATCAGCAATCGGGACGAAAGGAGCGAAGTCGCGATGACCATGTCCTCCCGCGCCAGCGCGATGCACTCTTCGATCGTACGGGCGCTATGCCCCACGCGATATCCCAGGTCCCACATCAGGCAGAGCAGGCGGGACGCCAATGCCTCCGTCGGTCCGACCTGCCCTGCGGGAAGCAGGAACATCAGATCAATGTCGGAATGGGGGGAGAGTTCGCGGCGGCCATAGCCCCCAATCGCCACCAGCGCGCCGTCCCACGGCGCGGCGGCCGCCTCCGTCCGCAGGCACTGCAACAACAGACGATCGGCCAGGTCGGAGAGGGCCGTCACCACCTGCAGGCCCGTCCCGCCGTTTTCGTGATGGGCCCGGATTTCGTGCCGTTTCCGACGATCGAGGGCACGCAGGTCCGGAAGTACCGTGTTCTGCATGGAAGCGGGCGACAAAAGGGGGAGAGACATGCGATGGCTAGGGTTTGTCCGTCAGGCTGTCGGAGAGGGCGATCACGGTGAGGGCGTAGTTCACCGAAAAGTTATAGCTCAGGAGCGCGCGGAAGTTTCCAAAAAGGGCCAGCAGACGCGATGTCCCGGCCTCCGGCTGATACGAGGCGAAGGCCGCCTCTTCCGTCCGTGGTACCGCGCCCTCCACCTGAATCCCCGTTTGTGCGGCATCCTCGACCGACACCGTATGGCGAACGCCCCGGCCCAGCAGGGTCTGTGTCGCGGGCCCGTCGCGCGCCACGCGGGCGGGGAGATAGGTGCGCCCTTCCCGTGTCCAGCCGAACGTCTTGAGGTAATTGGCGACGCTTGCAAAGATGTCCAGGTGGGAGTCCCACAGATTCCGTTTTCCGTCCCCGTCGTAATCGATGGCATATTTTTGAAGGCTGGAAGGCATAAATTGCGGTACCCCCATTGCGCCCGCATACGAGCTGCGCAGGGCCAGCGGGTCGCGCCCCTCCTCCCGGCAGAGCAACAAAAAACTGATCAACTCGTCGCGATAGAATGCCTCCCGTCTGGCATAGAGGGCATAACCGGTATTGAGGACATCGAAGGCGCGATATCTTTCGAGACCCGGCTGACCGAATTTGGTCTCGATCCCCAGAATGCCGCAAATCACCTCTTTTTGAACGCCGAATTCATGCTCGACTTTTTGGAGCAGGCCCGAATGTTCCTGGAGGTAGTCGCGTCCACGACGGATCAGGGCGTCGGTGATGAAGCGCTTTCGATATTCGTAATAGGGCAACTTTTCGGGGGGACGGTCGAAAATTTCGATAATTTCGGGTTTTAAAATCGCCTGGGACAGAAGGGCACGAAGTGCGGCCTTATCGAACTGATACTTTCGGAAGAGGATTTCGATCAGGGCGACATATTTGGGGTCGTCCGGAGAGACCGAAACCGCGCCCTGGGCGATCAGGGAAAAACTGGAGGAGGCGATGCGCTGAAATAACGCGGTCTGCGCCACCAGGCGGGGGAGCAATAACTTTAAGAAGGTCCTGCGCGCTTCCATCGCTCCTCTCCCGCATCGCCGTTACCAGCGCCCACAATAAGGAAGGCTGCGGAAGATGTCAACGTTGCGCATTGACTCATCAAAAATCTACCTGAAGGGGGTGATGGTTTTGGGGCCTGCGGACGGGAGCCGCTCTGCGAACGAGCCGCCTCATTGAGGAGCCCCCTGGCTGATCCATGTCTCGATGGTCGAGATTTGGGCGGTGGTGAGGGGTGGTCTACCTTGAGGCATTTGAGTTCCAGACCCAGAAACCGTGCCCTGCGTTCCCTTTAATTTATGCAGGAGGTAGCTGTTGGCAGGGTCGTTGGGTTCAATCCGATCCATCGTTGGCAACTCGGATGACGGCTTGTTGACAAGATTTCCGTAAGAAACAGCCGCGTCCAGTTGCAAGCCGCCTGAAGAGCCTCCACCGACATGGCAAGAAGCGCAGTTGGCCGTAAAGATCGGTTGTACCTCGTTTGTAAAACTGATGGTGTTGGTGGTACAGACCACCCCGATAGAAGTGACATCCGCGCTGACATTCGTTCCGGTGCCGAGAGAGACGGTACAGGTCTGTCCCGTGGGTTGCGTTTTGACCGTAACGTCATAATCGGACCCTTGCTCGATGGGTGTTGCAAAGGTGAAGGCACCATTGTTCGTCAGGGTGAGGTCGTCTGCCCCATTGTTTTGTAACACCAGTGTTCCCGAAAGACCGGTTACAGTTCCACCGACCGTAAACGATTCCGAGTCCTTTTCTCCCTCCGATGTGCTACCGCCACCACAACCCGCCAGCAAGGAACAAAACACGATCGCAAGACAACAGTTTTTCATCGGGGCCTCCTCCATGACGGGTTCGGACGTAACGACAGGCAGTGTGAAATCTTCGAAAATCCAACCGATCCGTTTCGGTCTGTCGCTTCAACCTGGGTCAAAATAATCTCACTTTTCGAACGTGTCGACCCCATGTATTGGGCCTGTCAGTGACAAATAGAGTTGTCCTGTTTCAGAGTACGTAATCTGGAAGGTTTTAAGGCACCCTTTTTTGAGAAAGGAGGGTGCTGATGAGATCGACAGAACTGAGACAGGAGATTCGGAGAATGAGATTTGAAGAAGCGTATGTTGATCCCCCTAAACAAAGCGGACAATTCACGTGTTATGAAACCGGACAAATGACGTGTCCTCAACACGGAGCGCCGTAGGGACGACCCACCGGGTCGCCCCTACGAACAGGACCACCCTCTTTATGGAATCCCAAAGGTGGTCTCACAGTCGGTGGCCGTATCGGTGCCGGTCCCGCCGTAACAGGTGTCGGTATTTGTGCCTCCGTCCAAAGTGTCATCGCCGTTTCCACCGCGTAAAACATCCCGTTGGTCACCCCCCTGTAGGATGTCATCGCCATCGGCGCCTAGGAGAGAGTCGCGACCCGTGCCGCCGACAATGCAGTCATTCCCACCCATACCCTTGACTCTGTCGTCCCCGGCCAGGCCGCGGATGAGGTCGTTGCCAGCAGTTCCCGTCAGGGTGTCGTTGCCCGCCGTACCGGTGATCACGTTGGGTGTCGAAAGGAGCGGACACTCATCCTCGGCATCCGGGATGCCATCGCCGTCCGTGTCGGGTGGCGATGTCCCTTCAATCTTGGCCACAAAGGCATCTCCCGTGGAAGTGGGGTCGCCGTTAAGGGTGAGGTCTGGTCCCACTGTAACGGGAAATGTCGCTTCTGTAGAACGGGTCGTTCCGGTGACATAGGCGGCCCCAACGGAATCCACCGCAATGCCACTACCAACATCGGAACCGCTGCCGCCGATGTACCCCGCATAGTCAAGCCCGGTCCCATTCGGGACCACCTTCGCCACAAAGGCATCGAGACCGCCGTTGTGGGTGGTGTCCGGTCCCCCGGTAACCGGAAAGGTCGCTTCTGTGGAATCGGTATATCCGGTGACATAGGCGGCCCCAAGCGAATCCACCGCAATGCCATTGCCAACATCGGAGCCGCTGCCGCCGATGTAACCTGCATAGTCAAGCCCGGTCCCATCCGGCTTCACCTTTGCCACAAAGGCATCGGAAAAGACCCCGCTGTGTGTTGTATCCGGTCCCACTGCCACCGGAAAGGTCACTTCAGTAGACCAGGTATATCCTGTGACATAGGCAGCCCCAACCGAATCCACCGCAATGCCAGTGCCAAGATCGTGATTGCTGCCGCCGATGTAGCCCGCATAGTCAAGGCCAGTGCCATCCGGCTTCACCTTCGCCACAAAGGCATCGGCACCGCCGTTAGAGGTGGTGTCCGGTCCCACGGTGTCCGGAAAGGTCGCTTCGGTAGAATCTGTCCGGCCGGTGACATAGGCGGCTCCAGCCGAATCAACCGTAATGCCGTAGCCAAACTCGTAAACGCTGCCGCCGATATACCCCACATACTCAAACCCAGTCCCATCCGGCAATACCTTCGCCACAAAGGCATCGAAACTGCCGTTTGAGGTGAGGTCGGGCCCCACTGTCACCGGAAAGGTTGCTTCGGTAGAACCGGTATGTCCTGTGACATAGGCGGCCCCAAACGAATCCACCGCAATGCCATGGCCACGATCGTCATCGCTGCCGCCGATGTAGCCCGCATAGTCAAGGCCAGTGCCATCCGGCTTCACCTTCGCCACAAAGGCATCCTGATAGCTGCCGTTGTAGGTGAGGTCCGGTCCCACGGTCACCGGAAAGGATGCTTCTACTTCTGTAGCATCGACGATTCCCGTGACATAGGCGGCCCCGAACGAATCCACCGCAATGCCTAAGCCAAGCTCGTCACTGTCGCCGCCGATATATCCTGCATAGTCAAGCCCAGTCCCATCCGGCTTCACCTTCGCCACAAAGGCATCGTAGCCGCCGTTGTAGGTGGTATCCGGTCCCACGATATCCGGAAAGTCCATTTCTGCAGAAGAAGTATATCCTGTGACATAGGCAGCCCCGAACGAATCCACCGCAATGCCTCCGCCAGCATCCGGCCACCCGCCGCCGATATAGCTAACGTAGACAAAGACCGGGGGGTCAATGACCAGCGGACGGGTTGTGTCGTGGGGGGCCAGGTTGAAACCGTAGATGACCCCCTCACCCTGCCCTCTCCCCTCTGGGGCGAGGGTATTAGGGTTGGGAGGAACAACCCCCTGGCCCCCTTTATTAAGGGGGAATAAATTGTAGGATGATGTGATTTCCACACGTTTTCCGTCCACCTCCTGGTAGACCGTTGGGCGCTCTTCGCCGAAGACCTTCACCGGCGTTGTCACCTTCAGATGGCCCTCTTGGGTCACCATCACCGATTCCGCGCCGCGATAGGCGAAACGAATCTGGCTGGGGTCGGCGCCCGGGTGGACGACAAGGTCGTATTCCATCTGCTGCCCCTTGCCAAAATAGATCAGGTCAATCCCCGGCCAGAGATTTTTGTAGACCACCTTGCCAAACGTCCGAAGCCCCGTCTTCCATTGATCCTTCGGTCCGATAAAATAACTGACCTTCGTGGCAATCGGCGCTTCCCCACGCGGCACCACATTCGGATTGGCCCCCAGAAAATCGAGCTTCACGATCCACCGCTGCTTGGCCGTTTCTTCCGGTTCGGACCACGGCGTCTTGCCCGGTCTTTCCTCCAAACTGACACGTCGCGCGTGGCCAGGAGCGCCGGACACGGCCTTGGCGGATGCGGTAGACGGGGCCTCCGCCGGTCCGGTCAGAGCGAAGGTCACGCCTGTGGGCGTGAAGTAGGCGGTGGTATCTTCCCCTTCTAAATAGTAGGAAACCGCCGCATCCACTTGGCCCCGGTTCTCGATAAAATAAAGCGGCACCTTCCCCATGACCGCCCGCACCGATTCCTTCTGGGCCTCGGTCGGTGCCGCCACATCGGCTGCATGGGCCACTGGCATCAGGAAGAACGAGCCGGCAAGGAATAGAAAACCAACGAGAAACCCAAGAATCTGTCGCATGCTAAACTCCTAATTGTTTGGATTTGAACCAGCCCAACGGCTGGAGGCCCGTCCGTGACGCCTGTTTGCTAATCGGCGCAAGGTACAACTTCATTATCTGAATGTCAAAGCCCCGTGTAGTTGTGTCCCTTACAAGGAGCGCAATCGAATGTCGTAGGTGCCGTGGAGGGCGGCGGAGGGGGGCGCGAGTTTGGACCGCCGGACACGGGCATAGAGCGTTGTGGTAGGTTCGGACCACTGAAACGAAAGGGAGGAAGAGAGGGTGGTGCGGTCGTTGGGGGGACAGAATAGCAGGCACTCGGCATAGGTTTTACCGGTGCGATTGTCGTTCTCAAGATCGGCGATGAGAACGCCCGCAGCATCCGTGATCGAAAGGAACGTGTCCGCACCGTTGCCGAGGCCCTCCGTTTCCAAGACATAGTTGCTTCCAGAGACGACTTGAAATGGAATGACGTCTTCATCTTCGGGGAAAAATGCGCCGACGGGGTCGAGATACAGGGTGTGGTGCTGTGTCTTCAACGGTGTCAGCATCTCCTCGCCGGAGGTTTCGTACGGATCCTGTATCAGTTCGATCTGGCGCCCGGTGAGCACGGTCTGGAGAGAACCGATGTCGCCGGAGGTGGCGGCCAGCACCGCCCAGAAGGACTCGAACGTGGCGGGGGAGGCGATTGCAAGAACGGTCTGCCAAAGGGCCTGCATCCCCAACGCGACCGGATCGTCATCCGGAGTCGGCGCGTCGGGCGTATCGAGAAAATCCCAAAGGACTGCGGCCACGGCAACTTCGTTGGTCGTATAGAGGGCCAGGGATGCGAGTTCCTGGAGGTCGCTGGAAGTGACCTGCTCCAAATCCAGGGCAAAGAATCCCGCTTCATCGGTGTCGAGGTAGAGGGGGCTCTCGCGCACCGCGGAGGAGAAAAAGCTCCCCCATCCTTCCGACCAGCTCAGGCGGATATCCTGGGTATTGTCGGAAAGGACATGGACACCTCCCTGCGAGTCGTCGTGGGAGAAGTGGCCCAGCACGAAATGGCCATATTCATGTGCGACGACGGCGTCGTCATATTCGTCCGTATCCCCCTCGCGGCAATGCTCGCTGTCACCTCCGCCGCAGATGAAAATGGCATTTTTCACGTCGTCATAAAATGTACCGATGCTCCCCCGGGGTTCCCAATAGGCCGTCAGGAGTGGAGGGATACAGGCGGGGACGCAGCCCCCCGACGCCTGAAGCATCTCGCTCCCGCTTGAAAAGATGTCGATCAGATTGAATGCGCCGCCGATGCCCGCAGCGTCGGCAATGGGATTCCGTACCGAGGAGGGGGAGAAACTGTCATCCACGGCCTCGGAGACCAGGCCGAAGAGGGCCCCCTCCGTTTCGTTGTTGCGCACCTCGACTTGTGTTGGATGTGAAGCGGGCCCCGTTTTGGAAAGAATCTGAAGATAGAGCCCGCCCCGTCGCTGTGCGTTATTCAGGTTTGTGAAGAGGAAGGTTCCATCGGCCGCCGTTGCACCCGAAGCGACTGGGACAAAACCGTCAATGGCGATGACATGGATGACGACATGGCGCATCGGAAGACGGGACGGCGTGGCCAGAGGGCCGTTCTGATCGAATGGTTTGTCTTCGTATTGCGCCATTCCGGAAATTTCGGCACTCGCGGCGCCCGGATTCGGACTGACGACACCCACCGTCGCGCTGAGGCTGATCCCGTTCGAAGACGCGGTGATGGATGCGACGCCGACGGCAACGCCCGTGACCACCCCCTCTCGATCCACGGTCGCCACGGCGGGATCGGAAGATTGCCACGACAGCGCCAGGGGGTCCAGACCCGCGGTGGAAAGGGGGACCGCCTCGCCGGGCGTGAGGTTAAACTGGGCGGGGGAGACGGAGGGCTGCGGGTTACTCCCCCCCCCGCCGCCACCGCCGCACGCTGCCTGGAGGAGGAGAAAGAAGCCACCGATCAGGAGGCGGAACCATCGCTTACTTCCCCTTGAATTCCAGGACCTGGCCTGCATGATCTCTCCGTTGCACGGATGGAAGTTCGGGTGTGGAGGGGGACGTGCGATCCAGTGTCAGGCGGCTCTGTCGGATAAAGGTGCCAAACGTCGTGGTCATGATCGCCTTCCCCACCACTTCTCGGAGGGGACGGGAAGGGACTTGAACGATCACTTCAAGAGTCTTAACCTCTCCTTTTTTGAGGGGTCCGGACCATTTGTCCGGGCCTTCGAGACGCAGCACGTCCGGAGGAAGATTCAAGGAGAGATCCAGCGTGTCCGCGTCCACGGAGGCTGCCGCAGTCAGAATCAGGCGCCGCCGATCTCCCGCACCATCCGGGTCGGACAACGTTAGACGAATGGGCGCCTGGGGCTTGATCGCCCAGGCGGGGACCGCGCAAAAAAACGCCGTCAAAAGAAACCACGCCAGAAGCCACGCCGTGATGCGCATTCGCGTTGCCATGACCTTGTCCATCCGGCGATTTTGGAGCCGGCGGTCGGGATTGAACCGACGACCTGCTGATTACGAATCAGCTGCTCTACCACTGAGCTACGCCGGCAGTTTTTAGGAGCGCTATCGTACTTCGGGTGGGAGACGAATGTCACGCACCACTCTTCCACGGGCCCCTACGGGTCCCATGTCCTGTCCATTCAGATAAACACGCACACCGCCTGCATTCCCCAACGTCAGCAAAAATCCGTGACGGGCCCGCCAGGCCATCTTTTGTCCGGCCTGAAGCAGGACGTCGTCCGTCTGCGCGCCGTCAATCACCACGCGCACCCAGGAGGGCTCCACCGCCTCGAGGTCCAGCGTCAATGCCCCGGACGGATCTCCCGTTTGCGGAGCGGGCGCCGGGGGTGCGGGAACTGCGGCCGCCTCCGGAGGCGGCTCTGCAGATTCGTCCGCAGGCGGTGGGGCCGCTTCCGTGACGGTCACGGGAGGCAGCGGTTGCGCCACCTCGATAGCTGTTTCGATTGTGGGTTCGACGACCGGTTCGGCCACCGTGGCTTCCGGCGTGGACGCCCGTGGGGAGGGGGGAGGCCGATATAAAACGGACGCCTTCCCGGACATCCAGAAGGCGATTCCAGCAAGCAAAAGGGCCCCAACGATCCATGCCGTTATCCGAAAATAAAATGGAAGCGACCCCACCCGTTTGACGTGAATATAGGCAGGGGCCGGTTTCTCTTCGGTGAAGACCGTCGGGGCGGTATCCGGCGGCTGTAACGCCATAAACCGCTGAAGGACATCTCCTCCATCCAGACCCAGGGCCGACGCATAGCATCGCAAAAAGCCCTTTGCCGAAACCTGGTGTGGAAGCTGATCGAATCGGTTCTCTTCCATGGCCTGAACGTACTGAAGACGGATGCGCGTGCGGGCGGCCACCTCTTCGATCGAGAGGTGATGCTTCTCTCGTTGCTGCCGCAGGAACTGCCCCAGATTTTCCATGGCAATCTACGGCGGTTGACCCAGGCGATTGACCCGCCGCGAGCCTCTCACCGTTGTCATTTGAGGATCAGGAGACGCCTTTTTGCTTCCTGTGCCTGCGGACTTTCAGGCGCCTGTTCGACCAGTTTGAGCCAAGCCTCTTTTTCCAAGTCCGGCGCCCCCTTTTTCCCATAAGCCAGGGCCAGGGCGTAATGCGCATCCAGATCGTTTGGCGCGATACGGAGGGCTTCCCGATAGGATGAAATCGCCTCGTTTAGTTTGCCCAGCCCGGCATACGCGCGGCCCAGCTCCCGGCGGGCTGCGGGGTGCGCCGGATCGATCTTCAGGGCCCGTTGGAACGAGGCCACGGCCGCATCGTATCGTGTCTGGGTCAGATAAACCAGTCCCAGATTATAGTGCGGCAGCTGGGGTGTCTCGTACCGGGGGTTCTCGATTGCCTGCTCATAGTGAAGGATCGCCGCCTCCAGTTGTCCCTGCATTTCGTACACCTTGCCGATGTAATTGTGGGCATCCGAGAATTCGGGGTCAATGGAGAGGGCCCGCTCAAACGCGATCATTGCCTCTGCATAGTCCTCTTTGACCACGTGAATGTGGCCCAGGGCATAATGGGCATCCCGATGCTGGGGGTTCAGGGCCACCGCCTTCTGGAACTCGATGTAGGCGGGCTGAATCAGGTTGTCGTTGAGGTTTGCCGTACCCAATTTATAGTGGGCGATCGCCGCCTGTTCCTGTTGAATCTGTGCCCGCGTTGCGCCGCAGGCGCAGAGCAGCGGAAGAAGGAGAAAAAGAAGGACTCTTATTTTCAACGCGGCCCCTGCGTTTCAAGAAACTCGAAAGAGGTCAGCGCCGCAAATTCCGTGTAGCGCCTCAGGATGGCCTCCTTCGAAAGGGTACGCATCCCGTCCAGGCTGAAGGACTCCACATTATAAGACGCCATGACGCTGCCGTAAATCACCGCCTGGCGCAACGTTGCGTCATCCACCCGTTGTTTTTGAGAAAGAAATCCCATCAGGCCGCCCGCGAACGAATCGCCCGCGCCCGTCGGATCGAAGACCTGTTCCAGCGGATAGGCGGGGGCGGCAAACGCCGCCTTTCCGTTCAGCATCAGGACACCGTGCTCGCCCCGCTTAATGATGACCGTCCCGGGCCCCCAGGCCAGAATTTTTCTCGCGGCGGCCACCAGATTTGGCTCGCCCGCAAGTTCCCGCGCCTCACTGTCGTTGATGACCACCAGGTCCACGGACGCCAGCGTCTTGATGAGGGCATCCCGCTTTCCCGCGATCCAGAAGTTCATCGTGTCGCAGGCCACGAACTTCGGACGTTTTACCTGCCGCAACACGTCCATTTGAAGTTCGGGGTCAATGTTGGCCAGGAAGACGAACGGAGAATCGAGGTACGACGCGGGCAGCGCCGGACGGAACGACTCGAAGACGTTTAATTGGGTATCGAGCGTTTTGGCCTCATTGAGCGGGTAGCCATACTCCCCCTTCCAGCGAAACGTGCGACCTGGCTGCCGCTGAAGTCCGTCGAGATGAATGCCCCGCGACTTGAGAAATGCAAGATGCGTCTCCGGAAAATCCTCTCCCACCACGGCCACCAGTCGCACGTCGCCAAAGTAGCTGGCCGCCGTCGAAAAATAGGTGGCCGAGCCCCCCAGGACCTCCGTGACCTCTCCGAATGGCGTTTTCACCGAGTCTAACGCCACCGATCCCACCACCAACAGACTCATCTCTTAAATAACTCCCCTAGCCCCTCTTTAAGGTAAAGAGGGGGATAGAGATTGAGGAGGGGGAAACCCCTCACAGGAATTGCGCCCCTCCCATCTTTGTTAAAGGGGAGGTTGGGAGGGGTTTTGGAGACGGTTGATAACCTGCTCCTCACAAATACTTCCCGATAATCGGTGCAAGGTCGGTCCGGACTTTGGCCGGAATCCGGCCCGGCGCCGTGACGATGGCATATTTCAGGGCGTCGCCGCAACCACAGTCGCGTGTCATCGGGAGTCGTCCCACCGTCGCCTGAATAATCCGCTTCGAGAGCGCCACGTTGTCGTGCAGCACCTTGAGCACCTGCTCCACCGTTACGTCGGCGCAGGCGATGTGCCAGCAGTCGTAGTCGGTCGCAAGCGCCAGCGTGGTATAGCAAATTTCGGCCTCGCGCGCAAGTTTGGCCTCGGTGGCATTGGTCATCCCGATCACCGAGATGGCGCCCCCTTCCCCCCAGCCGCGGTGAATGTGCGATTCGGCGCGCGTGGAAAACTGCGGCCCCTCCATGCACAGATAGGTCCCGCCACGATGCACCGTCGCTTCAACCCCCTCTGCCGCATCCGACACGGTTTCGGAAAGCCCCTTGCAGATGGGATCGGCCAGGCTGACGTGTGCCACAATGCCCCGGCCAAAGAAGGTGCTCTCGCGTCCTTTTGTGAGGTCGTAGAACTGATCCGGCACCACGATATGCCCCGGCGCAATGTGCTCCTGCATGATCCCCACGGCGCTCACCGACAGAATTCGCTCCACGCCCAGCTTCTTGAGGGCGAAAATGTTGGCGCGATAGTTGATCTCGGACGGTAGCAGCGTATGCCCCAGGCCATGGCGCGGAAGAAAGGCCACGGGCCTCCCTTCCAACGTGCCGAGGATGATCTTTCCGGAGGGCCGCCCAAATGGCGTGGTCACGGAAATCGCCTGCACCTCCTTGAGCGTCTCCATTTCGTAGAGACCGCTGCCGCCGATGATCGCAATACGCGCCTGTGGCGTACCCCCCCGCGCGGCGGATCGTTTTGTCCGGGTTCGTTTTTCAGACATTGCAACTCCCTTGAATGTCACGGCGAATGTCACGGTTGCGGATCAGGCAATCCTGAACGCGCGCGACCGTGGCTTCAACCGGCTCGTTCTCGGCAAGATCCAGCCACACGATGCCGGGATCGCTGGAAAACCAGGTCATCTGCCGCTTGGCGTAGTGGCGGGTGTCTCGTTTGAGACAGGTCACGGCCTCGTCCAACGACTGCTCCCCCCGCAGATAGGGGAGTATCTGACGATGGCCCAGACCCCGCATGGAGGGCAAATCGGGCGAAAGGTGGGCGAAGCGTCGCGTCTCTTCCACCAGCCCCGCCGCGATCTGCCGATCCACGCGCGCCGAAACACGCCGGTAAAGATCGTCCCGTTCACGCCGCAGACCGACAATGGTGCAGGACCGACGCGACCGTTTTGCGCGATGCGTCCGGTGCCAGTCGGAGAGCGTCCTGCCGGTCAGCCGATGCACCTCCAGCGCGCGGATGATTTTGGGGAGATCGCGCGGCGCCATCGTCCGGGCGGCGTCGGGGTCTGTCTCGGCCAGTTTCCGGTGGAGTGTCCCCGCGCCTTCGGCCTCTTCCACAGCGCGAAGCTGCCGCCGTAATTCCCAATCTGCGGGCGGTCCCTCCCAGAGGCCATCCAGCAGGGCGCGGATATAAAGCCCCGTTCCCCCCTCGATCAGAAACGGCTTGCGGGCCGCCGTCATTTCGGCAATCTTCTCTTCCGCTGCGCGCCGGTAGGCCCCCGCCGAGAAGAAGGCGTCGGGGGCGACCATGTCTATGAGGTGTCTCCGCACCCGCCGCTGTGCCGCAAGAGAAGGCTTATCCATCCCGATATCCATCCCACAATAGACCTGTCGGGAGTCGGCCACCAGTATCTCGGCACCCATCGAGAGGGCTACCTCTTCCGCAATCCGGCTCTTTCCGACGCCGGTCGGCCCCACCAAAAGAAACAGTGGCGCGGGACGATCAGGCATGATACGGACCGAAATCGGTGGGTTTCAAGTTTTTGAGCCAGGCATCCAGGTGGTTCCCGCCGCTCTTTTCCAGGACCGCTTCCGAGGCATAGATCGGTGCGCCGGTGCGCAGGGCCAGGGCAATTACATCGCTGGGGCGGGCATCAATTGCAAGTTCTCTCGCAAGTTCTCTCGTTTCCAAATCGGCGATTGTCGTTTCGGAGGGCGGGGGGGGGCGTTGTGTCAGGTGAAGGGTCGCGAAATAGACGTTATCGTTGAGTTCGTTGATCACCACCTTTTCCACTTCGACGTGCAGATGTTTCAGTAAATCGTGTAGCAAATCGTGCGAAAGGGGGCGGGGAGGGAGAATCCCCTCGAGCATAAAACGAATGGCCTTCCCTTCGGTCACGCCCACCCAGATGGGCAACATCTCCCGATCCTGCAGGTCTTTGAGGAGGATAATCTGCGCGTCGCTGCTGGCATTTGGGTCCGATATGACCGCATGGACTTTTACGGGGATATTCATGGGCGTGTCCATTTCATGCCGTTCTGTTTATGGGAGCTTTCGGATCAGGCCCCGGCTGGCCACTTCCAGGGTCTTCTCGATGCTTGCGGGCGTGGTCGGGAAAAAGAGAAAAAGATAGCCGCGCGACTCTCCTGTGGCTTCCCAGACGATGTCCCCCTTTTCCATATCCCAGAGTCGGCTCCGAATCCGCACGTGCGTGGCCCCCTCCAATGTCTGGGCCTCGGAAAGAAAAGTCTGTAGGAAAAATGGCGTCCCAAAGAGTTTGTGCAGCGGGGCCATTTCACGTTCTGAAAACGGAACGTCACCCTCCAGGCGCTCGAGTATCGGAAAAAGAGAGGCCGCCTCAAGCCGGGCGCGGCTTTCCTGCGGCGACACCCGCTGCATCTGCGGCCGCATTTCGGTCAGACCTCTGTAGAAAATGGATTCCGCCATCGGGAGGTCCTCCCGGTATTTTTCAGCGGCCTGCATCGGGAGGATGACGACCGTCTCGTTCGGCAGGGAGAACAACACGCCGACACGATAACGCTCCCCCGATAGATCGCCGATCCGCGCGCAGCCGACCCACAAGAGCAGAAATAACAAACCGACGATCCGCATCCGCTTCGTCCCTAATCCATCAGGCGCTGTATTTTCCGAAGTCTTCGGGGCGCAAGTTTTCGAGCCAGCGCCCCAACTCTTGAAAGCCTTTCTTCTGGATGACCTCGTCGGCGGCAAAGATGGGGACACTGGCCCGCAACGCCAGCGAAATGGCATCGCTGGGCCTGGCATCGATCGAGAATTCCGCATCCCGGTATGACAGATGAATCCGGGCATGATAGACCGCATCTTTCAGATCACTCACCACGATGCTGATCAACTTGGCATCCAGGGCATCCAGGATATTCTTGATGAGATCATGGGTCAGCGGACGCTGTGTGAAAATTCCTTCCAGGGCCAGGCTGATCGCCTGCGCATCGGACTTGTCAATCCAGAGGGGGAGGACTTCTCCGTCTTCATCGCCCCGCAGGATGAGGATGTAGACGTTCGGGTGATCGGGGTCGAACATCAGCCCCCGTACCTTCATCTGGATCAACATCTCCCTCTCCCTGGCCCCCTTGGGAAGCGCCTCCAACACCCTGAAACGGGCGCCTTGAGACACGCACATTTCCCGCGCGACGACAGGCGTCCGCCGCTCCCTCGACCTCGCCGGAATGTACCACCCCCTCCCTGCGTTGTCAACGCGGGTTAATGTCGTTGTCAAACCAAAATAGAAATGTCCGGTTTCTACTTTGGCTTGACACATCCACACCGTGCACTTTACTTCACACACTGTCCGATACTATGATTCTGCCCTGCCCGTCCACCGAATTGACCGCAGAGACGATTTTGCTGGGATAGCTCAGTTGGCAGAGCGCTTGACTGTGGATCAAGAGGTCATGGGTTCGATTCCCATTCCCAGTACCACTCCTGCCGAGGGCGTTGTGCTTCGCATACCCACCGACGTCGTTTAAACGAGGCCATTGAAATGACGAAAATGCACGAAGAAAAAAAGGTGATCCCGCAGACTCTGAAGGGGTTTTGCGACTACCTCCCGGAGGAGATGGTCGCGCGTCAGGCAGTTCTGGACAAAATCAGGGCGGTTTACGAGCGGTACGGTTTTGTGCCGGTGGACACACCCATCCTGGAATATCTGGTCACCCTGATCGGAACGGGGGGAGACGAGACGAACAAACAGATGTTCAGGCTGGAGAGCGCGGAGCGGGAACCGATCGCGATGCGGTTCGACCTGACAGTCCCCTTCTCCCGACTGATCGCGCAATATCCCCAGCAGATTCCATTCCCTTTTCGCCGCTATCATCTGGGGCCCGTCTTCCGCGACGACAAGCCGGGGCCGGGGCGATTCCGACAGTTCATGCAGTTCGATCTGGACGCCGCCGGTTGCGATTCCGTCGCGGTGGATGCCGAAATTATCGCGGCGGTTTGCGACGTCATGAAAGAGCTCGGCCTGGATGAAGACGGCATCTTTCAAATCTCCGTTAACAACAGAAAGCTCTTCGACGCGCTTCTTTCGGGCTGCGACGCCGATACACGAGAAAAAGAGCGGCACATCCTGCGTGTCGTGGATAAACTGAAGAAAGTGGGCGTGGAAGCCGTTCGGCAAGAGCTGGGCGAGGGGCGGATTGACGAATCGGGAGACCCCATTCGGGGCGTTGGATTGTCTGGCCAGGCCATTGATCGGATCCTGGCGTTTATTTCCGAACCTAAAAAGTCGCGTGGCGCGGTTGTGGAATCGTTGGCCGGGCAATTGCCCAATTCGGAGGTGTCCCGATCGGCCATCCGCGAAATGTTCGAGCTGGCCGGCCACATGGAGAGCCTGAAGATTCCGGAATATCAGGCGGTTTTCGATCCGGCCCTGGCGCGCGGTCTGGATTACTACACCGGCCCCGTCTTCGAGGCGGCCTGGGTTTCGGCCCCGGAATTCGGATCGTTTATGGGGGGCGGGCGCTACAACAAACTGGCCGAACGGTTCATGACGTCGCCGATCCCGGCTACGGGGGCTTCCATTGGCATTGATCGCTTCATGTCGGCCCTTGCGCATCTGGGAAGAATCGAGCGCAGAACGACCACACAGGTCTTGATCGTCTCGCTCCCCGACACCCCCGTGGATACGCTCCTGTCCCTGGCCGGCACATTGCGTGCGCAAAAAATCGCGACCGAGGTCTACTTCGGGGCACCGCGGGAGAGCCTGCGAAATCAGATGGCCTTCGCCAACCGGCGCGGCATCCCGGTGGCCATCATTCTGGGCGAAGACGAGCTGAAGGCCGGCACCGTCTCGGTGAAGGACCTGAAAGCCGGCCTGGAAAAACGGACCGCCCTTCAGGATCGGGAGGCCTTTCGAAGCGCCGGTAAAAGCGGACAGCTCACCGTGCCGCGGTCGCAGTTGATCCAAACCGTGCGGCAAATCCTCGACACTGCGTCATGAATCTGCCGCACCGCGCTGAAGCATCTCCTCGGCATGGCGCAGTGTGATGGGGGTCATCGTCACGCCACCCAGCATGCGCGCAAGCTCCGCCACACGTGCTTCCTCCGACAATGCCCGGACCGTGGTCACGACGCGGTCGCCCGACCCCTTCCGGACCTGATAATGGTGCTGGGCGAAGCGCGCGATCTGAGGCAGGTGGGTAATACAAAAAAGCTGGTGCGACTGCGCCAGCCGTAAGAGTCGCAGGCCGATGCGCTCCGCAACCGCCCCCCCCACGCCAACGTCCACCTCGTCAAAAATGAGCGTGGGGATCGAGTCGGAGAGGACCACCCTGAGCGCCAGCATAATCCGCGAGAGCTCCCCTCCTGACGCAACCTTGTCGAGGTCGCGCGGCACCTCGCCCGGCAGCGCAATCTGGAACGAAATCCGGTCCATCCCCGTCTCCGAAAGGGGCGCCTCCTGCCACGCGATGCGAAAGCGGGTCTGCTCCATTCCCAGGGCATCCATCTCCGCCTTGACCTGCTTCTCCAGCCGCGCCTTGCAGGCCACCCGCTCTTTGGAGAGCGTCCGGGCTTCTTCCCAACAGACGGCTTCTGCCTCGGAAATTCGGGCCGAAAGCTGCGCCTCACGCACTTCGGAATCGGACAGGGACGCAAGTTCGGCGGAAAGCCGGTCTCGAAAATGGACGATGGCCTCGTAGGAAGGGCCATATTTTTTCTTTAATTGCTGGATCAGATAGAGTCGCTCGGTGACCGCGTTGAGGCGGTTCGGGTCCACCTCCCCAAATCGCGCGCGCAGCAGCGTGGCCAACTCCCTCAGGTGGATATGCGCCGTCTCCCAGAGGTCTAATTCGGGCCGTGCGTCCCCCGCAGCCGTATGTAACCGCTGGAGCGCACTTCCCGTCCTGTCCAGTTGGCTTAAGACGGCCCCTTCCTCCACCAGAAGGGCGTAAGCATCCCGCGCCGCCGACTGGATCGCCTCCCAGTTTTTCAGGTGTTGGGCCTCTTTTAAAAGGGCGTCTTCTTCGTCCGGCAAAAGCCGCGCATTCTCGATTTCAGAAAGTTGATAACGCAGAAAGTCGGCCTGCCGCAGGCGCGTCTCGGTCCGATGCCGTAACTTTTGCTGCTCACCGAGAAGTTGCATCCATTCGCGATAATGCGCGGCATAGGCCTCACGTCGCGGGTGGAGTGCGCCCGCAGTGTCCAGCAGGTCAAGCTGCCGGGCGGGATCCAGCAGGCCATACTGTTCATGCTGCCCGTGGATCTCGGCGAGTTTCTGACCCGCTTCTTTGAGGGAGGAGAGGGGGGCCAGCGATCCATTGAGATAGGCGCGGCCCTTACCTGTTCTGGAAAGGACTCTCTTGAGAACGATTTCTTCTTGAGGAGACGAATTGTCTGCGGCTGCGGGGGGATCGAACCGGGCTTCCAGGACGGCCTCTTCCGCCCCCGCACGGATGTCTTCCACAGAAGAACGGCCACCTAAAAGGAGGGAGATGGCGTCCACCAGGATGGACTTGCCTGCCCCCGTCTCGCCCGTGATGACATTGAAACCGCCCGAAAATACAAGCGAGAGTTCGTCCACGATCGCATAATTTTGAAGACGAAGCTCCCTCAGCATGGATCGCGTTCGGGCTGCGTTCAGGCAATGACGGCGTCTATTTTGGCTTTCAGGTGGCTCTTGGAGGCGGCGCCCACAATCTTATCCAGAACCGCTCCGTTCTTGAAGAAAAGCAGGCTCGGGATTCCCATGATTTGGTAGCGGCTGCTGATGTCCGGATTTTCATCCGTGTTTAATTTACACACCTTCAACCGGCCGCCGTACTCCACCGCCAACTCCTCCACCACCGGCGCAATCATCTTGCAAGGGCCGCACCAGGGGGCCCAGAAATCTACCATGACGGGATCGGAAGATTTGATCACCTCTTCTTCCCACGTCTGACTTGCCACAACCTTCACCTCTCCCATGTCCACCTCCAGAATGACAACCGCCCAATTTCCAGGAAACGATTCTAGGAGACGGAAAGTGGGAAGTCAACGACGCGCATTGGGCAGCCCCCACGCACGTTGTGCGGGGATCGAGAGAGATGTTACCGAATGGACCGCTTCAGGAGCGTCCCAATCACGTGTGAGGCCTCGGCCCGTTCCAGCAGCACGTCGGCGATCCGCCCCGCAAGCGCCGTATCGCTTTCGACCCTTACCCGCAGATAGTTCGGCGTGAGGCCACTCCAGAGGCCCGAACCTTCACGCCGTTCGAAAAGCACCGGTACCGTCCGGCCCAGGTTTTTCTCGTAAAACGCCTGCCGCAGTCGGTTCGAGAGCCCGCGTAAATGCGCCGCGCGCCGTTGAATCACCGACGACGGCACGCGCGCAAGTCTTGTCTGCCGCGTGATTCGCGTTCCCTTCCGCTCGGAAAAGGGGAACACGTGCAGATATGAAAATGGCAGCCGCCGGATCAGATCGCAGGTCTCTTCGAATTCCCGCTCTCCTTCCCCGGGGAAGCCGACCATCACGTCGGTGCCCAGCCCCAGGTGCGGAACCGCCGCCACCGCGTCGCGTACAAAGGCGGCGTACGCCTCCCGCGTATAGCGCCGTCTCATCTCCGTCAGGATCGTGTCGCTCCCGCTTTGCAGCGGCAGATGAAGATGGGAACAGAGCTTGCCGTCGGGCCGGGCCATCTGCGCGATCAAGCGCGGCGGGACGGTGGTCGGCTCGATCGAGGAGATCCGAATCCGGCTTAAGCCCTCGATTTCGGAGAGCGCATCCACCAGATCGCTCAAGTCGGCCCCATCCGACCGATATTCCCCCAGATTGACCCCCGTCAGGACGATTTCGCGTTTTCCCTGCGCGGCCCAGACCGACCCCTCCAGCAAGATGTCGGACATCTTTCGGCTCCGTTCCCGACCGCGGGTATAGGGAATGACGCAAAACGTGCAGAAGAAATCGCAACCGTCCTGGATTTTAACGTTGGGTCGCGTGGCATGATCGAACGTGGCATAGTGATCGAGGGTGAAGTCCTCGCGCCCAATCACGGGGGTATGGAGGACCAGCGGCGATCCCCGTTTCATCACCGGTCCCCGGCCAATGACCTCCCACACCCGATCCGGGAGGCCCATCTTGTATTCTGTCCCCACAATGAGGTCTACGCCGGGGATCCGCCGCAGTGCCTCGACGCCCACCTGCGCGTAACAACCGGTGACGGCGATGAAGGTTTGCGGACGCCCTCGCAAAATTTTTCGGATCAGACGACGGCAGTCGCCCTCGGCGGTTTCGGTCACGGAGCAGGTTTGGAGGATGGCGATATCCGCCGGCCGATTCTCCACGACGGGATACCCCGTGAACGAAAAGGCCGAGGCCAAAGAGGCGCTCTCCGACTGATTCAGCCGGCAACCGAACGTGTGAAAGGCCACCGTCGGCATCGGTTCCTGAATCCGATCCTGAATCTGAATCAGGGGCATCGGAAATACTCCACGATGGCTGCCGCCAAATCCGGAATCGTGTAGGTCGCGGGCATCACATTCACCGTCAGGCCGTGCGCGCGGGCGCAGTCGGCGGTGATTGGGCCAATGCAGGCAACGGCGGCAAAGGTAAGATTCCGGCCCATTCCGTTCACGAAGTTTTTCACGCTGGAGGGGCTCGCAAATGTCACCATGTCCACCGATGCGGGGATCGGCCCAGGGTCGGCGGGGGGTCGCGTTTCGTAGACCGGCACCACATCCACCTCGCCCCCCTTCGCGCGAAGGGTCTCCGGCAGGATATCGCGCGCCACCTTGGCGCGCGGCAGCAGAAACCGCTTGCCGGCAATCCCGATTTGTTCCAGCGCCGAAAGCACCCCCTCGGCCCGAAACTCGGTCGGCACCACGTCCACATATAGCCCCCATGCCTCCACCGCCGCTGCCGTGGCCGGTCCGATGGCACAGAGGGAGAGACCCGACAGCCTCCGCAGGTCGAACCGCCGTTCATCCAATCGTTTGCGAAAATGGCGCACGCCGTTGACCGACGTAAAGATAAGCCCGTTGTATTGGCCGATCCGATCCAGTGCGCGATCCAGGGGCCCCACGTCCGAGACCGGGACGATTTCGATCGCGGGGAGCCCGATCGCCTCCGCGCCCGCGGCGGCCAGACGGTCGGAGAGCGGGGCCGCCTGCGCCCGCGCGCGCGTGACGAGAATTTTTTTGCCGAAGAGGGGACGTTTTTCGAACCAGGAGAGGGGCCCGCGCAGCGTGACGACGTCGCCCACCACCATCACCACCGGCGGTTTGAAATTCGCCTCCGTCACCCGCCCCACAATGTCGGACAGCGTGCCGACCAGCGTCTGCTGACGCGGATGCGTCCCCCAGCGAATCAGGGCAATCGGCGTGTCGGGTCTGCGCCCGCACTGAATCATCCGCGCCACGATGGCCGGGAGATTGCCCATCCCCATCAGCACCACCAGCGTATCGCTTGCGGCGGCGGGCCGTCCCCAGTCGGTCGGTGCCTTGTCGTCTTCCTCATGACCGGTTACGAACGTCACCGTGGAGGCGCGATCCCGGTGCGTGAGCGGGATGCCGGCGTAAGCGGGCGCCGCAATGGCGGAGGTGACCCCTGGCACTACCTCGAAGGGGATCTCCGCCGCAACCAGCGCCTCGACCTCCTCCCCGCCGCGACCGAAGATGAACGGGTCGCCTCCCTTCAGACGGACAACCTGCTTGCCCGCCCGCGCCGCCTCGATCATCCGACGATGTATTTCCACCTGGTAGGTGGGACTGACGCTCCCCCCCTTCTTCCCGACGTAGACTTTTTCTGCTGCCGCGGGGACCCATTCCAACAGTTGCGGATTGGCCAGGTAGTCATAGATGACGACGTCGGCCGTCTCCAGCAGCGCCCGCCCGCGCAACGTCAGAAGTCCCGGATCCCCCGGCCCCGCCCCCACCAGATAAACCGTGCCGATTTGGGAAGTCCCGTCGGGTTTTAGGTTACGCATATTCGAACACATCCGTGGGAACCGACGTTACTCTGTCGGATACGCTTCGGTTCAAACCGTGTCAGTCGCAACAGAAAAATATGGACGAAAACAGATCGTCCGTGCGGTGGCGCATCTCACGCCCGACGACCTGCGGATCATCCGTCAGCCGTGCGCTTCCCACAAAATCCAGCCGATCCGCTTCGCATTCGATCCGCTCCTCGCGCAACCATGCCTGGCGACGCTGCATCGTATAGATCGTATCCAGCAGATCGGGACTCGGACATCCCACCGCTGCGCCCGATACGGTGCGGAAGTCCGGGATCGGAAGGCGTTCCTCCGGCGGCTCGGGCAAGAAGAGATACCCGAATGGGACGTGGGTTGCTTTTGCGAAGGCCTCAAGCTGTTTGATCGTCGGATGGGCGGCACCTCGTTCCCACTCTCCGAGCTTGGGAAACCGCTTGGCAAGATCGGCGACCGAAAGAGAGGCCCGCTCTCGCGCCCATTGTACCAACTCTGGCATGACCTCAACGCGGGGCATCAGGTATCGCGTCCCGTGTCGTTATTGACGTTTAACTAATAACGAATACATTGCTTGCTCCCCTCCTCACTCGAGGAGGGGCAGGGGGTGGTTGTTCCGGTGACTTCTTCCCGTCATGTTTTACGTGTCCGCCTTCGAGCGCCCTCTCAAACCACCCCTCACCCCTCCTTGGATAAGGAGGGGAATGAATCGTACCCATTATTACTTAAAGATCAATATACGCCGGACCAGAGAATGGTTCCGGTTTCTTGGTCTGCCATTCTTGCGGTGCCTGAACGGGGGGTAAGATAGCTCAAGGCCCGTTGGGGAATGCGCCGGTTGTAGGGCCGTCGCGTAGCGCGTCAGGGCTATCTCCAGCTCTTCTCGGATCGAAATCGGGTTACCCCAGACGCGCCGATGCGGTCGTTGAATCGCTGGATCATGCCGTCCGTTCGAGGGTATCGCGGTGGACGGAAGCGATGCGCGATTCTCAATTCGGCGCAGGAGAGATCGAATGCGTGCCGGCCGTTCGGTTATCGAGCCGCCTCTGTGAACCGGCCTGTGAATTGGCTGCCGTTGTCGGTCAGCACCTTCACGATTTCCATCGGCGCCTCTATTTCAACCGCCGCAGAGAGTCGGTGCGACTGCCATCACCCTGATCGGGATAAATGTGCAAGAACACCCGGCGAGAGGCAGGGGCGATGGCGACGGACAGGTAGCGCCTTCGCGTTTCATCCGGCATCTGCGGCAGGTACGGGAACACTATCACATGGGACGTGACCGGTGACGACACGGGAAGTGCACCTCGTCACGGCACACCAACGACCTTTTCGCAGGACAGCGCGGTGTCATGGCCGCGACCGCCGTAACATTTGTCCTCGCCAGGGCCACCCTCCATCAAATCGTCCCCCCGTCCCGCCCGAATCCGGTCGTTCCCCGATCCGCCATATAATTTGTCGGAACCGGTCCCACCCCGAATCGTATTGTTCCCCTCTCCGCCGCAGATGACATCGTCACCCCCCATGCCGTTGATTCGGTCGTGGCCGCCCAGGCCGTCAATGACATCTGGACCCGCCGTACCCATCAGGATCTCGGAACGAGAGGTGCCCAGAATCGTTACAGGCACACCGCCACAGACCCCCAGCGGGGATGGATCAACACAGTCGGCGATCCCATCCGCGTCGGTATCCGGGAACCCTTCGTCAACGACACCATCTCCGTCGTTATCCAGACCATCGCAAACCTCAGAGGGCCCGCCGCCGGTGTCTACACAGTCGGCGATCCCGTCCCCATCGGTATCCGGGAACCCTTCGTCTACCAATCCATCGCCGTCATTATCCAACCCGTCACAGGTTTCGGTATCCACACAGTCGGCCTTCCCGTCCCCGTCGGTATCGAACCCTTCGTCCACCAATCCGTCCAGGTCGTTGTCCAACCCGTCGCAGACCTCCGGCGTCGAGGCCGCATTCAAC
>CAZOFZ010000006.1:0-33322 GCA_964579175.1 uncultured Nitrospirota bacterium | reverse complement strand
CCACATCCATCGTCACCGTGCAGGAGCTCGTCGTCCCACTACACGCCCCGCCCCAACCTCCAAACACAAACCCTGTATTCGGCACCGCCGTCAATTCCACGGAGGTACCCGGCGCCACCGACTCCGTGCAGTCGCTCCCGCAGTCAATCACCAGCCCCGTCGTCCCCGTCACAACCCCCGTCACCTTCCCATCCGTGGGAGGCTCCACCGTCAGCAGCACATTGGTCTCGGGCGCCGGGTTGAACGTGGCGCTCACCGTTTTGGCCACATCCATCTTCACCGTGCAGGAGCTCGTCGTCCCACTACACGCCCCGCCCCAGCCTCCAAACACAAACCCTGTATTCGGCACCGCCGTCAATGTCACGGAGGTGTTCGGCGCCACCGACTCCGTGCAGTCGCTCCCGCAGTTAATCCCCGTCCCCGTCACACTCCCATTCGCGGGAGGCTCCACCGTCAGCGTCACATTGGTCGCAGTGGTGGTCGTGACCACCAAAGACCCGGTTGCGACTGCGCCCGGGTCTGCTTCCAAGGAGGTCACCTGGGTACTCGCTACAGAATAAGTGTCGGCCAGGCTGGCGGACACCCCCACTGTGACGGTACAGAAACCCGAAGCCGGAATCGTACCGCCGGAGAGTGTCACACTCGCGCTATCGAGGGCCGCCGTCAGGGTTTCGCCGCAGTTGTTCGTAGCATCTGTCTTGATTTTGAGGTTACTGGTCGGGCCGCTCGCAATCTTCGTTGTTGTGCTAAACGCCACGCCGGTGAGGGAGATCGTATTCGGGTTCGTCAGTTTGATCTCCATCGTGGAGGTGCCGTTGAGCGCCACGGAGGTGGGGTTGAACGTGATGGCGATCGTCGGCGGCGTGGGGGGCGGCACCACCTTCCAGGAGATGGTGTTGCTGGACGGACAGGAGAGGGGGGATGAAGCGTCCTGGACCTTGATCTTAAAGGTGTCGTCGCCCGTTTCGCTGGGGGTGCCACTGATTGTACATGCACCCGTATCCAGACTCAGTCCGGTCGGGAGCGATCCGCTGTCAAGCAGACAGAAGACAGTCCCCCCTTCCGGATCGTTTACATTGAGGACCAAGGGGGTGATCTCCTTACCTTTCACACTCTCCTGCGCAGGTGGCGTGGCAATCGTGGGACATTGGTTTACGTCCGAAATCGTCCATTTGAATGTGACCGGGTCGGACGAAAGTTGTTCAGTCGTACTCGTCTCTTTGGCCGTCACGGTCACGGTAAACGTCCCCGGCTTGGTCGGCGTCCCGCTGATGATCCCCGTACTCGGATTCAGGACCAGATCGTCCGGCAGATTGCTGGCCGTGTAGGTCAGGGGGTGACTTTCCAAGTCGCTGGCCGGAATCCGAAAGTCGGAAATCGGCTGATCTATGACGTTGCCCTTGTCGGCAATCGGCGCGATTATCGGCTTGCTGTTCGGCTGCGGTACGTCGAAGATTTTATAGGAGAAGGTGACCTCGCAGATGAAGGCCCCGTCACTGACCTTCCCCGTCACCGTAAAGTCGTCCACCGATGTAGATTGGGGAGTCCCGGTGATTTCACCGGTGGTGGTATTGATGGTCAGACCCCCTGGCAGCTCGGCGGCCGAATAGGTGAGCGTATCTCCATCCGGATCGGCCCCTTGGAGGAAGAAGGGAGCGATCTGCACACCTTTCGTTCCAATTTTATCGCCGGGGTCCGAGCAGGTCGGTTTCTGATTCACATGGGTGACCCGCAGCTCAAAAATCGGATCGCTGTCACAGGCATTGGAACTGTCGCAGACGGTGATCTTGACCAGGTAGTCATGCGTCTTCTCCGCCTTGGAGACCGCCGAATAGGGCACCACCCCCGTAATCAGGCCGGAGCTACCGATCGAGAGTCCGGGCGGCAGCGTATGCAATTTCTCGATGGTTGGATCGTCCGTCGGCGGATCCAGGTCCACATAGGTCAGGACCTCCCCCAGGTCCGGGTCGGTCGCCGTCACCTGGAACGACACCGGCTCCCCTTCGTTCACCGAAGAGAGGGAGATGGTCGCCGGCAGACTGGGCGGGGTGTTGACCCCCTTCACCGTCATGAGACAGCTCTTCTCGACCGACGTGATGCCATCCGACACCTTGATCGTGAAGCCGTTGACCCCCAGCGGCGCGGTACTGGAAACGGTCCCTTTGATCTCGCCGTCGTCCTCGATCGCAAGCCCCAGGTTACTCGGACTGCTCGCCCCGACCCCCCCGCTGAAGTGCAGCGGATCGCCGTCCGGGTCGGTGGCCGTCACCATGACGCCCGAAACGACATCTCCCCGCGAGCGGACCAGGTCACAGCTACTGGTAAATTCCGGCGGGCGGTTGGTGTTGGTGACGATGATGGAGAATGTCTTCGAAGCGCTCGACAGCCCGCCCGAATCGGTCACCGTGACCGTGACGGTGTAGGTCTTGTTGAAGCCCGGGATCGCCTCATCGAATCCAAACGTCCCCGTCAGGAGTCCCGCGCCGGTGGTCCCTGTGACGATGGTAAACCCGGCGGGGGTGGACGGAGACCAGGCGACCGTGTAGGTCAGCGCCTTGTCCCCGTCGGGGTCGGTACCATTGATACTGAGGCCGAACGGCTCTCCTTCCGCCACCGTCTGACCGGTCGGCGCGGGGTTGATATCCGGCGCCCGATTGGTGCCGCTGATCGTCCAGGTAAAGGTCCTGGACACGGTAGGGCCGCCATCGGTCACCGAAACCGTGACCACTGCGGCCCCCAGCGAGGCGGTGGGCGAGACCGTGCCGGAGATCTTTTTCGTGGTCGTGTCAAAGCTCAACCCCTCCGGAAGACCCGACACGGAAAGGCCCAGGGTGTCTCCATCCGGGTCGGTGGCGCAGCCTGCGAGGAACGACAGGGAGACGACGGCCCCCTGTGCGCTTACCTGGTCGGTGAGCGTGCAGAGTTCGGGGGAACGGTTCACGTTCAGCACCGTGAAGGTGAAGGGGACCTGGGCCGTGGTCTTGCCGTCACTGACCGTGACGATAACGCTATATGGCTTCGTGTCCTGCCCCGGCTGGAAGGCAATCGTGCCGCGAATCTCGCCGGTCGAGGTCATTTCAAGCCCCGGCGGGAGGTTCACGGCGGTGAAGGTGAGCGAATCATTGTCCGGATCGGTCGCCACCACCTGGATGGAAGGCGCAAGCGTGATCCCCTCCGCCATGTTCTGGGCACCCGGGCTGACGATCACTGGCGGCTGGTTGGTGCCGGCAATCGTCCAGTCGAACACAACGATATCGCTGCAAACCCCGTCGCTGACCGTCACCGTCGTGCTGTACGACGACGCCGCCGAGAGCGAGATCGTCCCGGAAATGATCCCCGTGCTATCCATGGTCAGACCCGCCGGCAGATCGGTCGCGGTGAAGGTGAGACCTCCCCCATCCAGATCGGACGCAAAGACCTGAAGCGCCACCACATCCCCTTCGGCCCTGCTCTGATTGTCCGGAGGGGTCAGCGTCGGACAGCGGTTTTCGTTGGTCACCACGATCGAGCAGGTGGTCACCCCGTTGAGGGCGCCATCGTTGGCCACCACGGTGACCGTGTACGGGGCGGAGAAGAAATCGAGTGTGCCCGAAATAAGCCCGCTCTGCTGGTGGATAGAGAGCCCCGGCGGCAATCCGTTGGCGCTAAAGACGATCGGATCGCCGTCCGGATCGTGCGCCACGATCGGAATCGAAACATTGGCCCCCTCCGGAAAGGTCGTCGCGGCGCAACTGTCCACCACCGGCGCCCGATTGACGTCCAGGATCGTCAAATTGAAGGCGCGCTCCGCACATGAACCGTGGGGATCGCAGACCCGGACCGTCACGGCATGGTTGCGCGTCTGGCGCGTTTCATCGAACGGAAGCAGCCCTGAAATCGCTCCCGTGTCGGGATCGAGCAGCAGGTCGGGCGGCAGCGTGTGAGCGTCATTTGCATCCAGGTCGTCATACGTCAGCGCGAGATCGCTCGCGTCCGGGTCGCTTCCCACCAGTTGCAACGACACGGTCGCCCCCTCCAGGAAGGTCTGGCTCCCCGGAGAGACCAGATTGGGGGGCTGATTGGTGTCGGTGATTGTCCAAGTGAAATTGATCTTCCCCACCAGCAGCCCATCCGAGGCATTGACCGTCACCAGGTAGACCCCCGCCGCAGTGAAGGGCGGGGTGCCGGAAATCTTTCCGTCTATCTTCCCGATCGTGAGTCCCGTGGGAAGCCCGTCGGCGCTGAACGTCAGGGCATTTCCGTCCGGATCCGAGGCCAGAATTTTTATGGTAATGGCCTCATTCTCCGCATGGGTCAAGTCCCCCGGAGAGGTCACCACCGGCGCCTGATTGACATCCTTCACGCTGAAGGTGACCACCTGCGAGCAGACCCCGCTCGCCCCATCCAGCGCCTGCAGGGTGACCGGGTAGGAGCTGGTGGCGCTGTTGGAGGCCGTAAAGGGCGGCGTACCTGAGACCTCTCCCGTGGTGGTGTTCATCGCGATGCCGGGCGGGAGGCCCACGGCATTGTAGGTGAGCACATCCGTAGAATCGGCATCCTCGGCCAGGAAGAACTGGGAGAAGAACTCCCCTTCCGTCAGGATCGGCGTGCCGAAGTTAAAGCAGGTCGGCAGCCGGTTGGCGTTGGTGATCGTCCAGGTGAACGTGGCATCGTCGCTTAACGACCCGTCACTGGCCGTCACGGTCACGCTGTAGTCCTTCCTCCCCGTCTCGCCCGACTCGTAGGAGACCGTGCCGGAAATGACCCCGGTCACCGGGTGGATCGTAAGATTGGGCGGCAGATTGGTCGCGCTAAAGGTAAGCGAGTCGCTGTCGGGGTCCGAGGCGGTCACCCGCAGCGACACCGGCAGACCCTCCAGCGTGCTCTGCGTGACCGGTTGCGTCACCACCGGCGCCTGATTGCTGTTGGTGACGGTCCAGAGGAAGGTCTCCTGATCGGAAAGCCCCTCCGGATCGCTCACAAAGATCGTCACGGAGTAGACCCCACCGTTGGTCTGCGCCGCATTGGAGGTGATCGTCCCCGTAATGGCCCCCGTCGTGGGGGAAATGACAAGCCCCGGCGGAAGCAGCGACTGACTCGTAACCGGGTTTAGGGCGTTGTAGGTGAGCGTATCGCCGTCCGGATCGGTGGCCTCGATCAGGATGGGCGCGACCGAGAAATCGTCCCCTTCCGCACTCGTCCGGGCCGGCAGCGTGGGAATCACCGGCGCACGATTGAAGTTGCTGACCGTCCAGACAAACGTCTCCGAATCGTCCAGGGGCGGCGTGCCGTCGTCCGTCACCGTCACCGTGACGGTGTAGCCACCCGCCTCGTCAAACGCCAGGGTCCCCGTGATCTCGCCCGTCGCGGCGTTAATCGAGAGAGAATCCGGGAGACCGATCTCGCTGTAGATCAGGCCATCCCCATCCGGGTCGGCCGCCACCATCTGCAAGGAGACGACATCCCCCTCAAAGCTGGACTTCCCCCCCGGCGGATTGAGGTCGGGCTTGCGATTGGTGTTCACGATTTCCCAGGAAATTGTCTCCGTGTCGGAAAGGGTGCCGTCAAAGGCCACCACCTGCACGCTATAGGTACCCAGGGCCGTGAAGGGAATCGTGCCGCTGATCGTCCCCGCCGGGCTCATCGTCAGTCCCAGGATTCCGAGACCATTGGCGGTGTACGTCAGGGGATCGCCATCCGGGTCGTCCGCAACGATCGTGATCGGTGCAATCGGCTCTCCCTGCGCGTTTGTCTGGGCGGGGATCGCGCGGAAGACCGGGGCACGATTGGTGGGAGAAATCGTGAAGCTGAAGTTCTGTTGGGCGGAGGTCGCATTCGCCGGTTGATTGTCGGAGGCCGTCACCCCCACCGAGTAGACGCCGGTGGATTCGAAGCTGAGCGTCCCTTGGATCAGACCCGTGTCGGCATCGAGCGTTAAGTCCTTCGGTAGAAGGCCGGAGGTGAGGGCATAGGTCACCGGATCGTTGTCTGGGTCCGTGGCGGCCAGTTGCAGCGTGAAGGGGGCCCCTTCCGCGCCCACCTGCGGGCCCGGATTGTTCAGCACCGGCGCCTGGTTGCTGTTTTCGACCGTCCATATCATTTCCAGCGTCCCGAAGCAGGAGCCACCCGCCAGGGCCGTATCGCTCGCCACAACGGTCACGGTGTAGGTGCCCGCCGCCGTGAAGGGGGAGGTCCCGGTAATTAACCCGGCGGGGGTGATGAGCAGCCCCGGCGGAAGCCCCGATGCGCTAAACGTGACCTGATCGCCATCCAGATCGTTGACCGTCAGTTGCAACGCCACGAAATCGTTCTCCGCGCTCTGCTGCGCACCCGGGTCGCTAATCGTGGGGCAGCGGTTGGAATTGACCACGATGAAGGTGACCGGAATGCTGGTGGTCAGTCCACCGGGGTTGTCGGTGACGGCAACCGTGACCGGATAGCTCCCCACCGCAGTAAACGAGGGGGTGCCGGTGATGAGCCCCGTGCTGCCGCTAATCGCAAGACCCAGGGCCGAGAGCCCCGTTGCACTGTAAGTGAGCGTATCTCCCTCGTCGGGGGTGTCGGGGTCGGAGGCCGTAAGCGGGATCGAGGCTGCGACCCCTTCGGTCAGCGTCGGATTCCCTGGGTTGACCAGCACCGGCGGCCGGTTGTTGTTGGCGATGATCCAGACGAAGCTCTCGGTGTCGGTGAGGCCCCCGTCCGTGATGTCAATTTTGACCGTGTAGACCCCCGCAGCCGTAAAGGGGACGATGCCGGAGATCAACCCCGTTGTCGTGTTGATGGAAAGGCCGGGCGGAAGCCCGATCCCTGTACTGGTCGGTGCGCTATAACCCAACGCGTCCCCATCCGGATCGGAAGCCACAATCTGTAGTGCGATGGAGCTGTTTTCCAGCGTGGTCTGGTCGCCCGGATTGTTGAGAATCGGCGCGCGGTTGGTATGGCCCACGGTCCAGCTAAACGAGACGCTGCTGGAAAGACCGCCACTGTCGGCCACCGTCACCGAGACGGCATAGACCCCGACCGACGTGGCCGTCAACGTGCCTGCGATCGCACCCGTCGTGCTGTTAATCGAGAGGCCGGGAGGCAGCCCGATGGCGCTGTAGGTCAGCCCCGTGCCGGGGGGATTGTCCGCATCTCCGGCCACGATCGGAAGACTGATCGCCTCTCCCTCGCTGTCGTTCCGGTTGCCGGGCGAGGTGATCGTCGGCCGCTGGTTGGTGTTGGTCACCGTCAGGGCAAAGCCGATAGTGACGGTGGCAGTCCCGTCCGACACGCTGACCTGCACGCTGTAGCTATTCGCCTCGGTAAAGAGGAGGGTGCCCGAAATCAGGCCGGTCGCGGAATGGATGGAAAGCGATGCCGGAAGCCCCGTCTGGCTGTAGGTGAGGACATCCGCATCCAGGTCGGAGGCCACAATCGGGAGCGACACCACCGTCCCTTCGGCAAAACTCTTGGAACCCGGATTGGTGACCGTGGGGGCACGGTTGGTGTTGGTGATCGTCCAGACGATCGGCAGACAGCTCGAAAGGGCCGTATCCGAGGCACAGAGCGTCACGGCATAGGTCCCCGCCGCGTTGAAGGGGAGGCTGCCGGAGATGATCCCCGTCGCCGCATTAACCGAAAGTCCGGGGGGCAGACCTGCGGCGGTGTAAGAGAGCGCCGGGATCAGCCCATCGGGGTCGGTCGCGGGAATTGCCACTGACACGGAAGCATCCCCCTCCGCATGACTCTGGTTGCCCGGATTGGTCAGCACCGGCGCGCGATTGGTATGCGTAATCGTCCAGAAGAAGTCTCGAACGCTGCTCCCCTCCCCGTCCGAAACGGTGATTTTGGGGGTGTAGGTCGCATCCGTCTCAAATTGGGTGGTGCCGGAGATCAGGCCGCTGCTCGCGTTGATCGTCAACCCCGGCGGTAGACCGGTGGCGCTGTAGGCGAGGGTCTGGGCATCCAGGTCAAACGCCAGCACGGGGAAGGAGACCAGATCGTTTTCCGCGTTCACCAGTGTGCTTAAATGCGCCGGGTCGTCAATTTGCGGCAGCCGGTTCGTATTGTCGACCGTCCAGGTAAATGTCTCCGAGTCGGGAAGCCCCGATCCATCCGACACCGTAACGGTCACGTTATAGACACCCGGCGTCCCTGCAGTGGTCGCGCCATGGGAGAGGGTGCCCGAAATCTCGCCCGTGTCCGGGTCGAGAGAGAGGTCGGGGGGCAGGCCATCCGAAATGTAGGTGAGCGTGTCGCCGTCCGGGTCGGAAGCCGAAAGTTGCAGCGACATCACCTGGGGCGCGATCGGCGAACCGGTGAGCGTGACCCCCTCGGCGGTGGTCTGATTCCCCGGATTGACCAGGTTGGGCGCGGCATTCCCCGCCGCGATCGTCCAGACGAACGTGGCCTCGCCAAAGAGTCCGCCATCCGACGCCCGGACGGTCACGTTGTAGTTCCCCGCCGCGTTGAAGGGGAGCACCCCGCTGATTATCCCGGTGCCCGAATCGATCGAAAGACCCGGCGGCAGCGATGTCGCCGTGTAGACGAGAGGCGCCCCATGCGGGGGGAGGAGGCCATCCGGATCGGAGGCCACGATCGGGAGCGAAACGGCGGCCCCCTCCGGGTTGACCCGATCTCCCGGATCGGTCACCACCGGTGCCTGATTGATGCTATTTACCGTCCAGGTAAAGGTGTCGAAGGTCACCCCCCCATTGCCGTCGCTGATCGTCACATTCACAAAATAGGTGCCCGCCGCCGTGAAGGGGAGGACCCCCGTTATCAATCCCGCCTGCGCCCCGGAAGCGATAATCGAAAGCCCCGGAGGCGCGCCCGAGAAAGCAAAGGTTACCGCGTCCCCGTCCAAATCGCTTGCAGAGAGCTGGAGCGAGATGGAATCCCCTTCGTCGTCGGTCCGATCGGTCAGCGGATTGGCAAAAAGCGGGGCCTGGTTGGTGTTGGTAACCGTCCATGTGAAGACGGTTTGAGAGAAATCCCCCTCCGAATCGGTCACCGTCAGGGTCACGGTGTAGGGACTTGAGAGCGCCGCATTAAAGTTGGGGGCGCCGGTAATCTGTCCGCTGCTTGTGTTGATGCCAAGGCCCAGCGGCAGATTCCCAGCCGCGTAGGTCATCGTCTGGGAATCGGGCTCGGTCGCCAGGATGTTCAACACTACGTTCGCATTCTCCGCCGTCGTCTGATTGCCCGGATTGGTGATGATCGGCAACTGATTGGTGTTGTCAATCGTCCAGGTAAACGACGTGGGGGTGGAGAGCGGCGCAAAGGGTAAAACCGGGATGTCGGTGGCCGTCACCGTCACACTGTACGAGGGGTTGGCCCCAAAGCCGATGACACCGGAGATATGCCCCGCACTGTCAATGGCCAGTCCCGGCGGGAGGTTCGTTGCGCTGTAGGTAATCCCGTCGTTGTCGGGATCGGTGGCCGGAATCGAGAGCGAAATCGCCGTTCCTTCGGGATGGGACTGGTTGCCGGGGAGCGGGGGCGTGAAGACCGGCGCGGCATTGCCGTTGTTGACCGTCCAACTGAACTTGGCCTCATCCGACAGGAAGCCGTCACTGACCGTCACGGAGACCGTATAGACCCCCGACGCGGTAAAGAGCAGCGTGCCGGAAATGAGCCCGGAGGAAGGATTAATACTCAATCCCCCCGGCAGGTTGGTGGCGCTGTAGGACAAGGCCGTACTTTCCGGATCGGTCGCCACAATCGGAAGCGAGATGACCGCCCCTTCCGCACTCGTCTGGTCGGCGGGGGCCGTCACCTCCGGCGCACGGTTTTGGTTGGCCACCGTCCAGACGAATGCCTGGTTGGTGGCGGCCCCTTCGGGGGCGTCCGTTGCCGTCACCGTCACACCGTAGGCGATACTGCTGCTGGAAGGATCGAAGCCCAGCGTCCCGGAGATTTCACCCGTGGTGGCGTTGATGCCCATCCCAGGCGGCAACCCGCTGGCGCTGTAGGTGAGCGCGCCACCATCCGGATCGGAAGCCACCACCTGCAACGACACGTAAACGTCCTCCGTATCGGTCCGATCGCCGGGGTCTTGCACCACCGGTGCCAGGTTCAGATTCGTGACCGTCCATTGGAACGAGAGGCTGCTGACCCCCACCGTGTCGTTGGCAAAGACCGTCACATTGTAGACGCCGGGGGCTGCGGAAGTAGCCGCCGTGGAGAGGGGCGATCCGGAAATCAACCCCGTCTCCAGGTCAATGCTTAAGCCGGGAGGAAGACCGGTCGCCTGATAGTCAATGTCCTGGGCCGGAAGGTCGGCGTCGGTCACCTGGATCTGGAGGCTGACCGGCGTCCCCTCCTGCGTGCTCTGGGAACCGGGAGAGGTAATGACCGGCAACTGATTCTCGTTGGTGACCGTCCAGGTCACCGGCTGGGAGGTCGTAAGACTCCCCGACGGGATGTTGTCGCGTACTTCGATCGTCACGGCGTAACTGGCAAGCGCGGAGAAGAGGACGGTGCCGCCGATCAGGCCGGTAGCGCTGTTTATCGTCAGATTGGGCGGAAGATTGGTGGCGGCGTAGACAAGGGTGTCGCCGTCCGGGTCGGTGGCCACGACCTGAAGCGAGACGGAGCTGTTTTCGGGCGTATTCTGGCCGGCCACGAAGGAGAGGATCGGGGCCTGATTCTTATTGACCACGTTCCACGTAAAGCTCGTCGTCGAGGTTGCGGCCCCGTCGCTCACCGATAACTCCACCGCATAGGGACTGCCGGCCGCGGCCGTGTAGGCGATCGTCCCCGTAATCAGACCGGTGGACCCGTTCATCGAAAGCCCCGGCGGGAGATTGCGCGCCATGTAGACCAGGGTATCGATCGGGTCTAAGTCGCTGGCGTCAATGTCCAGCGAGACGATATCCGCCTCCGTACTGGTTTGCGTGCCGGGGTTGACGGGGGTCGGCGGGTTGTTGGAATGGGAGACCTTCCAGGTGAAGACGATCGGGGCGCTGGTGGAGACCCCGTCACTCACCGACACGGTCACCGAGTAGCTACCACTGGGCATATCTTCGGCCGCCGTATAGCCGGGGATGCCGCTGATGATGCCGGTGTCTGGGTCAATTGCAAGCCCCGCCGGCAGCCCTGTCGCAATATAGGCGAGAGCCGACGGGTTTTCGTCCTCCGCCACGATCTGGAGGGGGACGATGGGCACCCCTTCCAGACTCGCCTGCGCGGGAGGAACCGTCAGGACCGGCTGGTTGTCCACGGCCGTCACCGTCCAGACAAAGTTGTCCACGGCGACAAACTCCGCGTCCGAAACGTTCACCGCCACGTTGTAGACGCCGGCGGCCGTGGTGGAGATTGTGCCGGTGATCACCCCCGTGGTGGGGTTGATACTCAACCCGGCCGGGAGGTCGGTGGCGCTGTAGGAGAGGGCGTTGCCTGCGGTCCCGGTATCGCTGGCAATCACCGACAGGGAAACCGTCGTCCCCTCCGGATGGCTCTGGTCGGCCGTCGGCGTAATCGTGGGGGCCGTATTCGTCGTTGTTAGCGTCCAGGTAAAGGTGGTCGTCTGGACGAGTGTGGAGGAGAGCCCGGCGTTGGAACCGGCATCGGAAACGGATATTTCGCAAGAGAAGCCCGCCGGCGCTGTCGTCGTAATCGTCCCGGAGATCAATCCGGTGGTGGCGTTCATCGTCAGCCCACCCGCACAGTTGGTGAGCGTATAGTTCCCCAACGGGTCGCCGTCCGGGTCGGTCGCCACAATCTGGAGCGACACGGTCGCTCCGGGAGGGGGAGAGATGATGCTCCCGTCCACCCCTCGGCTCACCTGTGTCCCGGGATTCGTCAACACCGGTGCCTGGTTCTTGTTGGTCACCGTATAGAGGAAACTGGTCGAACCGATCAGTCCCGCGACATCCGTGGCGGTGACGGTCACGTTATAGACCTGGCTGTATCCGTTCGCTGCGGAAACCGTGTCGAGCGGGATCGTGCCCGAAATCTGGCCGGTCCCCGAATTGATACCGAGGCCGGGTGGAAGGCCCGCAGCGCTGAAAGTCAGCGAGCCGGCGCCGTCGGGGTCGGAAGCCGCAATGGTGAAGGAGGAGATTGCCCCCTCCGTGCTGGTTTTGTCGCCCGGATGTGTCACCTCCGGGGGACGATTGGTCGTGGTGATGTTCCAGACGATCGGCACGCTACTGACCAATTGGGAGGGCGTCCCGTTGTCGGTCACCGAGATCGTCACGGAGTAGCTGGCGGCGTCCCCGAAAGGAACCGTTCCGCTAATCAGGCCCGTGACGCTGTTAATCGCAAGGCCGGTCGGAAGATTGGTGGCACCATACGTCAGCGTGTCGCCATCCGGGTCGGAAGCGGCCACCTGGAAGCCGATCGCTTCCCCTTCCACATTCTCCTGATTCTGCGGGTTCGTCAGGATGGGGGGGCGATTCGTGTTTTGAATCGTCCAGGTAAATGTGGCGGTGTCCACCAGCCCCCCGGCATCGGAGACCACCACCGTCACCGTATGGACCCCCGCCGAATCGTAGGAAGGGGTCCCGGAAATCAGGCCGGTTGTGCTGTTTTGCGTCAGCCCCGACGGGAGACCGGTGGCGCCGTAGGTGAGACCGCCCGCGCTGTCGGGGTCGGTCGCCACGATGGGGAAGCTGGCCACCGATGTCCCCTCGGCCGTCGTCTGATTCGCAGGCTGCGTCAGCACGGGAGGACGGTTCGTTTCGGAGACGGAGAGGGTGAAGGTGGTCTGCCCGGAGAGGAGCCCATCCGAGGCCTTCACGGTCACGCTATAGCTCCCCGCGTCCCCATCCCCCGTGAAGGGGACCGTGCCGGTGCAGGAGGGCAGCGTGCTCGAGACGCTGATCACCCCCGTGACGGAGTTGACCGTCAGACAGGGGAAGACCGGAGCGGAGGTGAGGGAGTAGAAGAGCGGGTCTCCATCGAACGGCTGTGTCGCAATCGCCGGGATCGAGACCGCAAGCCCCTCTGCGGTATTCTGCAGACTGATCGCCTGGACCGTCGGTTGCTGGTTGGTGTTGTTGACCGTAAGGGTGAAACTCTCCTGGTCGGAGAGGACCCCGTCGGAGGCGGTGATCGTCACGGTATAGTTCAAGGAGTAGGGGAGGGTATAGGGAAGCGGCCCGGGGGGGGTGCCTGCCGCCAGGTAACTGACCGTGCCGGTGATCCGGCCGGTGTTGGGGTCATAGACCAGGCCCTGTGGCAACCCCGTCACGATGAAGGTCAGATTGTCCCCATCCGGATCGGTCGCCACCGCCGTCGTTGGACCGGACGACGCGGGATAGGCCACGGTCGCCCCTTCGACTGCGGTTTGGTTCAGTTGCGGAACCACCGAGGGGGCGCGATTGAGGTTGTTTACCGTCCAGGTGAAGACCACGCTGGTGAAGAGCGGTCCATCCGAGGCGGTCACCGTCACCGTGTAGCCCCCCTGCGCATCGGAGGGAAGCGTACCCGAAATGAGACCCGTGGTGCTATTGATACTGAGGCCCGGCGGCAGCCCACCCGCTTCGAAATCGGCGATCGGATTGTTGTCCGGATCGGTGGCCACGATCGGAAGACTAACGATGTCCCCTTCCGTGCTGACCTGATTCGCCGGCGTCGTTACGATCGGCTGGCGGTTGGTGTTGGTAATCACCAGCGTGAAGGTCTCGGAAGGATTGGGCAAAAAGAAGCTGTCGGAGACCGTGACGGTCACCACATAGGTCCCCGCGTCCGTGTAGGTCGTAACGCCGCTAATCACACCGGTCGTCGGGCCGATGCTCAAGCCGCTGGGAAGTGGAGGAACCGAGGTGACCGTATAGGTGAGCAGGTCCCCTTCGGGATCGCTGGCCAGGATCGGGATGTTGACCGTCTGCCCTTCCGCCACCGTCTTCTGGCCCGGATTGGTCAACACCGGCGGGCGATTGGTGTTGACAACCGTCCATGCAAAGGTGCGTTGCGTGGAGAGCAGTCCGGAATCCTGCACGGTGACAATTACGCTGTAATTCCCTGCCGCCGTGTAGAGTGGCGCGCCGGTAATCAGCCCGGTCGTCGCGCCGATCACAAGCCCCGGCGGAAGACCGGTGGCGCTGTATGTCATCGAATTGCCGTCCGGATCGGAGGCCACGATCTGGAGCGACACATTCGTCCCCTCCGTCGTGGTTTGTGCGCCCGGATCGCCCACGGTCGGGGGACCGTTGACGTTGAGCACCGTCCAATTGAAAGCGGCGGTATGAGAGAGCGACGGCACGCCGTTGTCGGAGACCAGAATCGTCACGGCGTAGAGACCGGCGGCGGTGAAGGCCGGATTCCCCGTAATCAGACCCGTGCTCGCGTTGATCGAGAGGCCCTGTGGCAGGTTGGCCGCGCTGTAGAGGAGCGTGTCGCCGTCCGCATCGCTGGCGTTGATATCGAGGGAGACGCCCGCCCCTTCGTTGGTGGTCTGATTCCCCGGATTGTCCACCACCGGCGCCTGATTGGTGTTGGTGATCTTCCAGATGAACGTGACCTGTACCGGCGCACCTTGCGTCCCCAGACTGGCGGGAGGATTATCCACCACCGTCACCGTCACCTGGTAGTCGGCAAAGGTGCTCCCACCCGCCGTGTAGGGGGGCGTTCCGGTGATAATCCCCGTGTTCGGATCGATGATCAGCCCGGAACCTGCGGGGGTCACCGCCATGCTATAGAGCCATGGATCGCCGTCCGGTTCGTTGGTCACAATTTGCAGGGGCGACACCGGACTCCCTTCGGGGGAGGTCTGGTTCCCCGGCTGCGTTACGATCGCCATCCGGTTGGTGTTGGTCACAATCCAGGTGAAGCTGCGGCTGGCGAAGAGCGACCCCACGGTGTCGTCGGAGACCAACACCGTCACGGTGTAGGTGCCGGCAGCCAAATAGGTGGGGGCACCGGTGATCAGACCGGTGGTCGGCCCGATGACCAGACCCGGCGGGAGTCCCAGGGCGCTGTAGCGGAGCGAATCCGAGTCGGGATCGGAGGCCACGATCTGAAGCGACACGGTATTCCCTTCCGGAGTCGTCTGCGTCCCCGGATCGTTAATGACCGGCGGACGGTTGGTGTTGGTGACCGTCCAGATCAAGGAGACGCTGCGCGAGAGGTTGCCGTCACTGACCACCAGCGTGACGGTGTAGATCCCCGCGGAATTGAAGAGCGGCGTTCCCGAAATCGTACCCGTGCTGTCGATCGTGAGGCCGGGCGGAAGGGTGTGGAGGCTCCCCGATGGGTCGTCGCTGTAGCTCAAGGTGTCGCCATCCGGGTCGGAGGCGACGATCTGGAGCGTGACGCTGGTGAGCTCCGCGCTGGTCTGCGGCCCCGGATTGACCACGTCGGGTTGCCGATTCGTGTTCTTCACCGTCCAGGTGAAGGTGGTCGTCGTAAAGAGCCCGCCATCGTCCGCCTTGATCGTCACCAGGTAGGCCCCGGCCGCAAAGCCGATTCGCCCGGTCACCTGATTCGTCAGCGGACTGAAGGTCAACCCCGGCGGGAGACCGGTCACCGTAGTGACCAGCGGATCGTTATCCGCATCGGACGCGCTGATGGAGAGCGGCGCAATCAGGTCGTCCTCGTTATGGGTTTGGTTGCCCGGATTGACCACCGTCGGCTTTTGATTGGTGTTCGTGATCGTCCAGGTGAACGTATGGCAGTCGGAGAGGCTCCCGTCGGAGACGCAGAGCGTCACGCTGTAAAAACCGGCCGCCGTGAAGGGGATCGTCCCCCCAATCACGCCGGACCCGCTGTTTATAATCAGACCCGGAGGGGCGCCGACCACCGTGTAGCTGAGGGTATCGCCATCCGGGTCGCTGGCCGTGAAGGGAAAATTGACCAGGGCCCCTTCCGCCGTCGTCTGATTCCCCGGATTGGTCAATTGGGGCGCCCGGTTGGTGGGGGTCACCGTCCACAAAAAGGTCTGCGTGCTGGAAGCCAGGGCGTCCGACACCGTCACCACCACCGTGTAGGGGAGGGCCTGGGCCGCATCGAAACTGACCGTGCCGGTAATAAACCCGCTGGCAGGGTCCATCGCCAGATCGGCCGGGAGGCCCACAGCGCTGTAGGTGACGCTGTCTCCGTCCGGGTCGGTCGCCCCAATGGAGAGCGACACCGGATTCCCCTCCGCGTTGATCTGATCGCCGGGGTGGGGCACATCAGGGGGGCGGTTGGTGCCGTTGATCGTCCAGGCAAAGACCTGGCTGGTGCTGCTCACCGCATCGGAGGCGGAGATCGTGACCGTATAGTCCCCCTCCGAAGTCAACGTGGGGGTCCCGGTAATCTGGCCGGTCGCCGCGTTGAGTGCAAGACCCGGCGGAAGACCGATCGCGCCATAGGTAAGACCATCTCCGTCGGGATCGGTGGCCTGAATCTGGAAGGTGAGCGAGATCCCCTCCGTGCCAAACTGCGCCCCCGGATGGGTCACTTCCGGCGGACGATTGGTGTTGGTGATACTCCAGAGGAAGGTGGCGGTGGAGGTGGTCTTGCCGTCCGAAACTTCGAGGGTGACGGTGTAGGTCCCCAGTGCGGTGAAGGGGGGCGTTCCCGTAATCAGTCCGCCCGTGCTGCCGATACTGAGGCCCGGGGGCAGACCGCTTGCGGCATAGCTGAGGGTGTCGCCGTCCGGATCGGAGGCCAGTATCTGCAACGCAACCACCCCCTGCTCCGGCGTCGTCTGCGCCCCCGGATTGGTAATGACCGGCGGCCGATTGGTGGGGGTGATCGTCCAGACAAACGCCCCCACATCCTCCCCCCCGAAACCGTCCGAGATCGTCACCGACACGTTGTAGGCACCGGCCGTCGCGGCGGGTGGCGTTCCGGAGATCAGGCCGGTGGCCGGATTGATGACAAATCCGGGCGGTAATCCCGTGACGCTGAAATTCAGCGCGTCCTGATCCGGGTCGGAACCCACGATCGTGACGGAATCCGACACCCCCTCGGCGGTGCTCCGGGAGGTCGGAATCGCGTCAATCGTGGGGAGGCGGTTGACGTTGGTAATCGTCCAGACAAAGATCGCATTGCTCTGGAGCGCCCCATCCGTCACCGTGACCGTCACCAGGTAGCCCGAAAAGGAGAGGAACGAGATCTTCCCGCTGATCACGCCCGTGCTGGGGTTGATCGTCAGGTTGGGCGGAAGGCCTGCAGCGCTGTAGGTCACCGCCGTCCCTTCCGGATCGGAGGCTACGATCTGGAGGCTGACCGCCTGATCTTCCAGACTCGTTTGCGGCCCCGGATCGGTGATGATCGGCTGCCGGTTGGTATTCGTGATCGTCCAGGTGAAGGTCTTGGAGTCGCTCAGCACCCCATCGGAGACCGTCACTTTCACGGTATAGGGAGAAGTCGCAGCCGCATTAAAGCTGGGGGTGCCGCTGATCGTGCCGATGGCCGGATTCGGTAAAATCAGGCCCTCTGGCAGGATATCCACGCTGTAGGTGAGCGCATCCCCATCGTCGTCGGTGGCCACCAGCGAGAGCCCCACACCCACCCCCTCCGCGCTGGTCTGATTGAGCGGCTGCGAAAGGACGGGGGCTCGGTTGCTGGCCAGAATCGTCCACTGGAACGTGGTGCTGCTGCTCAAGGCGCCGTCGGAGGCCGTGGCCGTCACCACGTAAGTGCCGGCGGCCGTGTAGGGAATCGTGCCCGTCACCGTCCCCGTGAGCGCACCGATTGTGAGTCCGGGCGGAAGCCCCGTGGCGGTAAAGAGAAACGGATCGCCATCCGAATCGGCCGCCACGATCTGGAGCGCGGGGGGCGTCCCCGTCAGGGAGGCCAGCACCTCCCCCTCGGTATTCGTCTGGTCCGCCACCGGCAGGAGCGTCGGCTGCAAATTAAAGTTGACGATCGTCCAAGGGATCACCATCGTGCTGGTGGCAATCCCGTCGGTGATATTGACCGTAATCAGATAGGTATTCGCCGTCGTAAAACCGGGGGTTCCGGAAATGAAGCCGGCGCTGCTGATCGTGACACCCGGCGGGAGGGTGCTTGCAACGGCCGAGAAGGTGATCGCGTCTCCATCCTCATCGGAGGCGGAGAGCGTCAGGGCCACGGTGGCCCCCTCGATGCTGCTCTGCGGTCCCGGATTGATCCCGACCGGCGCGCGGTTGGAGGGGGTGACGACCCAGGTGAAGAGCGTGCTCACCTGACCCGAACCGTCCTTCACCGTAATCGTGATGCTATAGGTATTGGCCGAGGAAAAGTTGAGCACGCCACTGATCAGACCGGTCGTCTCCGCGATGGTCAGGTCCGGGGGAAGCCCTGTGGCAAAATAAGTAAGGGCGTCCCCGTCCGGATCGGAGGCCACGATCCCCAGGGCAACGATCGTCCCCTCGACATGGGTCTGATCGGCGGGGGTGGTCAGGATCGGCAACCGGTTGGTGGCCGTCACCGTCCAGATCACCGTTTTCTGGTCTATGTCCCCTTTATCGTCCTGCACCGCCAGGACCACGGGATAGACGCCAGCCGATTCATAGCTGAGGGTGCCGCTGACCTTGCAGGTGGAGGCGGTCATGGAAAGCCCCGAGGGCAGTCCCGTGGCGGTGCAGTTTAGCAGGCCGCCATCCAGGTCGGAGACCGCAAGCTCCAGCGTGTCCGCCGCCCCTTCGCTACTGGACTGCGGCCCCGGATCGGTGAGGACGGGCGGCCTGTTCTTGTCCGATACCTGCCATGTAAAGACCTGGCTGGTGTAGAGCGGACCGTCCGAGGCCGTCACGGTCACAACATAATTCCCCGCAGCGGTAAAGGGGAGCGTCCCCGTAATCAGACCGGTGGCCTGATTTAACGTGAGACCCGGCGGAAGGGTGGGAACCCCCGTGCTGGGGCCGCCACTGAGATCGGAGTAGGTCCAGGGATCGTTGTCCGGATCGGACGCCTGAAGCTGCAAGGAAATCACATCCCCTTCCGTACTGAACTGATCCGGGGGATCCGTAAAGTTCGGCTGACGGTTGGTATTGAGGATCGTCCAGATGAAGACCTCCTTGTCGGTCAGCACCCCATCGCTCACCGTCACCTCAACCGCATAGGAACCGGCGGAGATATAGGTCGGCACGCCAGTGATGAGGCCAGTGGAAGGGGAATAGGTAAGACCCGCGGGCAGTCCCGTGATGACGTAACTCAGGATGTCCCCGTCTTGGTCGCTGGCGACGATCTGGAGTGTCACCGACGTCCCCTCCGCGCTGGTCTGGGTCACCGGCGGTGTCAGGACCGGCGCCCGATTCCGGTCCAGCACGATCCAACTGACCCTCAAACTGACCGGCAGCGATTCGCCGTCGGAGACGGTGATCGTGGCCACATATCCCCCCGCCGAATCGAACGGTGGCGTCCCCGTGATGACACAGGTTGTGGCGTTGATCGTAAGCCCCGTGGGCAGCCCGGAGGCGCTGCAAGTGAGGACCGCCCCCGGATCGGGATCGGACACCCCGATCGTCAGCGTCACCGGCGTCCCTTCCGTGCTGGTTTGAGGCCCCGGATCGGCAATCGCGGGAGGACGGGCCGCATCCAGGACAATCCAGGTGAATGTCTGCGGGGTGCTGACCAGCGTGCCATCCGACACCGTTACGGTGATGGGGTAGGTCCCGGCGGCGTCGTAGGTGAGCGTCCCCTCGATCCGGCCCGTGGTTGGATCGAGCACCAGGCCATCCGGCAGGACCGACACGGTTTGGTATGTCAGGGCGTCGCCGTCCGGATCGCTGCCGCTCAACACCTGCGGCAGCACGATATTCCCCTCCGTGTCGGTGCGGTTGAGTGGAAGGACCAGGGTGGGGGCGCGGTTGGTGTTGAGGACCGTCCAGCTAAAGCCTTGCAGCACATGGTCTATACCATCGAAGACGTCAACGGTGACGGCATAGCTTCCTGCGGCGGTAAAGGGGAGGGTGCCCGTAATGCAGCCGTCCGTGGGGTTGATCGAAAGCCCCGCCGGAAGGCCGGTGGCGCTGTAGACCAACGTTTCGAAGTCTTCGTCGGTGGCGGTGATACAGAGCGACACGGGGGAGCCTTCGGCATTGGTCTGGTTCCCGGGATCCACGACCTTCGGCACGTGATTCTTGTTGTTCACCTGCCAGATAAACGACTCCGCCGGTGCGCTCAAGCGCTGTGGGGACCCGTCGTCCGTGACGGTGATGCCCACCGAGTAGACGCCGAACGAGGTGATCGTCAGCGTCCCGCTGATGAGGCCCGTGGCCGGATTAATGGAGAGACCGGGCGGAAGACCGGTGGCCCCGTAGGTCAGGGTGGTGCCCGTATCCGGGTCGTCGGCAGAGATCTGCAGCGTGGGGCTCTCCTCTTCGGTGGAGATCTGCTTCCCCGGGTTGGAGAGGGTCGGCGGCCGATTCACATTGGTGATGACCCAGACGAACGTATCCTGGGCAGACAGCCCATCCTGATCGGTCACCACGATCTCGATGACATAGGTGCCTGCCGCCTCGTAACCGACCGTACCGGTAATCTGGCCCAGGGTCGCATCGAGGGAGAGGGCGGACGGCAAACCGGAGAGGGTACCGGGGCCGATGCTGTAGGTCAGGGTATCCAATGCATTCGGATCGGTGGCGAGGAAGATCACGGGCGCGATATTCGTCCCCTCCGGCGTGGTCAAGTCTTGAAGCGGCGACAGCACCGGCGGACGGTTCAACTCTTTGACGTCCCAAGTAAATGTCCCGCAGGTCTCGTCCTTGTTGTCGCTGGCACAAATTTGAACCGTGTGGGAGCCCACCTCCGTGTCCAGGTTGATCGTGCCGCTAATCGTCCCACTCAGCGGGGCAATGGTTAGCCCCCCCGGCAGGCCGGTGGCGCGAAACGTCAGCGGATCCCCATCGTCATCCGCCGCAAAATAGGGATCTTGTCCCACCGAAATCGAGATCGCATCCCCTTCCACGTCCGCCGTGCCCGTGACAAGCAGGCGGTCACTCGGCGGGATGAGGGTCGGCGGCCGGTTGGTGTCGAGGACGGTCAGCACGAAGCTCACGGTGGCGGACAACCCCTCGTTTTTGACCGTAATCGTGATCTGGTAGAGGCCGGCCGTGTCATAGCCGGGGGTACCGCTGATCTCACCCGTATCCGTGTTGATCGTGACGCCGGTCGGCAGACCCGTCGCCGAATAGGTCAACGGGGCCCCATCCGGGTCGCTGGCATCCACTTGGAGCAGATAGAAATCGGCCTCCGGCGTGCTGTGGTCGGCGATGTCCGTAACCACCGGCTGACGCGGCACGTTCCTGACCTCCCAGTCGAAGACCACCGTAGTCTGTCCATTCGGCTTGCCATCGTCCGCCGTAATTTCGACGCGGTAGGTGCCGGCAGAGGTGTAGTCGAGAAGGCCGGTCATCTCACCGGTATTGGGGTCTATCGAGATGCCGGGGGGCAGACCCCTGGCGCTGTACGTCACCGTGTCCCCATCCGGATCTGTGGCGGACGCAATTTGCACCGGCGTCGTCCCCTCGTCGCTCGTCACCTTCGTGCTCGATGTCGGAAAGTCGAAAATCGGTGGGCGGTTCGTATCTCCGATGAGCAGGTTAAACGTGGCCGTATCGCACAGCCGGGTGGTCCCGCTGGGGCCGTCGCAGACCGTGACGACGATTTCGTACGGCGTCGTACTGGACGCGCCAAATGGCGGAGTGCCGGTAATCAGCCCGGCAAAGGGCTCGATAACGTCGAGCGTGTCCGGGTCTAGTACGTTCTGCGGCTGGATCGTGATCCATGTTGGGCCTACGATGGAGAAGACCAACGGGGCCCCATGCGTGGCCGAGGTATATCCATCCGGATCGCTGGAATGCCCGCCCGCCGACGGGACCTGCTGGGTGACAAAGTAGGCGATGGAGAAGGCGACGTTCTCGGCTCCCGACTGGTCCGGCACCGGCTCCTCGATCACCGGGGCCCGGTTGGTGTTGGCGATCATCCAGGTGAATGTGACGGCGGTGGAGATCGTGCCGTCGGAGGCGGCCACCGTCACGTTATAGGTGCCGGCCGCATCGAAGTCGAGCGACCCCGTAATCTTTCCCGTCGTCGGGTTGATGGTCAGCCCCGGCGGCAGCCCCGAGGCCACGAACGACAGGGTATCCCCATCCGGATCGCTGGCCTCAATCTGGAGCGACACTGACTCCCCCTCGGCATCGGTCTGGGACCCCGGATTCGTGACGATCGGGGCCTTGTCCGTGTTGTCCGAGAGGAGCAATTGGTTGGTCTCGTAGCGATAGACCAGGATACGGGGCTTCGAGGCGGGATTGACGTTGGCCACCACCCGGTCGTACATCAGACGGACTTGGGGCACAAAACCGCTGGAGGAGGGCCCAAACGACGTCACCGAAGAGGATGCGATCTGGGTCGGCGTCCATCCGGTGCTCTCGCAGGCCAGCCAGATTGCGTTGTCATCCCAGTAGGCCATGCAGGGGAATCCCCCGCCATCCAACGCGAGGGAGGGATTCTGTCCCCCGGCAGCCACAACGGTCGGATTCGTCCAAGCAAAACCGTCCTCGGAAGAGACATAGACCAGGTTCCCCTGGTACCCCCCCACCGCGACATGGATTTTGTTGTTGGCATCCGCCACCACCGACACACCGAGGGGGGACGAAGATGATGAGAGGATTGTCGACAGGGCCTTCGTCTCATTCGAATAATAGAGGAGCAGGCCATCGAGGGCATTGTAGAGGATGATGTGGTCCACACCGTCCGGGCTGTTGGCACTGGCCGGCCCGGTTGCATAGTCGAGGAGGCGCATCGGGCCCGACGACGACAGCGTGGTTGCCAACTGCTCCACGAATATGGTCTCGCCGCCCGAGGGTGAAGCGCGTACCCACTTCGGCGCCGTGGTTTTCACCTTGGAGACGGCCGCCGCAAGGTTCTGAAAACTTACGGAATCGCCCACTGTACCGACCTCGTCAGTCCTGGCCCCGAGGGAGCCGACGACCGTCCCGGGCCCGGTCGCATCTTTGGCGAGGTCGGCCACCCATGTATATGTCCTGCCGGGATTCGAGCCCGACGACCCATCCCCCTGGCGCATGTAGACGTAGAACATGGCGTCGTTCCCCTCGCGCGTCAGGACCAACTCCGGCACACCGGTGAGGCCCGGACAGGTCGTCAGGTCATAGGCAGCACCTGGGCAGGGATCTGCGATCTGGTTCAGCGTCCAACTGGCGATGGCGCCGGAGGAGAGCACCCCCTTCGCCCAGTGCAGGTCTTGGGAGAGGGAAAAGGAGCTGAGCGTGCCATCCGTGCACCGCGTATTCTCGCCCCAGCCCACCACCGGCTCGTTATTTTTCGTAAAATCGAGCCCGGTCAGACGGACATCGGGGGGACAGCCCGACGCGGGGGTGACTTTCTTAACCTCAAAAAACTCCCAGGCCGACGCCGCCTCGGCCCGGTCGGGCCTCCCCACGACGATCCCCACCAGAAGCCAAAACAACAACCACCCGGCCCTGAACTGCCCAGACTGCATAGACCTCATGCCACGCTCTCCCGATGTACATCACAAGTGAAAAACTGCATTGATAACTCCCCAGCCCCTCTTCGATTAAAGAGGGGAAAGCGCCTCCCCTTTACCAAAGGGGAGGCTGGGAGGGGTTGGTTCTATGGTCATAATATCGAAAACCAGCCGCCCTATTTAGCACGTCCCGTACCATTTTGCAATGACCTCTCGCAAATATTTCGGGAATAAATTCACAAACTCATAGATCGGAAAAAGCCTTTAAAAACTTTAGGGGGTCTGTTTCCAACACTTCCCGGCGCGATTCCAGCCGGAATCCACAGGGAGAAAAACGGGAAGAACACCTGGATACCGGCCTTCGCCGGTATGACGGGCGAAAGGAAAAGCAACTCCCCTAACAGCCCGTTGAAAAAGTCTTGCGAAAGGTGTTTTATGGTCTTTCAATCGTGGAGGGTTCGTCATGGCGTTGGGATCTCGAAAGGAGGAGCAGCAGCCGTCGCTCTGGGTCACACACGACGCGTTGCCGCACTCCAAGGGGCATGCTTTCTAGGCAAACTCAACCCGCTGCTGCGTGAGGCGGGGTTCGATCGGTATGTCGAGACGCTTTGCGAGCCGTACTACCACGACAGCATGGGTCGGCGTGGCGCGGCCACTGCGGCCGGCATTCCTCCGGGGGTCTAATCGCCAACGTCATCCTCACCAAAGTCGCCCATTGTAAAGAAGCGTTAGTTACAGCACACTAGGAACGTTCCGCTGCCGTCCAGCCTTTGGCATCGGTATTCAGAAATTGGGTAATGGCGGAAGGGATCAGCCAGACGGGGCTTCCGATCCCCTTGTGCGCATAACGCTCCGTCCGATCCAGGTTTTCGGCGCCGATATCGAGCACTTCGGTATCCACCTGCCCGATGGAAATCAGGAGGGTATAGGCGGGTGGGGAAAGACCATACGGCGAGATGTCGGCTGGCTGCGCCTCCACCTTTCGGCTGCCCGAAATGGAAACCAGGTGGGAGAGGAGTGCCGCGGCCCGGGCAGAATCGGCCACCCCCTCCACCGGCTCCACGATTCGCCAGGGGGTGTCCGGATGTTCCGGCGTGTGCGAGAGTACGATCCGGCTGCCGTCCGACTTTTGAATGGCGATCCCCGTGACCGCCGTCTCCGAGAAGGAAAAGAGCCTCTCCGACGCCGGGGCCCCGTCGTCCGGTCCGTTTCCTGCGGGCAACTCGATAAAAAGCAGGTAGAGGCCCAGCAGCAAAAGCACGAAGATCAGGACAAGCGTGCCCCGATGCTTCACAGCCGACGCCTCCTCCTCCAGATCGAGAGTCCCACAATGAGGAGGGTCAGCGGCAGGATGACGACGGAAGTCCAAAAGAGGGTGTAGGTCTGCTGCACGGAGAGGAGCAGCGCGCTGGTTTTGGCCTCCCGTGAACGGATGGAGACCAGGTCCTTTTCTTCGGCCAGCCAGTTGACCACATTCTGGAAAAGATCGCCGTTCCCCAGAGAGCCGGCCACGCCGTTGGTTGCAAAGTCGGCGTCTCCAAAGACCACCAGCCGCATCTTTTGGGAAGCGTCCGATGGCGCATCGCCGGCAGTACCCCCGGCAGTATCCGTAGAGTGGCGGATCAGCCCCCCCAGGGTGATTGGCCCCTTCCTGTCTCGTTCGGGATCAATGACAATATCTCCCGTCACCTGGGTGGTCAGCCAACTGCTGGGGCCGCTCTCCAGGATCGGCTCAAACCGAAACGACGTGCCGGAGGCTGCCGTCACCGATCGGGCCAGGGGGAAAAAGGTGGCCAGATTGAACTTTCGGGTGATCTCGTGTTTCGGATAGCGATTGACCACTGGCACCACGCCCCCCAAACCGGAAGTCGGGTCCAGGATCAGGTCGTTGTCCATCTGCACGCCCCACTTTGTAAGGAGTGGCGCAAGCCCCGTCTCCACCATGGGGTCCAGCAGCACGAAGAGCTGTCCCCCGCGTGAGAGATAGGCATCCAGCGCTCCCCGTTCCTCTTCCGCGAACGGGCGTTGCGGGCCGCCCAGGATGACCACCGCCGCGTCGTCCGGCACCTTTTTTTCCGAAAGAAGCAGGAGCGGTTTGACCGAGAACCCCTGCCCGGTAAACGACGCGTTGAGGTGGGAATAGCCCCCCCGTTCCTGATCGGAAAGGGCGTGCTCTCCATGCCCTTCCACGAAATAGAGCGTCTTCTGGGTCTCCCGACCGATTCGAATCAGGGCGGAAGTAAGAGCCGCCTCGGAGACCTCCCGGAAGGTCGTGGACGCAGCCCCCCGCTTTAAGACCATCGTGTCATATTCCGTAATATTGTGCTGCTTTGCCACTTCCGGTCGCCGGTCCGGATCAATCAATTCATATTCGAATTTAGAGGTCTGGTGTGCGTAATTTTCAAAAAGGTCGCGGGCCTGATTTCGGGCGCCGCTGCGTTCCGCGAAAAAGCCCAGGACGCGAATCTCCTCTTTCAGATTGTTCAGGACCTCCACGGTCTGCGGGGAGAGGGTAAACGCCCCGCTTCCGGAGAGATCGAAGCGGACCGGGTGGCGGCTGATGATGAAATTGGTGATGGCCAAAATGGCCACGACCAGGAGCACCATGAAGAGGCTGTTGGCCCCGATTTGGGTGGATCGGCGCTTCGAGAAGACCTTCAACATCTCGAAGTGGGACACCAGAAAGACCAAGAGATGCGCGACGGAAACCCCCAAAAGGGTCGTGTAGACCCACACCCTGTCCGGCCAGGTTGAATAGGCGGCAACTCCACCCACCCCCAGGATCGCACCCAGGATGCCGCTTACTACCGTCATTCCCTGTTTCATCATCCCCTACAATAAATATCCCAACGGACAGGCCGCGCACGCGGGTTCCCGTTTGCAGTAGACCTTGGCTGTTTTGACAATGAGGGCATGGTATTCGTTGAACAGCGGCACCTGATGCGGAAGATGTCGCATGAACAGAGACTGCACGTCCGAATAGTCGTCCGACGGGGCAATCATTTGATGGCGCAGGAAGATGCGTCGCGTGTAGGCATCCACCACAAAAATGGGGAACCGCCCGGCATAGAGCAGAATGGAATCGGCGGTCTCCGGGCCAATCCCCGACACGGAAAGAAGCTGGTTCCGAAGCGTCGTGCCTTCCTGCCCGAACATTCGGGGAAGGCTGCCGCCATACGTTTTCTGAATAAACCCCACCAGATTCTTGAGTCGTCGGGCCTTCACGTTGAAGAAGCCGCTTACGCGGATCAGCGGGGCCAGCGCTTCCTCGGAGATGGCGTGAAGGGCGTCCAGCGTCAGAAGATGGTGCGCTCGCAGGACGGAGAGTGCTTTTTCAACGTTGCGCCACGCCGTATTCTGCGTCAACACCGCGCCCACGATCATTTCGGTCGTGGTCTCCGCGGGCCACCAATGTTGCGGGCCGAAGTGGTCGTATAACTTTTGGTATATTTCCATCGGACGCGGATCGGAAGGGGGGCGCGCCGATTTGTTCTCTGGTCCGTTCAAGGTGCCGCCATACATTCTTGAATCCAGTCCAGATAATCCGGCGATCCCCGCACAATGGGGAGGGCAATAATCTCCGGGACGGCATAGCGATGTCGGGCCCGAACTTCCTGCGACAACCGGTCGAATCGTTCGGACTGTGTTTTCACAATCAGGAGCGACTCCGCCTCTTCGCAAAGTTTCCCCTCCCACCTGAAAATGGAGGTCACCGACGGAAGAATGTTGACGCAGGCCGCCAGACGACTTTCAACCAGATGACGACCGATGGAGTCCGCGTCCTCTTTGGAAGGGGTCGTAATCAAAACGACGATATGATCCACCGTATCCATGAAAAGCCGGAGCCCACCGAATATGGCGCATGTATAACATGACCGCGCAAATCGGATCAACGTGAAAACCGGTCCTGCGGACGGCGCGGTATACCGTAAAAGTCATACAATTCGCACAATCGCTTCCCGTGGCAGGCGCGCAAGCAGGAACTGCATCGCCGCCCGCAGCACTTCCTCCACCTTGGATTCGAGTGTCAGGGAGACGCTGTAATCGGAGCGTTCCGGATGGGGATAGGAGCCCAGACGAAGCGCGGGGAATGCGTCAGCCGCGAGGGTGAGCGTCTCCGCGATCGCCTCTTCCTCAATCTGCAGAAAAATTTTCCCGACATGGAAAGGCGGCTCCCTGAACCGTTCCTGAATCGCCTCGAATTTTCGGATGAGATGTTCGGGCACGCCGGGGAAAATGTAGATGTTTTCAAAATAGAGAATCGGCAGGCGGTTTTCCAGGGCGATGAGGCGGGTGCCTTCCGGCAGGTCGGCCATTTTGAGGTGGGCCGGATTCAGGGCGCTTCCATACCGTTGCGATAAGAGCCGTACGACATCCGGGTGGCGTACCAGGGGAACGCCGAGCCCCTTGGCCAAACCCGCCATCGTTACGTCATCATGCGTCGAACCGATTCCCCCGCTTGTAAAAATCCAGTCGAAACGTCTGCGGCAGAACACGATCTCTTCCGCGATACGATCCACCTCATCGGGCAGTGTGACGATCCGCCGCACGTCCACGCCCAGCTCCCGCAACGTGCGCGTGAAATAATTGGCGTTGCTGTCGGTCACGCTGCCGGAGAGGATTTCATTCCCGACAATTAAAATGGCAGCCGTCTTCGTCATCTCAAGAATGGGGTCGGGGCAACGAACGCCTCGCAGATATTACGCCAGATTACGATGGATCGGAAAGCGACCTTCCACATTTTTTGCAGACGGTCAAATCGTATGCGTTGGGGGTCTGACAGTCCGGGCAGATTTTTTGTTCGAATCCGGGCGGTGGACGACGCAGGCCCGGCAGGGCCAGCAGCACAATCCAGACGCCCACCAGGCCAAAGGCCACCGCCATAAAAAGGGGACTCCCCATGCACTCATCCTTCCGGATAATGTACCGCCATCAGAAACAGGCCCTGCGGGGGCGCCGTCGGGCCGGCCCTGCGCCGATCCCGTGCCTTGAAAATGTCCGCAATCTCGTCTGCGGAGCGTCTGCCGCGTCCGATCTCCACCAAAAATCCAACCAGGTTGCGTACCATCTGTTTTAAAAAATGGCTGGCTTCGATCTGGATTTTAATCTGTTCGCCCTGCTTCCGGAGCGTCAGCTTCCGGAGTTGTACGACGCGACGCGCCGACGCATCGTCCGCAGCGCAAAAAGAGGTAAAGTCATGCTCCCCCTCCATCGCTTTGGCGGCCTGCCGCATGCTGGGCAAATGGAGGGGATACCAGCAGTGCCAGGCATGATACCGTTGAAACGGGGAGCGTTGTGCGCCGTTGTAAATAAAATAAGCGTAAATCTTACCGCACGCCGAAAATCGTGCATGGAAAGAGGGCGGGACGGTCTGTACCTCCCGCACGGCGACATCGCCGGGCAACAACGCATTGAGTCCGCGCATCCACGTGGCCGGGGTAAAAGGGGCCTCCGACGTAAAGTGCGCCACCTGGGCCAGCGCATGGACACCCGCATCCGTCCGTCCCGCGCCATAAACCCGGATGCGCGTTCCGGTCAGCCGAAAAAGGGTCTCCTCAATGGCCTGTTGGAGGGTGGGCAGCTGCGGTTGCCGCTGCCAACCGTGATAGAAGCTGCCATCGTAGGACAGGGTCAATCGAATGACCGCCACGGTCTACCTCCTCCCGACTCCCCCCTTTTTCAAGGGAGGGCTGGGGGAGGTCGCGCGTGCCGTCCGCTGCCGCACCACCTCATAGGCTGCCAGCGCCGCCGCGACCGAGACATTGAGTGATGCCACGTGCCCCCGCATCGGCAGCGACAGGAGGACGTCGCACCTCCCCTCCACCTTCCGATGCAGGCCGCTCCCTTCTCCCCCCAATGCCAGGGCGATGGGCCGGGTAAAGTCAAAATCCCAATAGCAGGTTTTGGACGTTGCCGAGAGACCCGCAATCCAGATATTTTCCTGCTTGAGCCGATCCATGGTGTTGGACAGATTGGTCACCGCCGCGACGGGCAGGTGGGCCAGCGCCCCTGCCGAGGTTTTGGCCACGATGCCCGTCATCCCCGCCGCGCGCCGGTTTGGAATGATAACGCCATCCGCGCCCGCAGCATCCGCCGTCCGGATGATTGCGCCCAGATTTCGCGGGTCCTCCACGCCGTCCAACACAAACAGGAAGGGGGCTCCCTCTCGTTTTTTGCAACGGTCCAGCAGCGCGTCCAAATCATAGGGTTTCTGCGCCGACTGCAGGGCGGCCACACCCTGATGTTTCGAGGTGCCGGTCAGGCGGGCCAGCCCATCCGCTGGAAGGTGCGTCACCGCCACCCCCTTCTCCCGCGCCAACAGACGGATGGCGTCGGCCTCCGGACCGCTTCGACCCAGATAGACCTTCGAGACCCCTTCCACCCGGAGCGCTTCCAGAACGGGTTGAACACCGTAAATGATTTCGGGTGTCATGGCAGTCGCAGGATTTTGTCCGCCGTCTCTTCTCCCTGGCGGATGCAGTCGGGAATGCCAACGCCGCGATAGGGCGCGCCGGTTAAGAACAGGCCCGGATGGGTGGCGGCCTGTTTTTCGATCTGGGCCACGCGGGCCAGGTGTCCGACATGATATTGGGGATTGGCCTTCATCCATCGGGACAGATGCGTTACCACCGGAGCGGCGTGAATCCCCAGGATGTCGCGTAGCGTCTCTCGGACATGGGAAAGCAGGGTCGTATCATCCAGCGTAACAATCTCTTCCTGGTGCGCGCCACCCAGAAAGGCGCGGATCAGAACGTATCCGGGCGGCGCGCAGCCTGGAAACTTGGTGGAGCTCCAGGTGGTCGCCATGATCTTCTTCCCTTCACGGCGGGGGACGACAAAACCGAATCCATTCAACGGGTGCGCAACGTCGCCCTTTTTAAACCCCAGCGATACGGCGGCGGTGGACACGTATGAAATGGTGCGTAACTGCTCCGCCAGTCCGGTATCCCAGCCCTCGATCCACCCCGCAGCGGTGTGGGTGTTCACCGTCGCCACCACGACATCCGCGTGGAGCGTTTCCGCGCCAATCTGGACACGGTAGCCACCCATGCGATCCGGAGCGACCGCCTTCACTTCCGTAGCGGCCCGCAGCGTGACGCCGTCCAATCTGCGCGTCAACTCGGACACCATGGAGGAGAGCCCCTCCCGTGGTTTGACAAAAAGCGTCCACTCGCGCTGGGGCATCTTTTGCCGTGCAGCATCCCAGCGTTGCATCCAGATGCCCCAGATCAGACTGCCATGCGTCCGTTCCAATGCGCGCAGATGCGGAAAGGTGGCCATGATGCTCAATTGTTCCACGTCCCCCGCGTAGATGCCGGCCAGGATGGGTTCGGCAATTTGATGCACGGCTTCTTCGCCCAGACGACGTCGGACAAATGAGGCGATGCTTTCGTCCCCCGCGTCCTGTGTCGATCGTGGGATAAAGAGGTCCAGCCCCATGCGCAGTTTACCTGCCATTGAGATAATCGGACTCATCAGGAATGGAGAGAGACGATCCGGCACCAGGAGGCTGGCACCCGTCGGCAGGGGGGTGAGCGCGCCTCGTGTGAGCGTGTAGATCGTCTTCTCGGTCGGGTTGGTCTGAATCAGTTGGTCGCTCAAACCCAGCGTTTTGCACAACGAAAGGGCCTGCGGCTTCTGGGTGATAAACGAATCGGGCCCCCCTTCGATGATGAAATCGCCAATCCGTTCCGTCCGGATTTTCCCCCCCCAGTGGGGCGCGGCCTCGATCAGCGTGCAGTGGAGCGCCACCCCCGCCGCCCGGCTTTTTTCCTGAAGAAAATAGGCGCAGGCCAGACCGGTCATTCCCCCGCCGATAATTGCCACGCTTTTTGTCTTATTCATCGGCGACCCACTGCGAATCGGCGATTCGATGAGACTGCACGACAGCGGCCAGCGCCTGAATAAAGCATGGATGGGTGTTGAGCGAGGCCGTGCGGCGCAATGCCACGCCCACCGATTTCGCCGTCTCACGATAGAGGACGTCAACGTCGTAGAGAATCTCGACGTGGTCTGAAACGAATCCCACCGGCACCACCAGGATGCGCCGCGCGCCCGCCTTCGCGGCTTCACGAATCGCGTCCTCCACATCCGGCCCCAGCCACGCTCCGGGTCGCAGGCCCCGGCTCTGATAGGCAACCTGCACGTCCGTCCATCCAATCCGTCGCGCCACCCCTTCGGCGGTTTCGCGGACGGCGATGGGATACGGATCGTCTGGCGGCACGTCAGGCAGGGAATGGGCGGTAAAAAGGATCCGATCCGGCACTTGCTCGGCGATGGCACGTCGAACACAATCGGCAAAGGCGTCGTGCAACAACGGCTCATCGTGCCAACTTTGGACGCGGACGATGGACGGGGTCGGAGCCTCGGTACATGCCGCATCCAGCGCGCGGTAGTAGGCCCCGATGCTCCAGGAGGAATACTGCGGGGCAAGGCAGAGCGCGACGATACGTGCGGCACCGCTTTGCCGAATCTGCTCAACCGCCTCATGAATGAACGGCGCGGCGTGGCGCATCCCCACCTGGACGCGGGCAGGGCGTCCCTGGCGGGCCAGCTCCGCTTCGAGCGCCGCAGCCTGCCGACGGCTGATGTCCAGCAGCGGCGATTTTCCGCCAATCAGCCGGTAGCGTTCCCGAATCGTCTCCACCACCGCAGCGGATGGCGGGTGGCCGCCCATCACACGGCGCAGGAACGGCTCCACCTCATCCAGCGATTCGGGGCCGCCATGCGCCATCAGCAAAACGGCATCGGGAGGAGCCCCTGCGGAGGGCGGAACGCTTCGCGCAGCAGTCGGGAATGGCGTCGGGGGAGACAGTCTCATGCAACCGCTGTCCGCGCGCTCTTCTGGTGGACGCGCGCGATCACAGCCTCGACGCTTTCGATGGGAGTTTCGGGCAGGATGCCGTGGCCCAGGTTGAAAATATGGCCGGGGCGGTTTTGGGCGCGCAGCAAAATGTCATCCACCTGCCGTTCGATCTCCGGCAGCGGGGCAAAAAGGAGCACCGGATCGAGGTTTCCCTGAATGGCGACATCGCCCAACTGACGCCACGCCTCATCCAGCGGAATGCGCCAGTCCACGCCGATCACGTCGCCGCCCGCCTCTTTTTGCAGCGCCAGCAGCGTGGCCGTGCCGGTACCAAAGTGAATGATCGGCACGCCGGTCTTGTGGAGATCGTCCAGCAGGCTTTTCGTGAAAGGGAGGACATACCGCCGGTAGTCCTGGGGCGACAGGGCACCCACCCAACTGTCAAAAAGCTGAATCGCCTGCGCGCCCGCCGCGACCTGCGCCGTCAAATAGTCGGAGAGCACGCGGGTGAGCCGACGCATCAGTCCCGCCCAGAGGTCGGGTGCGCCATACATCATCCGTTTGGTCTCAAGGTAGTTTCGGGAATGTCCCCCCTCGATCATGTAACTGGCCAGGGTAAAGGGTCCTCCCCCGAAACCGATGAGTGGAATGGCGAGATCGCGACGCGCCAATCGGATTGCGTCCATCACGTAGCCCAGGCTCTCTTCCGGGACGACCGGGCGGAGGGCTGCGACCCCGGCCTCATCCCGCACCGGATTGCCGATGGACGGCCCTTCTCCCTTGACGAATTCCAGTGAGAGCCCCATCGCCGGCAGCGGCAGCAGAATATCCGCGAAGATGATGGCCGCATCCACGTCAAACCGTTGTACCGGCTGGAGCGTCACCTCCACCGCCAACTCCGGGGTTCTGCAAACGGTCAACAGCGGGTGTTTGGCGCGGATGTCCCGAAACGCCTTCATGTAGCGCCCCGCCTGACGCATAAACCAAACCGGCGTACAGTCCACCTCCTCGCGGCGGCAGGCCTTCAGAAACCGATCATGTTTCATGGAGGAATCCGTCATCGTCCCAGTCGAACAAACCACGGCATTCTAGCATAGACCGGCGCTGTGAAGAAGCGATGGAATTCAGTTGTCGGTAATGTCAAATATTATGTGTCACGTGAGGAATGGGGCAAATGTTTTCTCCTT
>CAZOFZ010000005.1:0-33604 GCA_964579175.1 uncultured Nitrospirota bacterium | reverse complement strand
ACCGCGCGGCAGAAACTCCCTTTCACAGGGATTTGACAAGACAGTTGCTCTAAAAACCGTCACGAGCGGTCGGGCGCCGACTGCGGCCCAAGTGCAAGGCGCTACTGCGCACAGGAACCACAATGTACACAATGTACATGAGGATTCCGAGCACCGCGCAACGCAGCAATTGGGCCGCGTAGTAGGTTTTTAGATGTGCCCTTGATTGCCCGCAAGGGGGGCGCGACGTAAGCCCCGCTGTCCGATCGAACCGGTGAGGTTGCGATGGAGGAAGTCCGTCTGAATATGGAAGCGCACGCTCTGCCGACCCCGCCCGTGTTGACCCCGGTTCCAGTGTCCGATCTTATTCAAGTCCTGCTGGTCGAAGACAATGAAAATGATGCGCGTTTCGCGCGGGTCATGTTGTCGCAGGCCGCTTCCGGCACTTTTCATCTGACCCATGCCGACTGTCTGGAAGAGGCCTTATTACGCCTGGGCGAGATGTCTTTTGGCGTGATCCTTCTGGACTTGTCGCTGCCGGATGGGGAGGGTCTCCCGCTGCTTTCGGAACTCTCCGCGGCGGCGCCGTCCGTCCCGATTGTGGTTTGGAGCGGGCGCGACGATGAAACGCTCGCGTTGAAGGCGGTTCAGAGCGGCGCCCAGGACTATCTCATCAAGGGACAGGGTGACGGGCATCTGCTGGCCCGTTCGCTCCACTATGCGATCGAACGGAAACAGATGGACGAACGTTTAAGGCACATGGCCAGCCATGATGTCTTAACCGGCCTGCCAAACCGCCTTCTCTTCGCGGATCGCCTGGATCGGGCGATCTCCAAGGCACGTCGCAGCCGACAGATCGTGGCGATTTTCTATTTGGACCTGGACGGTTTCAAGGGGGTGAACGACACCTTCGGGCATCTCGTTGGAGACCGCCTCCTCAAGGGGGTCGCCGATCGGCTTGTCTCGGAGGTGCGGGCCATTGATACCATCGCTCGATTGGGGGGGGATGAGTTTGTGCTGGTTTTCGAGGAGGTGGAGCAGATACAGCATATCGAAAAAATTGTGGGAAATCTGTTGGAGGCAATGCGATCTCCCTTTTATGTGGAAGAACGGGAGCTGTTTGTGACGGCCAGCATCGGCATCGGGCTCTATCCAACCGACGGCGAAGATGCGGAGACGTTGCTAAGAAACGCCGACGTGGCGATGTACCGCGCGAAAGGACAGGGGAAGAATAGTTATGCGTATTATTCCGCCCTCGTGCACGACCGGGTCTCCATGCAGATGTCCATGGAGACCAATTTGCGAAATGCGTTGCGGCGATGCGAATTCAGCCTCTGTTACCAACCGCAGGGGAAACTCCTGTCGCCCGGGCCGATCGAAAGCGTGGAGGCCCTCTTACGCTGGCATCCGGCCCGAATGGAGGCCATCCCGACCTCCGCGTTTATCGGCCTGGCCGAAGAAACCGGCCTGATCGTTCAGATTGGAGAATGGGTGTTGCGGGCGGTCTGCGCGCAAATTCGGGACTTTCGCGCCAGGGGGCTCCCCCCCCTTCGCGTGGCCGTCAATCTCTCCCCCATCCAGCTTCAGCAGGCTTGTATCGTAGACCTGATCCGGGAGGTTTTACGCGAATATGAACTCCCCCCCTCCGTCTTGGAACTGGAAATCACGGAGGGGGCAATTATGAAGGACGTGGATCGGGTGGCCACCGTTTTGGATGAACTCCATCGGATGGGACTCGGCATCTCGGTGGACGATTTTGGCGTCGGATATTTTTCACTCAGCTACCTGCGTCGCTTCCCCATTGACACCCTCAAGATAGATCAATCCTTCGTGCGCGATCTTCAAACGGATCCTTCCAGCCGGTCTATTGTAAAGGCGATGATTACGATGGCGCACGCCCTGGAGATGGACGTGATCGCGGAGGGGGTCGAAACGGACGTTCAACTGCAGTTGTTACGGGCGTTGGGGTGCGATCGCATTCAGGGCTATCTGTTGGCCAGGCCGATGCCGGCAGATCGGCTGATCCCCTTCTTGAACGGCGCTCCGGCTTTTTAGGGGGTGGTTTCCGGTCATGCTGCGAACAAAATCTTCGGAATTGTTTGAAGAAGCGAAACGGCGGATGCCCGGGGGGGTCAGCTCGCCCGTGCGCGCATTTGGCGCGGTGGGGGGCGATCCGCTGTTCATCCGGCGGGCCAAAGGGAGCAAAATCGCCGATTGCGACGGAAACCGCTTTATAGATTATGTCTTGTCGTGGGGGGCGCTGATTGCGGGCCATGCCCCGAAGTCCGTGGTGGAGGCCGTTTGCGAGACGGCAATGCGGGGAATGAGTTTTGGGGCGCCGACGGCACTGGAAGTGGCGCTGGCCCGATCCATTCAGGGGGCCTTCCCGCTGATGGAACAGGTGCGGTTCGTCAATTCCGGCACGGAGGCGACGATGAGCGCCATCCGATTGGCGCGCGCCGCCACGAAACGTCAAAAAATCGTCAAATTCGAAGGGTGCTATCACGGCCACTCCGACGCGCTGCTTGTCAAGGCGGGATCGGGGGCGATGACCTTCGGCGTGCCGGACTCCGAGGGGGTGCCGAAGGATCTGGCGCGCGACACCCTCACCCTGCCGTTCAACGATATCAAAGCTGTCGAGGCCCTGATGCAGCGGCAGGGGAACGAAATTGCCTGCCTGATTGTGGAACCGGTACCCGGAAACATGGGGACCGTCTTGCCGGAGGCCGGTTTCCTGGCGGCGCTTCGGGAATGGACCCGCCCCTTCGGTACCCTCCTGATTTTTGACGAGGTCATCAGCGGCTTCCGCACGGCCTTCGGCGGGGCACAGTCGCGCTTTGGGATTCGACCCGACCTCACCTGTCTGGGAAAAATCATCGGCGGCGGGCTGCCGGTGGGGGCATACGGCGGGAAACTGGAACTGATGCAACAAGTGGCGCCGGTGGGCCCCGTCTATCAGGCGGGGACCCTTTCGGGCAATCCGCTTGGGATGGCGGCGGGGATCGCCATGCTGTCGCTGCTGGCCCGGCCCAAATTCTACGAACGATTAGAGGCGCGCGCAGCGCAGCTTGAGGCGGGTCTGACCCATGCCGCGCGTCGGGCGCGTGTCCCCGTTCAAATCAACCGGATCGCCTCTCAAATGACCCTCTTTTTTTCCGAATGTCCGGTGCGCGACTATCGAAGCGCCCTGCTGTCGGATCGGCAGAAGTTTTCAAAATTTTTCCGGGCCCTGCTCGAAAAAGGGGTCTATTTCCCCCCCTCCCAGTTCGAGGCCTTCTTCCTCTCCTCCGCCCATACGGAAAGCGATGTGGAAAAGACGATTGCGGCCGCAGCCTTCGCGTTTGGGCAGGTACGATGATCCCCGATATTCGGCAGGTCGCGTCGCTCCTTACCGGACTGAACCCCCAAGAGATCGCCCTGGTGAAGCTCCAGGGGGATGCCTCGACGCGCAGCTACTTCCGCATCTCGTTTCTTCGAGGAGACGCGCCTGAAACCCGCATCCTGATGGTGTTGGGCTCACCCGAGTCGGGGATCCGCTCTCACGCTGAGGAGGCCACCAGCCGGGGGGACGCCGAATGCGCGGAGCTGCCATTTATCAACGTTCAGCGCCATCTCCGCGCCTGTGGCGTGGCCGTTCCGGAAATTTTTCATTACGACGCCGAGCGGGGGTGGATGTTGCTGGAAGATTTGGGGGATCAGACCCTCTCGGAGGCCATTCTGGGGGCTTCCGAGGGACAGATCGAAGCCCTTTATCGAAAGGCGATCGATCTGCTGATTCAGATGCAGCGGAAGGGGGGGCAGGGGACTTCCATCGCGCACGGCCGCGCGTTCGATCAGGCGCTTCTGCTCTGGGAGTTTGACCACTTCATCGGGTATGGGATCGAGGCGCGACGGGGGAGTCCGCTTCCGGAGAAGGCAGGGAAGGAAATTCGGGCCTGGTTTTCGGACATCGCGTTGCGGTTATCGCTCCTGCCCCGTGTCTTCACGCACCGCGATTATCACAGCCGCAATCTGATGGTGCAGCCTCCGGGAGACGCGATTCGGGTGCTCGATTTTCAGGATGCCCTGATGGGGCCCTGCCAATACGATCTGGCCTCCCTCCTGCGCGACGCCTACGTGGAGCTTCCGGAAGCGCTCATTGACCGGCTCATTGCCCACTATCTGGATGCGATGGGGGAGAGGCCGCCGGCACTGTTTCGGGAGATGTTCGATCTGATGAGCATCCAGCGCAACCTGAAGGCCGCGGGCCGATTCGTCTACATTGACAAGGTCAAGGGGAACGACCGCTTCTTGCAATATGTCCCGCCGACGCTGGCCAAAGTGCGGCGCAACCTACTTAAATATCCACGGCTCCTCCCGCTACAGCGGCATCTTGCGGAGTTCGTTCCGGAGCTTTCGCAGTGAGGGCCATCGTGTTGGCCGCAGGCATTGGGAGCCGACTCCGCCCGTGGACCGACCAGACCCCCAAGCCGCTGTTGCCGGTGGGGGGGCGTCCGATGATCGAATACAGCCTCCTGCTACTGAAAAAATATGGGATCGCGGAAGTCATCGTCAATGTCCACCATCTGGGCGAAATGCTCATGCGGGCGGTTGGGGATGGCTCCCGTCTGGGGATGCGGATTACCTACTCCGAAGAATCCACCCTCCTGGGAACGGCGGGGGCGATCAAAAAGGTGCAGTCGCAGCTTGCGGGGGAGAGCTTCCTCGCGATCAACGGCGATATCCTGATTGACCTCGATCTGGATGCGGTGGCGACCTTTCACATGAAACATCCGGACGGGGTGGCGACACTTGTCCTGCGGGAATCCTCAGATGCCGCAGCGTTCGGTATCATCGAGGTCGGTCGAGACGGACGCATCCGGACGATGTTGGGGGAGGGCCCTCCCTTTCCGTTGTCCGAGGAGGGGGGGAGAGGGGAGGTCCGGCCTACGATGTTCACGGGCGTCCATCTGATCCGGTCGCGCCTCCTCGATGTTCTTCCGTCTTACGGGTCTATTACCGATGTCTATATCGAGATGCTCAAAAAGGGAGAAGCCCTCTACGGCTATCTGACGGACGGCTATTTTTGCGATCTGGGAACGCCGGAGCGATACCATTGGGCGAATGACGACCTGGCACGCGGGGTAGCCCGTCTGCCACACGTTTCCGGGCACGTCTTGGGGCACGTTTCGGGGCACGTTTCGGGGATAGACAGTCCATGATTCTGGAAGCGATCGAAGAGAACGCAAACTGCCGGGAGAGCGATATGATGCGGTTTCGGGAGATCGGTCCGCCTCGACAGGTGGTGACCGTGCGTCTCTATCACGAAGCGCTCGAGGGGAAGGAGTACAGTGTAACGGGCTGGAGCGACCAGGGGGCGACACCCGCGTTCGTGCGGCCCGTAGAGGATTCGGGGAGCGGTGTCTCGTATCTGCTTTATGGCGGAAACTGCGGTCTGCGGTTTGGGCCGAAAGAGGCGATCTTCCGCCTTTCCGACCCGGCGCAATGGGGGGAGCCGTTCCTGTTGCTCTCCAACCTGGCCGACGTAACGTCCGGCACGCCGGAAATGGTAGGCGATGCTGGGATCGAACCAGCGGCCTCTTCCGTGTGAAGGAAGCGCTCTACCACTGAGCTAATCGCCCCTCTCTCCGACGAAGAAGCTATTAACAGAGCCGCCTGTCCGTTGTCAATCAATGATTCATCAAGTGATGGAGAAGAAACTGGGGCAGGTCGAGGCGGGCCGGCTGCTGGGGCGGACGGATCGGCAGGTTCGTCGGATCGTCAAACGGGTGCGGGAAGCTGGGGATGAACTGACCCAGATGGACGGCTCGCATTACCCGTGGTTTGAAGAGCGAGGGCCGGCCTGTGTGTTGATGGCCTGCATTGACGATGCGAGCAGTCGGGCCTTTGCGCGGTTCTATGGGTATGAGGGGACGGTCCGCAGGGGTCGTACCTTACCGAAAGTCATCTTGAACCCTCACCCGGTGAAATCCTTTCCGGATCGTCCCTGGAGGAAACCCTTCATGTTGCAGAAGAAAAAAGAGGCGGGGGCTGCGATCCCCTAAACCGGACATTTCTATTTTGGATTGACATGGGGGCACGCGCTTGACTTCCGTCCTAGCCCTGTTGTATCAATAGCCGCGTATCCTCCCTAAAATAGAGGGCAGTGGTCGGGTGGGGGCCATGCGAAAGATTGACATTGCAGCGTTTGTATCGCGAAAGGTTCCGGAGCCGGATTTCTCCGTTCGAGAGTCGCTCGTGTTCGTGGAGGTCGTTCTGGACTCCATCAAAGGCGTCTTGAGAGAAAAAGAGAACGTGAAGATTCCGTTGTTCGGGAATTTTGTGGTTCGTCAAAAACGCGCCCGAAAAGGGAGGAACCCAAAGACGGGAGAGGAAATTGGCATTTCTCCACGCTGTGTTGTGACCTTCAAGCCAAGCAAGGCATTTAAAGCGTTTGTCAACCAATAGAGGCTGAAGGACAATCGGGCGCCAGGCGCAGGAATTATCCTAACACCGCCAAATGCAGGGAAAGCCTTTCTATAAAATTGGGGAGGTCAGTAAAATAACGGGGCTTCAGACGTACGTGCTTCGCTTCTGGGAGTCGGAGTTCCCGTCGCTACATCCCCCGAAAAACAAAGGAAATCAACGCGTCTATACGGAAGCGGACATCGCGATGGTGCATCGGATCAAGGCCCTCCTGTACGAAGAAGGCCTGACCATATCCGGTGCCAGAAAGAAACTGTCAGAGCAAAGGGACGAATCCTCGCGATCTTTCGAGGGGCATCGAGAAGGGCCTCTCATCCAGCGGGTGAGGCGAGAACTTGAGGCATTACTTTATATTTTAAAATAAGGCGGGGCGTAGCGCAGCCCGGTAGCGCACTCGCTTGGGGTGCGAGTGGTCGCTGGTTCAAATCCAGTCGCCCCGACCCAAAATACATACATATATGGGCACCTCTAAAAACCGTCAAGACGTGCCCATATAGCCATAGCATCGGAAATTGTGACGAGAGGAGGATGTGCCATGTCATATGGATTGCGTGCGTCAGGCTGGGTCCGTCGGTTGTTTGGAGAATGTCTCTACGCATGGATCGGCGTGTTGGCCCTGCTGCCCACGGGAGTTTGGGCGATGGAAGGCATGCCTGTGCTGGACCGTGAGCAGGTGGATGTGGTGCTGAGAAGCGCGCGCGATTTCACGCGACAGAATCTGACCAAGCTGGACCTCTCCAACCTGGACTTAAGTGGTGTCAATTTCAGCTATGCGAATCTAAACGGCGCAAACTTGAGTAATTCAACCTTGACTGGCGCGAATCTGAATGATGCCACGTTGAATCGCGCGGTGTTACACAACGCCTCCATCAGTGGGGCCCGGATCGTCAAAACGCAGATGGTGGGTGCGGATTTAAGCGGGGCCAATCTGGGTGCCTCCACGATGGAAGGGGCCGATCTGCGGGGGGCCAACTTGAGTGGTGCGGCCATGGTGCGCGCCGATTTACGGGGGGCCAATTTGAGTGGTGCCGATTTGAACCGCGTCAGTCTCAATCAGGCCAGTTTGGGCGGTGCCGATCTGGGTGTCGCCAATCTGACGGCGGCCAGTCTCAACAAGGCCGACCTCGGAGGCGCAAACTTGAGTGGCGCACGTCTCGTGGAAGCCGATCTGCGGGGCGCCAACCTGTTCGAGGCCAATTTAAGTGGCGCGCTCCTCGTGGAGGCCGATCTGCGAGGGGCCAACCTGTTCGGGACCAACCTGGTCCGGGTCAATTTAAGCGGCGCGGACATCAGCAGCGATACCGTCACGGTCACAACGCTGACGGGGGCGGATATGCGGGGGGCCAGCCTGATCGAGGCCGATATGGCATTTGTTGACATCAACGGCGTCGATCTGCGAGGCGCAAACATGACGCGCGCCGATCTGACGAAATCCAACTTGAGTAAGGCCGGTCTGGGAGGCGCCATCTTAAGCGGCACGATCCTCACGGAAGCCGATCTTTCCGGGGCCGATCTCTCCGGGGCCAACTTGAAGGGCGCTCAAATGGACAAGGCCCATCTCAACGGGGCAAACCTCAGTGGGGCAAATCTCATGGGAGCGATTCTGGATGGGGCCAACCTGACACAGGCGAACATCACCGGCGCCGATTTCAGGCAGACCGATCTGTCTGGCGTCATTCGCCCAAGGGAGTCCGTGTCGCACTTCCCTTCGTCGGCGTCAGTCCGATAAGAAGCGCTCCGTCGTTGCCCGCCGCAGATTCTCCTTAAACCGCGATATCGTGAGGGGATTTGTTGTCTCCCCGCCAACCCGAAAAAATCCCGCTCACTCCAATCAATCACGATCCTTGGCCGTCTGTTTGTTTTTGACAGACGAGGTCGTACTGTGGTATCTTCAAAAGTTATCCTTGTCGCCACACGCGATGGTGGCGACGCCTATTCGTTCTTGGGTCCTTGGACCGGAATTCTTTGGAACAGCCTCGGGTTCTGGATCAAAAACGGTTCGTTGAAACGCTTCGAGAGAGAAGCGATCTGGTCTCGCTGGCCTCCGACTATCTCGTCCTTAAAAAGTCGGGACAGAACTATACCGGCCTTTGCCCATTTCATACGGAAAAAAGTCCGTCGTTTGTCATCAGCCCCGGGCGACAACTCTTCCACTGTTTCGGGTGTGGCATTGGGGGAGATATTTTTCAGTTCCTGATGAAGATTTCGGGCGTTTCCTTTCCCGAAGCCCTGTCGCAGCTGGCCGGGAAGGCGGGGATTCCCCTCCCCCTCCGAGAGGGCCGGGTCTCGAATTCAGACCCGGCATCCGATGCGACCGATGCAACGATCAAACAGATTCATGCCCTCAATCGGGAGGCGGCCGACTACTTTCACCAAAACCTGCTAAAACGATCGGAAGCGGCCACCGCAATGGCCTATCTGACGCGCCGGGGTATTACACGGGAGACGATCAAACAGTTCCTGATCGGTTACGCGCCTCCCGGTTGGGATGACTTCTCCCGGCATTTTGGACGGAGGTTCTCGGCGGAGCTTCTTTTGACGGCGGGGTTCGTTGCCCCAGACACGCGTACGGCTTTGGCGGAGAGTGGGGGGCGATTTTATGACCGATTTCGGAATCGGATTCTTTTCCCGATCCGGACACGTCAGGAGGAGGTGGTCGGATTTGGGGGGCGTGTGCTGGACGATTCGCACCCCAAATATCTGAATACCCCGGAAACCCCCGTCTTTGTCAAAGGAAGGCACCTCTTTGGTTTGAACCAGTTTCATCGCATGCGAAAAGAGCGGGACAACGAATCCTCCTCCCTGGTCATCGTGGAGGGTTACTTCGATGTGATTGCGGCGCATCAGGCGGGTGTTTATAACGTTGTAGGAACGATGGGCACCGCGTTGACCGCCGACCACCTGAATCTGATCCGGAGGGTGGCCGAATCGGTGGTGCTGCTGTTCGACCCGGACGATGCGGGTCTGCGCGCCGCGCGGCGAGGTGCCGTGCTGTGCCTGGAAAAAGGAATGCCGGTGCGGATTGCCACGCTCCCGGCGGGGGAAGACCCAGACCTGTATCTCCGTCGGCAGGGCCGCACGGGGTTCCTGGAACAGGTTCAAGCCGCAGTGCCTGCCATCGAATTCTTCATTCGACACGCCGCCCCCAGGACGACAGATCGCGTATCCCCGGCCCCGTTTTCCCCGTTTTCCCCGTTTTCCATTGAAGAGAAGGCCCTGCATCTGGAAGCGGTCCTCCCGCTGATCGGAAAGTTAAAAACAACGATCGAACAGAGCCATTATCTCAAAATGTTTGCCGATACTTTTGGGGTGTCGGAAGAAGACGTTCGGAGCGCGTTCTCCCGCCACAAACCAAGCCACAAGCAGCCGACGATCTCCCCTCCGCAGGGAGAGAAGCTAGCGGTGTTGATGCAGGACGAGATACTCCTCCTCACGCTGTTGCTCCAGGGTAAATATCCCCCCTCCGCGTTGAATGATCGTCTCTGCCTGAACGATTTTACGCATCCCCAGACCAGAAGTATTCTGCAACATTTCTGGAACGCGACCGCAGGGAGATGGGAGGCGACGGATCTGACCGGCTTAAATGACCGCGTTGCTGTGGAAGATCTGCCGTTCCTGGCCCGTTTGTCCGTGGCATCCATGCCGTGTGAAGATAACTTGGCGTGGATGCTACATGACTGCATTGTCTCCCTGCGTAAACGCGGTCTCCAGCGGGAAGGGCGGGCCATTCAACAATCCTTGCGGCTTGCGGAAAGAGAGCAAGACCTGCTTAAAATCAGCACCTTGCAGCAGAAATTTTTTAATCTTAAAAAAGAGTTGAGCCTTTTGTTGGAACCCACGGACATGGAGACGATTTGATGGCAAAAGACGAAAAGATCGGAGAGGTCAAACAACTGATTTCCCTGGGAAAAGAAAAGGGATTTCTGACGTATGACGAGTTGAACAGCACCCTGCCGGCGGAGAGCCTTTCTTCCGACCAGCTCGACGACATTATGGTGATGTTCGGTGAAATGGACATTGAAGTGGTCGAGGCGGGAGAATCCGATCGCTTCCAAAAAATAGCGGTCGAGGCCGAGGGAGAAGTGGACATCGAAGGGGACGCCAAGGTCGAGGAGGCCGAAGGGGAGGAAGACGCCGAAGAGGAGGTAGACACGGAGGATAAAGAGATAGACTTGGCGCCTGGCGTGATGCATCGGACGGATGACCCGGTGCGGCTCTACCTTAAAGAGATTGGGACCGTTCACCTCCTCTCCCGCGAAGGAGAGATTGTCATCGCCAAGCGAATCGAAGAGGGGAAGAAGGAAATTTCCCTGATTGTATTCGGTCTGCCCATGTCCATCCGGGGGGTGTTGGATCTGGGCGAATCGTTGCGCGCGGAGGCGGTGGCCCTTGGAGATGTCGTCGTCATCCAGGAAGAGGCATTTGAAACGGATCAGCAGAGCCATGAGGGGTTGAAGGCGCGTGTTTTGGAAGCCATGGTCCAGGTTAAAAACGGCCAGCGCGTTTTCGATCGGGTTTCCGAGAAGGCCCGACGTCTGGGCCGTACGCTAAAGAATCGAAAACTGGCGAAAGAGATGCTGGCCACGGCGCGGCAGCGGATGGTCGAAAAGATCGAAGCGCTCAATCTACACCCGCAGGTGATCGCGAAGCTGATCCAGAAACTGCACGAAATGGTGGATGTCGTATCGCATGCCGAACGCGAGATTGGGCTCTGTTGCAGGCGGTGTGGCAGCGTGAGCGAAGACCTGAGCGCATTCTTCCGGGAGGTGCGAAAAGGCCGGCGTGAAATGCGCGCCGCGGAGAAGCGACTGAACCTTTCGGAGTCGGAGATTCTGGAGATTGAGCAGTCTTATCGCGCCGCGCGTAAAAAAATCCGACAGGTGGAAGAGAACGCCCTGGTGTCGGCGGAAGAACTCAAAGAATCGGTGCGGCGTTTGTCCCAGGCGGAGCAGAAAGTCAAATGCTCCAAAAGCGAATTGGTGGAGGCGAACCTGCGGCTGGTGGTGAGCATTGCCAAGAAGTATACGAATCGGGGACTTCAATTTTTAGACCTGATCCAGGAGGGCAACATTGGCCTGATGAAGGCCGTGGACAAGTTTGAATATAAACGGGGATACAAATTTTCCACCTATGCGACCTGGTGGATTCGGCAGGCCATTACACGTGCGATCGCGGATCAGGCCCGAACGATCCGTATCCCCGTGCATATGATCGAGACAATCAATAAGCTGGTTCGGACTTCCCGACAACTAGTACAGGAATTGGGTCGAGAGCCGACCCCCGAAGAGGTGGCCGAGCGGATGGACCTCCCGCTGGAGAAGGTCCGAAAAACCTTAAAAATTGCGAAAGAACCGATTTCCCTGGAGACCCCCATCGGGGAAGAAGAGGATTCTCATCTGGGCGATTTCATTGAAGACAAACGGGTGGTCTCTCCACTGGATGCCTCCATCCGACACGATCTACAGCGTCAGATCAACAGTGTGCTTCAAACCCTGATGCCCCGCGAAGAGATGGTCCTCCGCAAACGTTTTGGCATCGGTGAGGCGACGGACCACACCCTGGAGGAAGTCGGGCAGGACTTTGAGGTGACGCGGGAACGCATCCGTCAGATCGAGGCCAAGGCCCTTCGGAAATTACGGCACCCCAGCCGAAGCAACCGCCTCAAAAGCTTCGTCGAAGGCCTGATTGGCGTTTAACAGCCGCGAGCCCCTTTTGAATGTAGCGGGACATGGTTTTGTGCGGTTTGGGGAGGCCCCATCCGGCCCTGCCGGTGGAGGGCAACGTGCCCTGCGGGGGCATCATGCCCTGCGAGGGGCGACGCGAGTCCCCTGATTGGACGGTGTTTTTGCAGTTTGAGGGGGAGGCTCCATCCGGCTCTGCCGGTGGAGGGGGCGACGTGAGCCCCCCTTAATATGGGCCCATAGCTCAGCGGTTAGAGCCGCCGGCTCATAACCGGTTGGTCCCAGGTTCGAATCCTGGTGGGCCCACCCTTTTCCCCCTTCTTCCCCTTTAATAAAGATGGAGCGGGGGAGTCTGGAGTATCGAGTGAGTGATCAATTGACGTTACTGATTCAACTGCAAGTCTTGGATCAGAAACTCCATCAAGTCAGGGCGGAACAAAAGAGGATTCCGGAAAAAATAGACGCGGCGACGAAACAACTGGATCGTGCCAAAACGGAACTTGAAAAGACCCGTTCCGCGTTTGAGTTGGCCAACAAAGAAAAAAAGAAGAACGAACTGGAACTGGCCCTCTGCGAAGAGAAGATCGCCAAATCGAAGCGCCGCTTGACCGACCTGAAGACCAACAAGGAATATCAGGCGCATCTGCACGAAATCGAAGCCGCCAAGCGCGAACAGGGCAATATCGAAGAGCAATTACTGCTGGGCATGGAGCAAGTGGATCAGATCAAAAAAGCGCTACGGATTCAGGAAACCTCGGTGATGGCGGAAGAGGTCCAATTCGCGGCTACACGAGAGCAGATGGACGCACGGCTCCGAGCGGATGCGGAATCGGAAAGACAGATCGAAGCGGCCTGGGCCACGCAGTCCGCAGGGGTGGAGCCGAGGCTTCTTTCGGAATATAAGCGGCTGATTGTGCAGAAAGGATCGGCGGTTACGCAGATCGAGGATAACATCTGCGGGGGGTGTCATTATCGTCTTCCGCCCCAGCTGATTGCGGAGGTCAAGATGCGGGAGAAGATGTTGACCTGCACCTATTGCAATCGTTTCTTATATGTCGTGGTGTAGCGTCCATGCCCCGGAAATTGGCCATTTACACCGATGGTGCATCGCGGGGAAATCCCGGCGAAGCTGCAATTGGCGTCGTACTCAAAGACGACCAGGGCGCGGTGCTGGATACCCTCTCTGAATACATTGGCGTTGCCACCAACAATATTGCGGAATACATGGCCCTGATTCGGGCATTGGAGACGGCCCCACGCTTTGCGCCGACGGAGATTGCCGTCTACATGGACTCCCAACTGGTGGTCCGCCAGATAGTGGGGCAATATCGGGTGAAAAGCGGCCATCTGCTTGCACTTGTGGAGCGTGCACGCTGTCTGTGCCGGCTTCTTCCGGTGGTCCAGTTTCATCACATTCCCAGGGCGCAGAACACCGAAGCCGATGCGTTGGCGAATGCGGCCCTCGACAAGAGAGGCCGAGTGGGTAATAATGGCAGGGCCGAGTTGCACAGATGATCGCGCCCCGTCCATGACGGGGGGAGGAAAGTCCGAGCTCCACAGGGCAGGGTGGTCGCTAACGGCGACTGGGGGCGACTCCAAGGAAAGCGCAACAGAAAATAAACCGCCCGGAATACGTTCGTATTCAGGGTAAGGGTGAAACGGCGAGGTAAGAGCTCACCGCTTTGGCGGCGACGTCAAAGGCACGGCAAACCCCACCCGGAGCAAGACCAAATAGAAGAGCAGACAGGAGGTGGACGCCTCTTGGCGAAGGGTGGCCCGCCCGGCGCTCTCGGGTTCGGTCGCACGAACCGGCCGGCAACGGACGGTCAAAGAGGAATGATCATCACCCTTCGGGGAACAGAACTCGGCTTATGGACGACTCGGACGGAGGGGGTAGAGGGCACGGCCCCCTACCCCCTCCCTATTTATTGCATATCCTGGAAACCTTGCCGACGCTACGATGATCCCCATTAAGGACGACCTTCCAACCCGTTCGACGCCCTGGATAACGATGGGGTTGGTTGCGGTGAATCTGCTCGTCTTCTTCTATGAAGCTTCGCTGGGCGCGCACGTTGAACAACTGATTGTCTCCTACGGTGCGGTCCCCTCCGTTCTGATGCAGAATACGCCGATTCCCCCGATGACCGTTTTCACCTCCATGTTTCTCCATGCGGGTATGCTGCATGTCGGCGGGAACATGCTCTATCTCTGGATTTTCGGAAACAATATCGAAGACGTAATGGGGCCGGGTCGTTTCATCCTCTTTTATCTGATTTGCGGTATCGTGGCCGTTTACGGGCACGCCCTGGTCGAACCGGCCTCGCAGGTGCCGATGGTCGGGGCCAGCGGTGCCGTCTCCGGCGTATTGGGGGCCTACCTCGTTCTCTTCCCCCATGCACGGGTACTCACGCTGATCCCATTAGGCTTCTTCACGCAAATGGTGCATGTGCCGGCACTGTTGGTGCTGGGTCTCTGGATCGTCGTTCAATTGGCCAACGGCCTATTTTCTCCAAACCAGGCGGGTGGCGTTGCCTGGTTTGCGCACATTGGCGGATTTCTGGCGGGTATGTTACTGATCCCTGTTTTCAGGAAGAAAGAGGTGTCGCATTACAGACGGTAGCTCTCCCGTGCGCTCCAAGGCTCTCCTCTTCCAGGCGTCAAATTGACAGGGGTGGGACCCCTTCGATACACTCTGCCTGTCGTCGCTACGACTTCAGGGGCTTATCCACCTTCCCATCATTTTTGATGCGTGACCCCATTATAGGACACCGATTATGAGACCGATGACCGTATCCGTGGCGCGTTCCGAAAAACTGGGACGGCTGCTTGTAAGTACCCGGCTCATTACCGAAGATCAACTCCAGAAGGCCCTGTCCATCCAGAAGAAAGAGGGGGGACGTCTGGGTAGCATCCTGGTCCGCTTACAGTGGGTGACCGAGACGGCACTCACGCAAGTATTGAGCCAACAACATGGTCTCCCGTCCATAGACCTCCCCAATACATCGGTTGATCCGGCGCTCGTCAAGCTCATTCCGCAGGAAGTCCTCAAGAAACACTGCATTTTCCCTGTCAATCGGCAGGGCGCCATTCTGCGCCTGGCGATGGCGGATCCCACCAACGTTTTTGCGATTGACGACGTCAAGTTCATGACCGGCTATAACGTCGAACCCTTGGTGGCCGCCGAGTCCGCAGTCCTCAAAAAAATCGATCAATACGGTGGCGGTGGAAAGGAGGCGGCACCCCGGGAATCCGGCAAGCTCGGATCCATCGAGGCCAAAGACTACACCCTGGATACCTCGGACGATTCGGCGGCGGGTGGCATCGAGATCGAAGATATGATGGTATCGGTCGAGGATTTCGATACGGTCGTGGGGGATGCCCTCGACACCGTTAACGTCGTGGACGAAGTCCAGGACGAGGGTCTCCTGAAAGATGTCGAGGCCCCCATCGTAAGGCTTGTGAACGGCTTCCTGATCAATGGCATTAAAGTCGGCGCCAGCGATATTCACGTGGAACCCCTCGAGACCGCCCTCCGGATTCGCTTGAGGATAGACGGCGTGATGAAAACCACGCTCTCCCTCCCCATCAAAATCCGAAACGCGGTCGTTTCTCGCTTGAAGATCATGTCCAAGCTGGATATTACCGAACGGCGTCTCCCGCAGGATGGTCGGATCAAGCTCAGGCTTGGAAAAAACAAGGAGGTTGATTTCCGTGTCTCCACGGTACCCTGCCTGTTCGGCGAAAAAGTGGTGATGCGCATTCTGGACAAGGGCAATCTCCAACTCGATTTGGCCCAGTTGGGTTTTGAACCGGAAGCGTTGTCGAGTTTCCAGGAGGCCTTGAGTATGCCGTATGGCATGATTGTGGTCACCGGTCCCACGGGGAGCGGCAAGACGACCACCCTCTATTCCGCACTCAGCACGCTCAACACGCAGGAGGTCAATATCATGACGGCGGAGGACCCCGTCGAATATAATATCAAGGGGATCAACCAAGTCCAGATGAAAGAAGAGATTGGCCTGAATTTTGCTTCCGCGATGCGCGCGTTCTTGCGACAAGACCCGGACGTGATCATGGTGGGAGAGATTCGGGATCACGAAACGGCCGAAATCGCGATCAAGGCCGCACTCACCGGCCATCTGGTCTTATCCACGCTTCACACCAACGACGCACCCGGCACGATCAACCGTTTGCTGGACATGAATATCGCACCCTTTCTGGTCGCCTCGTCCATGGTGCTCATCATCGCACAGCGCCTGACCCGGAAACTCTGCTTGCAATGCAGGGCGATCGCTCCCATTCGTCCAGACCTCCTTCTGAAGGCCGGATTCAGGGAAGCGGAACTGGCGGGCCTTTCCATCTATCAGGCAAAAGGGTGCGAAGTGTGCAACAAGACGGGTTATAAGGGGCGCGTGGCGCTGTACGAAGTCTTGCCGATGCGGGAAGCGATCAGAAGCCTTGTTTTACGCAACGCGTCCAGCGATGAAATCAAAAAGCAGGCGGTGGCACTCGGCATGAAAACCCTTCGGCGAAGCGGCCTTGAAAAGGTGAGGGGGGGCGTCACCACACTGGAAGAGGTGCTGGAAAACACGGCGGCTGACGAAGCGATCCATCTCTATCATTGACGGTAAAAAAAATGGCAAGTCTTCAACAGATGCTTCAGATCATGGTCGAGAAAGGGGCCTCCGATATGCACATTACGGTGGGAAGCCCGCCCCAGATTCGCATCCATGGCGGGCTCGTGCCACTCGATTTCCCCGTCCTGACCCCTTCGGAAACCAAGCAGTTGTTGTACAGCGTCCTGACCGATGACCAGAAACATCGCTTCGAAGAAGAGAGCGAATTGGACTTCTCGTTCGGATTGAAGGGGTTGAGCCGTTTCCGGGGGAACCTCTTCCTGCAGCGCGGGACCGTGGGCGGGGCGATCCGGATGATCCCATTTAAAATCTCGACGTTCGAAGAGTTGAATCTGCCCAAAGTCGTCAAGGAACTGGTGCAAAAGCCGAAGGGGCTCATCTTGGTCACCGGGCCGACGGGGAGTGGAAAGTCCACCACCCTGGCCACCATGATGGACTGGATCAACTCGAACCATAATGGCCATATCATCACGGTGGAAGACCCGATCGAATTCATCCATTCCCACAAGAAAAGTATCGTCAATCAACGGGAGGTGACTTCAGACACGAAAAGTTTCAAGGCCGCCCTGCGACATATCCTGCGGCAGGACCCAGACGTCGTGCTCATCGGCGAACTGCGGGACTTGGAGACGATCGAGGCGGCCCTCACCCTTTCCGAGACCGGTCATCTGACGTTCGGAACGCTTCACACCAACTCGGCGGATCAGACGATCAACCGGATTATTGACGTCTTTCCAGCCAACCAGCAGCCCCAGATTCGGGTTCAACTCTCCTTTGTCCTGACCGGCGTGCTGTCGCAGCAATTAATCCCCCTCGCAACGGGACAGGGACGGGCCATGGCGATGGAAATCATGGTGCCCACGCCCGCCATTCGCAACCTGATTCGGGAAGGGAAGATTCACCAGGTCTACTCCAGTATGCAGACGGGCCAGGGAGAGCACGGCATGATGACGATGAACCAGTCCCTGCTCGAACTCTACAGGAAACGCGAAATCAGCTACGAAGATGCGCTCGCGTGCTCACCCCATCTGGAAGAGTTCCTGGCCATGCTCAATCGCGCCAACCTTCCCACGCGCCCCGGCGCGTCTCCCCCACAACCGCGCAAACTCTAAATTGTAAGGCATCCTCAAGACTGGGTCTTGGGAGGGACGACGATTCCGATGCATAAGAAGAAGGAGTCCGATCGCGCGGTGCGGGAGCTGACGCTGCTACATCGCATTACCGAGTCCATCAGTGGGAATCTGGACCTGGATGGCGTACTTCGATGCATCGTGGAGATGGTCGCGGAGGTCGTCCGGGGGGACGCCTGTCTGATCTATCTGCTGGATGAGGCAAAAAACGAACTGGTGCTGCGTGCCTCCGGGAGGCCCCACCCGAAGTTGATCGGCCGGATTCGCCTGGAAGTGGGGGAAGGGATCACCGGCTGGGTGGCCCGGGAGCGGAGAACGGTGGCCATCGCCCGCGACGCCGAAAACGATCCCCGATTCACCTGCTTTCGCTCCCTTCCGGAAGATCGCTATCAGGCCTTCTTATCCGCGCCGGTGACCTGTCGCAATCAGGTGATCGGCGTTATCAACGTCCAGCACCGGGAACCCCACGTCCATACGGATGGGGAGGTTGCGCTGTTGACCACGATCGGTCAGCAGGTCGGATATGCCATCGAGAATGCGCGTCTCTACGAAGAAATGAGGAAAAAGGCGCTGCAAATCGAGACCCTCACGCGGGTTAGCCACACGATCGCTTCCAGCCGGTATATTGAAGAAATACTTCAACTCATTGTCACGATGACGGCAGAAATGATGAATTCCAAAATCTGCTCCATCATGATCTTGGATGAGGAGAGCGGCGCGTTGAAAATTGCCGCCACGCAAAGCTTAAGCGAGGCGTATTGCCGAAAGGCCAATGTAAAAGTCGGAGAGAGCATTTCCGGAAGGGTCTTGCAGGCGCTTCAACCGATGGCGATCCCGGACGTGACCCGCGATCCAACCTACGGCTTTCCGGAGCTGGCCAAGGCCGAGGGGTTGGTTTCGCTCCTTTCGGTGCCGATGCAGATCAAGAATCGGGGCATCGGCGTGATTAACCTTTACACCGCATCGGAACATCATTTTACGCAGGAAGAGATTCATCTCCTCCAGGCCGTGGCCAATCAGGCTGCGGTGGCCATTGAAAACACCCATCTGATGACGCAAACCGGATGAAAAACCGCCTCATGCAGCTGCTCCAGGAAGTGCTCCAAGAGGTGCTCCGGGAGATGATCGAAGATGCACAAGGGCGGGGCCTGTCCGTACCGGATGTCCCGTTGCCCCTCTTGGAGCGGCCCAGTCAGCCGGAACATGGCGATTTTGCCACCCCCCTTCCGATGACCCTGGCCCGGACGTTAAAGCGCCCGCCCAGAGAAATCGCCTCGCAACTTAAAGCGCTGCTTCAACAACATCCGTCGTATGCCGACCTGATCCAGTCGGTTGAAATTGCGGGGCCGGGGTATCTTAACTTCTTCATCCGTCCGGACTGTTGGTTTCGGACGCTGCTTGCGGTGCATGATCAGAAGGCGGAGTATGGGCGGTCGGAGGTTGGGGCGGGCCGGTCGGTGCTGATCGAGTTTGTCAGCGCCAATCCGACCGGGCCGCTACACGTTGCACATGGTCGCGCGGCGGCGCTGGGAGACGCCTTGGCGCGGCTCTTTTCGGCGGTCGGCTATCGCGTCGAACGCGAATATTACATCAACGACGTGGGGAACCAGGTCAACCTGCTGGGCCAATCTACTGCGCTGCGCTATCGGGAACTGTTCGGCGCTTCCGTTATCCTGCCCACGGAGGGCTACCATGGCGCGTACATCATCGAGATTGCCCGCGCCCTGAAAGAAGTCCATGAGGACCGGCTCCTGGATAAATTGGACACCGATCCCTGTTTCATCGAATGGAGCCTACAGACGACGCTGGGATGGATTCGTCGGGACATGGACGCATTCGGCATTCGGTTCGATCGCTGGTTTTCCGAAAAAGAGCTCTTCAGCGGGGACAACGATGTAAACCGGATCGATCTTGCCTTGGCACAGTTAAAAGCCCGTGGCCATCTTTATGAAAAGGAGGGGGCGGTTTGGCTGGCCACCACCACACAGGGGGACGACAAAGATCGGGTGGTGATCCGCAACACGGGAGAGCGGACCTATTTCGCCTCCGATATTGCCTACCATCGCAACAAGTTTCAACGCGGCCACGATCGCCTGATTGACATCTGGGGGGCCGATCATCACGGATATGTGGCGCGCGTCAAAGCCGCGGCAGCGCTGTTGGGGGACGATCCGGATCGCTTGACGCTGCTCATCCATCAATTGGTCAACCTGTTGCGGGATGGAAAGCCGGTGGCGATGTCCAAACGGACGGGCGAATTCGTCACGCTCCAGGAGGTGATGGAAGAGGTGGGGGTGGACGCCACCCGGTTTTTCTTCCTGATGCGCAGGGCCGACAGCCCGCTTGACTTCGATCTGGAGCTGGCCAAAAAACATTCGGACGAAAATCCGGTCTTCTATGTGCAATATGCCCATGCCCGGATTTGCAGTATCCTGCGGGTGGCGCAGGAACGAGGCGTCCAGATGGAGGCGGTCTCCGAAGCGGCCCTTTCCGGTCTCGTTTCCAATCTGGCCCTCCCCGAAGAGCAGACGCTGCTCAGGCACCTTGCATTCTATCCCGATCTGTTACAATCTGCGGCAGAGGCGATGGCACCCCATCGCTTGACCGTCTACTTGCAGGAATTGGCCGGACTGCTGCACCGCTACTACTTCGCCCATCGCGTGGTGACGGACGACGCGGCGCTGACGCAGGCCCGCCTGCTGCTTGTCACGGCGGTCCAAATCGTCCTTCAAAATGGGTTGCAGCTTCTTGGCATCCGCGCACCCGAACGGATGTAAACGTGCAAGCGCAACTATTCGCGCAGGACGGCGTGGCCGCCAAAGGCGTTGCGGAGAGCGGCCAGCATCCGTTCGGAGAAAGGCCCTTCCGGTCGCGCTTGCCGGGATCGGAAGCGTGTGAATAGGGCCGCAGTCAGCGTCGGGACAGGGACGTTCTTTTCAAGCGCATCGTCAATCATCCAGCGACCCTCGCCCGAATCCTGAACCTGTCCGACCAGTTTGGAAAGTTGTGGGTCCTCGGCAAGGAGGCCCGCAGTCAGTTCCAAAAGCCAGGATCGGACGACACTCCCCTGCATCCAAAGGGAGGCGACTTTGGGCAGGTCCAACCGATATTCGCTTTTGGACATCAGTTCAAACCCTTCCGCGTAGGCCTGCATGAGGCCATATTCGATGCCGTTATGCACCATTTTGACATAGTGTCCCGCCCCCGGCCCGCCGACGTGCGCCCATCCGTCGGGGGGCGCCAGGGTGGTCAGGATGGGTGCAAGATGCGAGACGGCCGCAGCTTCGCCCCCCACCATCAGACAGTAGCCCAGAGAAAGGCCCCAAACGCCGCCGCTGGTGCCCACGTCCACATAATGAATGTCCCGCTTCTTGAGCGCGACGGTTCGGCGGATATCCTCCTGAAACCGGCTGTTTCCGCCGTCAATGATCGTATCTCCAGGCTGTAACAGGTCGGAGAGGGCCTGGATGGTATCCGACGTGGGCGATCCGGCCGGCACCATCACCCAGACGGATCGGGGGCCTTCGAGTTGGGAAACCAGATCGGATAAGGAACGCGCCCCTTCGCAGCCGGCCTCGCGTGCGCGCAGCACCAATTCGGAGGACTGATCGTAAGCGATGACGCCGTGCCCTCCCTGCGAAAGCCGCGTCACCATGTTCATCCCCATTTTCCCAAGCCCGACAAAGCCGATCTTCATATTCAACCTCCCTGTTCCAGACGGTCTACTTTGTGAAGCCTCCGGACATGCCGCTCCTCTTCCGTAAATTGCGCGCCCAGAAAGGCCCGGACGACTTCGATCGTCAGGGCCGAACCGATGACCCGCGCCCCCAGGGCGAGGACATTCATGGCGTCGTGTTCCACCCCCTGATGGGCGGAATAGGTGTCATGGCAAAGTCCCGCCCGAATTCCCCGCATCTTGTTGGCGGCAATACAGGCCCCCACACCGCTGCCGCAGAGCAGGATGGCGCGTTCGGCCTGGCCGCGCTGAAGGGCCCTTCCGACCGCTTCGGCGTAGTCGGGATAGTCCACGGGGTCCAGGGAGTGGGTGCCCAGGTCCAAAACTTCGTGTCCAGCTTGAATAATGGCGCGCAGGACCGCATCTTTCCTGCGGAATCCACCATGGTCACAGGCAACGGCCACAATCATAGAGGCTCCAAAAGAGAGTTCTGTTTTTCCGGTGCGAGTGCCTGCAGGGGTCTGCATCAACGTCAGGGAAGAACGCATCCGCGACAGGTCTCGCCGCGCAACACAGCAGTTTAGACGCGCAGTCGGCTTTTGGAGGTGCCCTGGACGGCGTTACGGCAGGCGCTTCAGGGCGACTTCGATGAAGTCCCACAGGAGCTGTCGTGTCGCGGCGTGGGGATGCGGGTGGGGCCGTCCGGTTAATTGCCGATAGAAGGATCGGATTTTTTCTTTTTTGGCTTCTCGATCCGCAAACGGCCGGGGATCGGAGAGCGGGGCCAGATCGGGATGTCCGCCCGTGTCGCGTTTGATGACGATCTCCTCCTGATCGGTTTTAACCCATAGTCCAACTTCGATCACATTACAATCCTATGGCTGTTTGAGTTTCTCTTCCATCTCCTGGGTGGTTTTACAGTCAATGCAGAGTGTTGTGACGGGACGGGCTTTGAGCCGCTTCAGGGCAATCTCTCCACCGCAGACCTCGCAGATACCGAAGGTGTCATCCTTGATCCGATCAATGGCCTCCTCGATCTTTTTAAGGAGGTTCTGATCCCGTTCGAACAGTCTCAGGACACAGTTTTGGTCCGTTTCCGCGGAGGCCCGATCTCCCATATCGGAGGATATCTCATCCATCGATGAGAGATCGTCCTCCAGCGACGGACCCGACTCCATCAAAATGGCTTTTTTCTGTTTCTCCAGGATATGCAGGATATTGTCAAAGCGGCCCGTGATCTCCTTCTTTGCGGCCACCGTTTTCTTTGGCATCGCCTTCTGGGATGCAATCTCCGGTTTTTTCTGCGCCATGTCTGTCTGCCTCGCTAGGACATCGATTCGGAATAAGACCCGGTATGGGTACCCTGAAGAGTACCCACGACTCCCCTGCAGGAAAACTCTCTTATACCAAAAAACGACCGCCGGATCAAACGGGTGTTCGTTGTAACACGGATTTAGAATCACCCGCACCCGCCGTACGATCCGGCGAACCTGCCGATCCGTCAACTTCAACTCCGAGGCCGCTTCCTGATGGCAAAGGCAATGCGAAAATTTGACTTACAAAACAACAGGGAATAAAATGACGCCCGAAAATAAAAAGTCGTCGCTTCTTGCGGCAAACGGCGGTGTACTCAAACGACTTGGCAGGGGGGGGCCATGGAGAATGAGAACGTGCGGGCGGTGCGCGCCCCATCATGTGAAGCGCACAAGGGTCGGTATGAGAAACCACGCATTGTAAAATACGGGGACATCCGTACAATGACCTCGGCGAATGGGTCAACGATTTGTCTTGACGCCAATGGGCGCAGGGTCGGTTGCAACCCCTGAACACGGATGTCCTTACTTTAGAGGTGGACAGTTCATCGGCTACGGAATCCGAACTTCCTCCTTGACATCCCGAAAAAACATATGTTAGAAGAAGAGCGCTTTCCGTGAGCGCGGGTTGTGTACCCATGCGCAGTGACGGAGGTGGGTGACGATCTGGGTCGTCGTTATTTGATGAATTTAAGAGAGGTGAGTGAACGATGAAGAAGTGGAGTATGATGGTTTTGGTCGCGTCGCTGGGCTTGGCGGCCTGTTCGTATGATCGTCCGAAGGAAGAGGCCCCAGCACCTCCCGCAGCTGAAGCTCCGGCTGCAGAGGCACCCGTAGAAGCGCCGGCCATGGAAGCACCCGCTGCAGAGGCTCCGGCCATGGAAGCACCGGCCACCGATGCCCCGGCTGAAGTTCCGGCTGCAGAGGCACCCGCTGCCGACGCGCCTCCTGCGGAAGCACCTGCCGCAACACCGTAAGCTGCGAAGGCCTGTTGATCCGATTCACAAAACGAAGGGCGCCTGTCGGTCCGGCAGGCGCCCTTCGTCGTCGAAGACGACGCGTCTACTTCCACCTTGGAAGTGTCGTCTGTTCTCAAAAGAACCATCCCTCTCGTTGTGCCGATCGCCGATTTTTGTGACCGCCATTGCTTCGTGTGAAGTCCGAAGGGCGCTCTACTCCGCCTTGCATGGAACGAGGCAATGCGGCTTATTGACGGCACGGGGTAAAGCCTTTAGAATGAAGCGCTTGTTTATGGCATCGCCAAGTGGCGTTGTGCTGCGACACGGTTATCCCATCCGACGTAAATCTTGAAAGACATGTTAGAGAGCTTGACGAAAAGGTTGGATGCTGTTTTCAAAGGCATTCGCGGCAAGGGGCTCATTAGCGCCGAGGTGCTTGAACAGACCTTGAAGGAGGTGCGCTTGGCGCTTCTGGAGGCGGATGTCCACTTCACATTAGTGAAGCCGTTTATCGAAACGATTCGCTTAAAGGCTGCGGGTACCGAGGTCACGGAGAGCCTGACGCCCGGTCTTCAGGTGATCAAAATTGTCAGGGAAGCGTTGACGGGGTTGATGGGACACAAGGTGTCCGGGATCGCTTTGGCCGCTTGTCCGCCCACGATCCTCATGTTGGTCGGCCTGCAGGGTTCCGGAAAAACGACGACTGCGGGAAAACTGGCCCGGCGATATAAATCCGAAGGACGACGGGTGCTGCTGGTGGCGGCCGATTTACAGCGGCCCGCCGCCGTGGATCAGCTTCAAGTCCATGCCAAACGCCTGGAAGTCGCAATCGCCATCCCGCAGGGCGAAGACGATCCGGTGGAGGTGGTTGAAAAGGCCGTCGTGCGCGGACGGGACCAAGGGTTCGACCTGGTCATTATTGACACGGCGGGACGGTTGGAGGTGGATGAACGGCTCATGGCGGAGCTGGTCCGGATGAAGTCCCGGATTACCCCGCACGAGATCCTCCTGGTGGCCGATGCCATGACCGGTCAGGCGGCCATCAAAGTGGCGCAGGCCTTTCACGATCGGCTCCCTCTTACCGGCGCCATCCTCACGAAAACGGAAGGGGATGCCCGAGGGGGCGCCGTGCTCTCCATCCGGTCGGTGACGGGGACGCCGATCAAATTCATGGGTGTGGGTGAACAATTGGATGCCCTCGAATTGTTTCACCCCGACCGAATGGCCTCCCGCATTCTGGGGATGGGAGACATGCAGTCCCTCCTGGAAATGGCAGAGAAGAAATATACCAAAGAGGAGGCCGTCCGACTCCAGGAAAAAATCCAGAAGGAACAGTTCACCTTGGAGGACTTCCGGGAACAGATGAAACAACTCAAGACGATGGGGAGCGTCGAGAAAATGTTGGAGATGATCCCAGGCATGAAAAAAATGCAGGTGGATCAGACGCAGGTAGAGGGTGAATTAAAGCACGCCGAGGCGATGATCTCGTCCATGACCCCCGGAGAGCGTCAGCATCCCGCCGTCATTAACGGAAGTCGGCGAAAGCGGATTGCAAACGGGAGCGGGACTTCCGTGCAGGACGTCAATCGTCTCTTAAAACAGTTCCAGGAGGCGCAGAAGATGATGAAACAGTTCTCCGGCATAAAAAAAGGGGGAATGGGACGCCTCTTTGCACCACTTCAGGGCAAAGTCAGGGGGATGCGGTAGGTCGGGTTATAACAATATAAGGAGATATCTGTGGCAGTCAAAATCAGGTTAACACGGGTGGGGCGGCACAAGCGCCCCTTTTATCGCATTGTGGCGGCGGACAGTCAGTCGCCGCGGGACGGGAAGTCGCTCGAAATTCTGGGATATTACGATCCCGTGCGGTCCGCCGTACTGAAGGTGAACGAGGCGCGCGCAGTGGATTGGTTGAATCGCGGCGCCGAAGTGTCGGATACGGCACGGAGCATCTTTTCAAAATTGCATCTGTTTCAGAAGGCATCCGATGCGAAGACGAAGCCTGCGGAGGAACGGGTACAACCGGAACAGCCCTAACTTTCTTCTCACGCGATGATCGTGGATGATCGTGGAGGTGGCCATGAAAGAGCTCATCGAATACATCGTGAAATCGTTGGTGGATCGGCCGGAGAGCGTTGTGGTCAAGGAAACGGAAGGTGAAAAGACCAGCATTATCGAGTTGCGGGTGGCGCAGGAAGACCTGGGCAAGGTGATTGGCAAGCAGGGCAGAACGGCACGCTCCATGCGCACTCTTTTAAACGCTGCGGGGGTGAAGTTGGGGAAACGGTGCGTGCTGGAAATTTTAGAGTAGGAAGATGGACGTCACGATCGGAAAAATCCTGAAACCGGTCGGGTTGCGCGGTGAGTTGCGGGTGCTCCCCCTGACCGATTTCCCAGATCGCTTCAAGACACGGGATGCGGTTACGGTGGTCACAAAAGAGGGTCGGTCGCTTCCCTGCCGCATCCGGAATACACGCAGCGATCACCGATTTGTCTATATCACCTTCCACGGGCATGACTCATGCGATGCGGTGGAGTCTTTCAGAGACGGTTCGATCCAAATCCCGGAGACCGAGCGGATGCCGCTGCCGGATGGCAGTTTCTATCGGGATCAGATCGAGGGACTTGCCGTCTACCAGGAGGATGGACGGATGCTGGGCCAGGTCGCTTCCATTTTTGAAACGGGGAGCAACGACGTTTACGTGGTCCAGGCGCGGGAACGGGGGAAGGAATATCTGATCCCCGCGCTGGCCAGCATCGTCAAGGAAATCAATGTCGTCGCGGGCAGAATGACCGTCCGCACGCTCTCGGAATGGATGAGCCCCGATGCAGTGTGATGTGATCACCCTCTTTCCGGAGATGGTGGGTACGGTGCTCGACTACAGCATTCTGGGGCGCGCCAGAAAGGCGGGGCTTTTGGATGCGCGCGTGCACTCCTTGCGCGACTTTGCGCAAGACAAACACCACGTTACGGACGATGCCCCCTATGGTGGCGGTCCCGGAATGGTGCTCAAGGCGGAACCGATTTTCGCCGCGCTGGAAGCGGTCCGGAGACAACGTGCTGCGGTACGTGTCCTCCTCCTCTCGCCCCAGGGGCGGGTGTTCGATCAGAGCATGGCCAGGGCGTTCTCCGAAGAGCCCGGAAGTCTGGTCTTCGTCTGCGGTCACTATGAGGGGATCGATGCGCGGGTCAACGATGGGACGCTGCTGGAAGAGGTCTCCATCGGAGACTACATTCTGACGGGCGGGGAGCTGGCCGCCCTGGCGATGATTGACGCGGCCACCCGTCTGATTCCGGGTGTCTTGGGCGATCCCGAATCGGTGGAGGAAGAGTCCTTCGTCTCCCATCTTCTGGAGTATCCGCACTACACGCGCCCGGCTGTCCTGAATGGGATGGCGGTGCCCGACGTGCTGACCTCCGGGAATCATCAGGCGATCCGCACCTGGCGCAGGGGGCAGGCCATTTTAAATACACGCAGGAAGCGACCCGACCTGTTCGAGCGGCTTGTTTTAAGCGATGCGGAGCGGGATTGGCTGGAGCAGGCGCTGGACGGAGAATTTCGCAAATAGGAGGAACGATGAACCAGATCGAGCGTATTGAACGTTTTGAGACAGGCAAGTTGGTGCCTCGCAGTGTGACCATCGGTAATACGGTGCGGGTGCATGTGAAAATTGTCGAGGGAGAAAAAGAGCGGATACAGGTCTACGAAGGGGTGGTAATGCGCCAAAAAGGGACCCGCAACCGGCAGACCTTTACCGTCCGAAAATCTTCTTTTGGGATTTGGGTGGAGCGTATCTTCCCGCTCTATTCCCCCTATATCACCCAGATTGACGTGGTCCGGGAAGGGAACGTCTGTCGGGCAAAGCTCTACGATCTGCGCAGTCGAACGGGCCGTGCCGCGAAACTGGCCGAAAAGCGCCGGGTCATCGTCAAGGGCCCCAAGTCCGCCAAGGTTTCCGCCACGGGCGCAGGACCGGCACCGGTGGAAGTCGCAACCGAACCAGCCACATCGGCCATGTCAGCCATATCGAATGGATCCGCCGCATCTAGCTGAGGCGCAGCGCCTGTTTGAAATGTCTTCGGAAGAACGGGCGCTGCACAGCTCCGGTTATTCGTCCATCTGCGGACTGGATGAGGCAGGTCGTGGCCCCCTTGCGGGCCCCGTGGTGGCTGCGGCCGTCATCCTGCCCGCTCCCTATACGACCCTTCCCGGAATACGCGACTCCAAGCAGCTCTCCGCGCGTCAACGCGAGGAACTCTTTCATCAGATTACACAGGGTGCCTTGAGTTTTGGCGTCGGCATCGTGACGTCGGATGTCATTGACAGAATCAACATCCTGCAGGCCACCTATCAGGCCATGCAGGAGGCGCTGCACCAACTCCCCGCCCCGCCCGATTACCTGCTGCCCGATTATCTCCTGATTGATGCGCTCACGCTCCCGAAGGTCTCCACCCCGCAGCGGGGTATCATTCGAGGGGATCAACGTTCCGTCAGCATCGCCGCCGCTTCCATTCTGGCGAAGGTCACACGGGATCGCCTGATGTGTGCCTACCACGACGAATTTCCGCAGTACAATTTTAAGAAGCACAAGGGATATCCGACGGCGGAGCATCTGAGTAACATCCAAAAGTATGGCCCCTGCCGGTTGCATCGCAAAACATTCCGTGGCGTAAAATGACCGGTGCGGAGGGGGAAGAGATCGCGGCCCGCTTCCTTCAAAAACGGGGTTATGTCATCCTGACACGCAATTTCAGGACGGATCAGGGTGAAATTGACATCGTCGCAAAAGAGGGAGCGACCGTCGTTTTTGTTGAGGTCAAGGCGCGGTCGGGGGGGCAGTTCGGCACGCCCGAACTGGCCGTGGATTTGCGCAAGCAGGAAAAACTCTCCCGCAGTGCCTTGCTTTATCTGAGCCGGAAGTACCCGGATGGATGCCCCTGTCGCTTCGACGTGGTGGCCGTGCAGCAGGGGGCGGAGGGGGCCCAAGTTACCCTCTTTCAGAATGCGTTTGAGTTGTCGGACCGTCTGCGCTAGCATGTGGGGCGCCTCTAAAAACCGTCACGAGCGGCCAAAATGCAAGGCGCACGGAGCACAGGAACCGGAATGTACGCTGTGTACATGAGGATTCCGAGCACCGCGCAACGCAGCAGTTTGGCCGCACAGTAGGTTTTTAGAGGTGCCCGTGGCATGATCCAACTCTTCCATATTCATAAGCGATATGGGGTCGGCCCGCCGGTGCTTTCGGACGCCAGTCTGAAGATCGAAAAAGGGGAGTTCGTTTTTCTGGTCGGAGAAAGCGGGGCGGGAAAGTCAACGCTGCTGAAACTGATCTTGTGCGAAGAACAGGCCGACCGCGGACAGATTCTGTTCGACGGACGAAACATCTCCCGCCTCAAAGAGGGCGACCTCCCCGCGCTGCGCCGAAAGATCGGGTTTATCTTCCAGGATTTCAGACTGATCGCGCGTCAGACCGTTTACGAAAACGTCGGGTTACCGATGCGGATCGCGGGGGTCCCGGCGCGCGAGATTCGCAAGCGCGTTCTGGACGTGTTAAGTCTGGTCCATCTGGAACGCCAGTACAAACAGCGGCCACCTGCCCTGTCGGGGGGAGAGCGGCAGCGCGTTGCCATTGCCCGCGCCCTCGTCCATCGTCCCGCCCTGGTGTTGGCGGATGAACCGACCGGCAGCCTGGATGACACCCTGGCGGACGAGATAATGACGTTGTTTAAAGATATCCATGCGATGGGAACCACCCTGATCGTGGCCACGCACCAGCGTGCACGGATCCCCAAAATGGCCTCCCAGTCCATCCCCGGCCCCAGAACACTGATGCTGCGGCGGGGAGAGATCGTCGAGAACGATGAAACACCTGTCCTATTTTCTTAAAAAGACGGCGGACAACATTTGGAGCGATCGCTGGAAGGCATCCTTTCTGCTCCTTTCTCTCAGTTGTCCCTTGATCCTGTTTGGCCTTTTTTTACTGTTCTACTATAATATTGACTATCTCCTACATGCGTTGCGGAGGGAGGTCCATTTCAGTGTCTATCTACGAGATTCTGGAGATTCTGGGGAAAAAGAGGGAGGAGATGCGGCGCGTCGGATCGAAGCGGCCCTGGCTTCGGATGCGCGCATTGCCTCTTTTTCCTATATTTCCAAGCAGGAGGCCCTGCAGTGGTTCAAGGACACCTATCGCGATGATGCGTTGTTAACCGGCCTGGGGGAAAATCCGTTCCCCGCCTCGTTCGAGGTGCAGGTCAAAGCGTCCGACCAGGCACCCGCCCCATTCAAGCGGATCGTGGATCGCTACAAAAAGATGTCCGGTGTCGAAGAGGTCCGTTACACCGCAGAGTGGCTGCAAGAGCTGGATGGCTTCCTGAGACTTTTGGGACGTATCGGGGGAGGAATCGGATGTCTGCTGGCCGTTGCGGTAATCACGATCGTGGCCAATGCGATTCGACTTCACCTCCACAGCCGCGCGGAAGAGGTGGCGGTGATGCGTCTGATGGGGGCCACGCGCTCGTTCATTATTGTTCCATTCCTGCTGGAAGGATCGCTGGCCGGTTTCCTGGGGGGATGGCTCTCCCTCCTTCTACTTTTTCTCGTCGTCCAGATTGCCAACGTGGCGTTGGCCGGCATTCCGCTGGGCGTCATGCCGATCACGCTCCATTTTTTTCCCCTCCCATTCCTTCCGGGTTTCGCCATTGCAGGGGCCGGGTTGGGGGGCTTGGGCAGTTTCGTTTCGATCAGGCGGTCCTGATGCAGGCTGGAATGGCATGTCGCGCGTTCTGCCTCCTGCTGATTTTGCTGTGGGGCGAGACGGGCTGGTCGAAGGGGCCGGACATTCAACAGCAGATTCAAAAAGAGAAGAAGGCCCTGGAGCAGGTCAGGCAGGACCTGGAGGAAAAACGGAAGGGGAAGCGCGCCGTTTTGAAAAAGGAGGCCTCGACGCGCTCCTCCCTCTTGGAAACGGAGCGCCGTCTGCGACTCCGCAAGAAAGAAGTGGAGCAGATCGAACGGGCCATCCGGAAAAAAGACGCCGACCGGATCGCACTCTCCGAGACCATTCGGAGTCTGAATCAAAATATTCGAAAATCGCACAATACGATTGCGATGCGTCTGCGCAGGCTTTATAAGGAGAAGGTTCAGGGTCTCCTCGGCATTGTATCCCTGTTTCGAGGTAATCAACTCATCAAGCAGCTTGAGGGGAAGGCTCCACGGGCTTTGCCCGTGGAGGGGGTGCGACCCCTGCGAGGGGCGACGCAGGCCCCTCAAATTGATCGGCGGCTTTACTACTTACGTCGTGTTGCCGAAAAAGAGGAAGGTCTACTCGCACGGTTGAATCGGCAGAGATTACAATTGCGAGAGCAGGCATCTCGTCTGGAGGATATGTCGCTCGCCTTGCGACAGGAACGGGTGTTCTTGGATCAAGCCATGGCCCAGATGCGTGAGGAGAAGGCAAAAAAGGACCAACTTCTGGCGCACATCGAAGACGAAAAAGCCTTCTATGCGAAGGCAATGATTCAACTGGACGAATCGGCCACGCAGCTTCAAGCACTGATCCGGGGTCTGGAGGAAAAGAAGAATGCGGTTCAGAAGGAGGTTCCCGATCAGAAAAATGTCTCGGGCCAATTTTCCAGGAACAAGGGACGCCTGGGATGGCCGAATGACGGACGGGTCGTCGCCCTGTTCGGGCGCCAAAAACACCCCCGGTTCGAGGCCTATGTAGATCGCAAGGGAATCGAGATTGACCCGTCCGAAAAGAAGATGGCGGGTGGGGAGGTCCGGGCCGTTTCGGACGGCGTGGTAATCTATGCCGACGGATTTCGCGGCTACGACAGGGTCGTCATTGTCGATCACGGCGAAAACTATTATTCCGTCTATGGCCACCTTTCAAAGCTATGGGTGGCCGTGGGCGATCGTGTGCAGGCGAAACGTCCGATTGGAGAGATGGGGAACGAAAGACCCGATGACCGGCTTTACTTTGAGATTCGACATCAAGGGAAACCGCTCGATCCCATCCCCTGGCTTAAGAAACGGGATTAAGGTGGGGTCTCCCCATTAGAGTGGAAAAGACAATATCTGGAGAAACAATGAAGATCGGAAAGGAACTACGCGTTGCCCTCCTGGCCGTGATCCTGTTTGGATCGTTACTCCTGCTGGTGCTTTCTCGGGACCGTAGCGTACGGGCCGAGGTGGATGCCTATGAGGAGCTGAAGGTCTTTACAGAGGTGCTCTCGACCCTGCAGAAGAGTTACGTCGAGCCGGTTGACGTTAAGGAGCTCTCCCGTGGCGCTATCAAGGGGATGCTCAACACACTGGATGCCCACTCTTCGTTCATGCCGCCGGAAGTCTACAAGGAGATGCAGGTGGATACGAAGGGGGAGTTTGGCGGGCTGGGGATCCAGATTGGCGTCAAGGAGGGACGTCTCGTGGTCATCGCGCCCATCGAAGGGACGCCGGCGGACAAGGCTGGAATCAAGGCGGGGGATGCGATCCTGAAGGTGGATGACTATATCTTCACAAAAGAGAGCAGTTTGATGGAGGCCGTTGGAAAGATGCGCGGGCCGGAGGGAACCTCCGTTACCTTGACGGTCCAGCGAGAGCAGGCGACGCTCACCTTCAAGTTGGTGCGGGAGACGATTCATATTCAGAGCGTTAAATCGAAACTGCTGGAGGCCGGGATCGGGTATGTGCGTCTTACACAGTTCCAGGAGCAGACGGCCGCCGATATGTTGACCGCCCTGTCCAAACTCAGAGAAGAGAATATCCACTCCCTGATTCTGGATCTACGCAACAACCCGGGGGGACTGCTGACTTCGGCCGTGGATGTCTCGGAGGCGTTTCTTCCGCGAGGCCAGACGATTGTCTCGATTCGGGGACGGGATGCCAAACAGGACGAATATCTGTCGAAGAGTTCGGGCGCCTTCAAGGATATCCCGATGATTGTGTTGGTCAATGAAGGGAGTGCCAGCGCCTCCGAAATCGTGTCGGGCGCGCTCCAGGACTGGGGGCGGGCCGTCGTGGTCGGCGTGCCGACATTCGGAAAGGGATCGGTGCAGACGATCCTGCCGCTGTCGGACGGTTCGGCGCTTCGTCTCACAACGGCCAAGTACTACACCCCCAAGGGCCGCTCCATCCAGAATACCGGAATCGAACCGGATATCCTGGTAAAACCTGCGGAGACAAAAGAGGCGAAGGCGATCCTGCGCGAGAAGGACCTGGAGCGGCACCTTAAGAACGATACGGTCTCCGATCTTCCGAAGACCGATCCCGTTGTCGCGCCCCCCCCTCCTTCGGACACGCCGGAGCCCACCAGCATCGAGCCCGTAACCGACGAATCGGCCGAGGCCGAAGATATTCAACTTGAAAAGGCGGTGGACCTGCTGAAGAGTTGGCGGATTTTCAAGGGACTGGGACCGGTACAGTCGGCCCGGAAAACCATTCAGGAGTAGAAGATCGGTGAACGCGCCACGCAGTAACGATCCCCCCCCACATGGATGCGACGAGGCACGACCGGGGTGATCGTGTATATCATCACGACCCCGCCAGTTCTTCACCGTCGTCCGGCTCATGTTCTACTCCCTCGCCAACGCCCTCTCCGACTCATCGGAAACCCTGATTCCAGCATGGATGTGTGGCGTCGTGCTGGCCAAATGTGCTTTGATCGTATCGGTTCCTCCGGTTTGAATGATGGAAGGGGATTGACGTGTAATAGTTTAGACTTAGTCTGACATTTCTAGTAAAATAACGACAAACAAAGAA
>CAZOFZ010000004.1:4838-34756 GCA_964579175.1 uncultured Nitrospirota bacterium | reverse complement strand
AGGACGCGCTCTACGCCCAGGGCAGAAGCACGCCCGGACCGATCGTGACGAACGCACGCGGCGGTTTTTCGAGTCACAACTTCGGGATCGCGTTCGACGTTGGCATCTTTGAAGGGGCACGATATCTGGGGGAGTCGCCCAAATACGACGCAGTGGGCGTTTTGGGCGTCGATCTGGGCTTGGAGTGGGGCGGCAACTGGGGGCGGTTCAGGGACCTGTCGCATTTCCAGCTGCGACCCACCTGGGCCTACCGCCTCAACGAGAGGGAGTTGCTGGCCGTACTGCGCGAAAAAAAGGCCGCGGGTACTCCGGTTTATGTGTAGCGGGAAAGGACGGCGGCCCCTCTTCCGTCCGGCGTCCCGTTTGCGGGTTTGGGTCGTGTTTCTGGTGCTTACCGCCTGCAGCCATCGTGAAGAGGCAGCACCTCCCGGCATCCCGGTTCCGGCCGGTACCTCTCCACGTGCCATGGAGCCCGTGTGGGCGGTTAATCCGGCCGATCCAGGACCGGACCTGCCGCCCGTGGGTCGGTCACTCTTCGATTTCGTGATTGCCGAAAGTGGCGGGCGGGTGCCGTTTCCGTTCTCGAAGCTGGTGGACGAGATCGCCCGGCTCGCCGGGCAGGCGCCTCGGCGTGTCCTGATACCGCTCAATCGCTCGCTCCAACGCCATGCGGCGGCGGGGCGGCCGTTTGACGATCCCCGCGCCGTTCTGGGCGTGGATGGCGAATCGCCCGATGCGAAGCGATATCTCAAGGACCGTCTCTTCGTCGCCTATCACGCACGGGCCCGCATCTTGGAGGTCATCAGCTACAACGAGGCGGCAGGCCGATTCGAGTTTCAGGTGGTGCGGGAATATCCTCCCCTCTCCGCGCTTGGGGGAGAGGGGGCCGAGGGGGGCGGACCCGCCCCGGCACCGCGCTACGCCAGCCGCATCTTGTGCACCACCTGCCACCAGAACCAGGCCCCGATTTTCTCGCGCCCGCTCTGGCGGGAGACCAACGCCAACCCGGAGGTTGCCGCGCGACTTTCGGCGACGGGCCGCGCGTTTTATGGTTTTCCCGTGACGCAGGGGGTGGATGTGCCAAACGCCTTGGACGCGTCCACCGATCGGGCAAACGATCTCGCCGTCGCCCTGAAATTCTGGCGGGAAGAAGGCGGAAACCCTAGTTCCCCCGCAGAGGCACAGGGGGTGGCGCGTCTCCACCACCGCTCCGATCTGCTGAAGTGGGTATTGCAATACCGCCTCGGTCGTCTCCGTTTGGAAGACCTGGTTGCGCCACCCGATCTTGTAGCGGCGTGGCAGGAAGCATGGCCGACGGGCCTGGCCGTCCCCAGTGCGGATATCCCGGATCGGGACCCGCTACGACACGAACGGATGACGTTCGGGGTACTCCGTCCCGACCTGCGTGCGCCGTTTGAGCCCTCCCTTCCCAGGGAAGCGGGTGAGGTCTGGCAGGTTCCGCGCGACGCGGATGCAATTTTGCGCCGTGTGGTGGGCGGATTGGCCACCTTTTTCTCGGAGGCCGACATCCGACGGCTCGAAGGCGTGGATGCGGCGGCCATAGAGGCCGCGATCGGTCGGATACGCGACCGAAGCCGACGGGGCACTTCGGATGCGCTTTCGGCCAAGCCGTTTCGCCGCGCGGCAATCATGCAGGCCTTGGAGGCCGAGCTACCGGCTGAGCTGCAGATTGCACCGGCGGCCCGCTGCTGCCTGGAGGAGACCGGGCTACCGGCGGCACAACCCGACGTCGTGCCACATGCCGTGAAATGGCCTGCCGATGCCGATCCGGCGCTCCCGCTCTTTGAACGATATTGCGCGGGCTGCCACCACGGATCGGGGGTCTCGCCGGAATCGCACCCCTCGCAGGGGTCGCACCCCTTTCCGCCCGACTTTTTGCATGGCGGGAGCGATCGGGTGGAGGCCAACGTCAAGCAGTGTGCGGAGCGGATTTTCTTCCGACTTTCGATGTGGGACGCGCCGCTGCGTCTGGAGGCCCCGATGCCCCCCTTTTACGCGCTGCAGCGCAAAGGGCTCCTGCCGGCGCAGTGGGTGGGTCACGACGATCTGAAGACGCTGCGGCGATACGTCAGCCGGATTTTGGAATCCGAATCGGGGAAAGCGCCGAAGATGGAGGACTTTATCGAGCGGGGGTATGACAATCTGCGGAGGTGTATACCGTCGTGACGCGCTCGATGGCCCTGGGGGCCCTGTGGTCCGTCCGCCAGGCCCTGAAGGGGGTACTCTACATGCTGATCCTCGTGGCGGCCACGTTTGTCCTCTATCTGATGCTGCGGTTTCTGCCCGATCGCGCGGTCAACCACACCGATCCGGAGATGCACTTCAAATATGGCTCCACGGGGGGCGAGCGGGAGGCGGGGTTTCCCTACTGGATATGGAGGGCGCTCCCGTCCGTCTGCGCGGAGCACCTTCCCACCCCGGCGCCGGAAGGGCGGGAATATGCCGCATTCGGGATGATCTATGAGGCAGGCCGCGACCTGCCAGTGGGGGTTTCCATGCGGCGGGTCACGGGGCTGGATCGGGTCTTCTTAAATTGCGCCGCATGCCATGTGGGCACCGTGCGAGACACCCCCGATGGCCCCCCGAGGATCATCGCCGCCATGCCGGCCAACACGCTGAATCTGATGGCGTTCGAAAAGTTCTTCTTCGACTGCGCGTCGGACGGGCAATTTACCGCCTCCCACATTGTGCCCGCCATCCAGGGGATGCTCGAAAAAAAGGGGAGTGCCCTTGGTCTGTTCGACCGCTATGTCGTCTATCCGGTTGCGATCGGTCTGATGCGCGAGCGCCTGTTGACCCTCAAGGAGCGCCTCTCCGCGGTGTTGTCACAACCGGACTGGGGGCCGGGGCGGGTGGATACCTTCAACTCCACCCGCGCCCTCTTCCCGTTCATGCGGCCGTCACCGCACGAACGGATCGGCGCCGCCGATTTCCCTTCCGTCTGGAATCAGCGTCTGAAGAAGGGACTGCAACTGCATTGGGACGGCAACAACACCCGCGTGGAGGAGCGCAACCGCAGCGCCGCCTTCGGCACGGGCGCGACACCCCCCACGCTGGATCGCGCACGGATCCGGCGCATCGAAGATTGGCTGCTGGACGCAAAACCCCCGTCCTATCCCTATCCGATCCAGGACGATTTGGCGGAACAGGGCGCGGGCCTCTATCGGCAATACTGCGCCGCCTGCCATGGGCGGTCGGGCCGGGATTTCAGCGGGGAGAAGGTCGGGAAGGTCACACCCATCGCGGAGATCGGTACGGATCGTCATCGTCTGGATTCGTACACCTATGAACTTGCGGTGAACCAGGGGACGCTCTATGCCGGGTACGAATCGGAGCGTTTTACCCACTTCCGCAAGACATTCGGCTATGCCAACATGCCGCTGGACGGCCTCTGGCTACGGGCCCCCTACCTGCACAACGGTTCGGTGCCGACGCTGCGCGACCTGCTGGAACCCGGCGCGAACCGGCCTGCACGCTTCTATCGCGGCAACGACGTCTATGATCCGGAAAAGGTCGGATTCGTCTCGGACGTGCAGAACGAAAACGGACGGGCCTACTTTGCGTTCGACACGGCCATCCCCGGCAATTCAAACCGGGGCCATGAAGGTCCCGCCTACGGCACCGAGTTGTCCCCGGGTCAGAAGACGGCCCTGGTGGAATACCTGAAACGGTTTTAGGGCGCTTCTAAAAACCTGCTGCGCGGCCCAATTGCCGCGTTACGCGGGCGTGCGACGCATGCGATGCGCGGCATCCAACGCGTACATTGTGGGTTCCTGTGCGCAGTAGCGCTTTGCACTTGAGCCGCTCGTGACGGTTTTTAGAAGTGCTATTTGGGGGGGAGGATGGCATGGAAAGATCCAAACGAAAATGGGCGGTCTGCACCGGCGTCTTGCTGATCGTGGTCGGCATCGGGGCCTTTGTCGGCTGGTACAAGTTTTTCCGGGAAGAGCCCCAGCCCGCGTGGGTCACCGCCACGCCGGAGATGCGCTTTAAATATGGCTCCATCGGCGCCGAACATACGGCCGGCATCCCATACTGGATTTTCTATGTGTTGCCGCGTCTGTTTCCGGAAAAGCTGCCCGGCACCGGCGGTTACGCCTCGTTCGGCCTGGCCTGGGAACAGGGGCAGGAACTGCCGATCGGCTTTACCAAAAAGGTGATCGGGTTCCCGCGCGTGGGAAACACTTGCGCCGTCTGCCATACGGCAAGCTTCCGCAAGAGCGAGGACGAAAACCCCGTCTTCTTCGTCGCCGGCCCCAACCACACGCTCAATCTGGAGGCGTTCTTCCGCTTTCTGGTGGACGTCGCCCGCGACCCTCGGTTCAATGCCGACAATTTGATGCGCGAGATCGACCTCGTCACCGATCTGTCGTGGCTGGATCGCGCGCTCTATCGTTTCCTGATCATCCCGATCACGAAGAAACGGCTGCTGGAGCGGGAGGCGCAGTTTGCCTGGATTTATCGAAAAGATTTCCCGGAATGGGGCCGTGGGCGCGACGACGCGATGAACCTCACCAAATATTTCATGGTACAGGCGCCGATGGACGACAGCATCGGCCCGACCGACATGCCGTCCGTCTGGAACCTGCGCAAATACAAGCCCGAACAGGGGATGCTGATGAACCTGGCGGGGGACAGCCACAACGCGCGTTCGGTCATCATTGACTCGGCGCTGGGCCTCTTCAACGCCCCGCCCCCCGACAACGAGGCGTTCTTAAAGCAAACCGACTGGCTGGAGGATTATCTGGGCAATCTCCAGGCCCCCCCCTATCCCTTCCCGATTGACGCGGAGAAGGCTGCGGTCGGAAAACCCCTCTTCGATCGACATTGCCTGACCTGTCATGGCGGCCCTCGCACCGGCAAACCGGTGCCGCTTCAGGAGATCGGCACCGACCCCGAACGGATCGGTACCTGGGGTAAGCGGCACGCGATTGCCACCAATAAAAAGGTGCTGGAAGATACCGGCATCCGGCGCGAGGGGCTGGTCGAGGCGGAGTTGACGGGCTATATCGCCTCGTTCCTGGACGGCATCTGGCTGCGGGCCCCCTACCTGCACAACGGCTCCGTGCCGACGCTGCGGGACCTGCTCTCTCCGGTCGCGGAACGGCCTCGCTTTTTTTATCGGGGTTACGATGTCTACGATCCCGTCAACGGCGGTTTCGTCACGCAGGGAGAGAAGGCCGCGCGTGTGGGCACACCATTCGATGTGCGCGAACGGAGTAACGGCAACCAGGGCCACGCATATGGCACCACGCTCCCAGCCGAAGAGAAGGAGGCGCTGGTGGAATATATGAAGACGCTGTAAGACACGCACACGGGGAGCACGTACCGAACAAGTCCTTTGTCTTGATTGTCTTGATCGCCTTCGCTGGCCCGTGATAGGATCGCGGCGGTTTTTAGAGGTGCCTTGGACAGATTTCCGGGGGCTTAAACGGGAGGGGAAACGATGCGACGGATATGGATATTCTGTCTGGTCCTGGCAGGGATGGGCCTGGTGCTCTCTCCCAAGGCAGAGGCAGAGGGGACTGGAAAAAAAATAGATGAGAAGACGCAGAAAACGGCCACGGGACTGCAATATCTGGATCAGAAAGAGGGAACGGGAGTCAGCCCCAAGAAGGGACAGACCGTTCTGGTGCATTATACCGGCTGGTTGACGGATGGGAAAAAGTTCGATAGCTCCGTGGATCGTGGAAAACCATTTTCGTTTCAGATTGGCGTCGGACAGGTGATTCCGGGATGGGACGAGGGGGTGGCAACCATGAAGGTGGGCGGCAAGCGCAAGCTGATTATTCCGCCCGATCTGGGATATGGCGCGCGGGGCGCGGGCCACCTGATTCCTCCGAACGCCACCCTCCATTTCGACGTGGAGCTGTTGGAAGTTCGGTAGGGGAACAACCTGCCGTGATACAGCCAACGACGATGAGGGCGCCTCTAAAAACCGTCACGAGCGGCCCAAGTGCAAGGCGCACGGAGCACAGGAACCGCAATGTACGCAGTGTACCTGAGGATTCCGAGCACCGCGCAACGCAGCAATTGGGCCACGCAGTAGGTTTTCAGAGGCGCCCATGAAACGGATTGGCATTGTCATCAAGCCGGACCATCCCCAGCGGGATGTCATCCTCGAGAAGCTGGTCCACTGGCTGCGTCAGCAAAAGAAGGAGGTGCGCCTCCTGGCCCCCTCCCCAAAACCGCCCCCGGCCTCCATCGAAATGATCATCGTCCTGGGCGGCGACGGGACACTCCTCTCCGTGGCACGACAGGTGCAGGGACGCGACCTCCTGATCCTGGGCGTGAACATCGGCAGCCTTGGTTTCTTGACCGAGGTGACCTTCGAAGAGCTTTATCCGAACCTGACGCGGATATTTCAGAACCAGTTCATGGAAGACCCGCGACGGATGCTCACCTGCCACATCCGGCGCGGCAGGACACGGCTGCGGCAGCCAACCGTGCTGAACGAAATTGTGGTCAACAGCGGCACCCGCGTCAAACTCATCCGAATGGAGGTGTCCATTGACGGCCTGTTCGTGACTTCACTGCGGGCCGACGGATTGATTGTGGCCACCGCCACCGGCTCCACCGGTTATTCGCTCTCCGTCGGCGGCCCCATCCTACATCCCTCTCTGGACGCCATGATCCTGACTCCCATTTCACCCCATACGCTCAGCCAGCGGCCCATCGTGGTGCCGTCGAATGCCCAGATCGAAATCACCCTCAAAACGGTTGAACCGGGGCCGGTCATCGCCTTCGATGGCCAGGCTTTTTTCCCGCTTCAACCCAACGATGTCGTCCAAATCCAGACCTCCGAAAGATGGCTCAAACTGATCCGCTCCCCCGACCGGAACTATTACCAAGTCCTCCGCGAAAAACTCCGCTGGGGCTCCGGTGCACCCGCAGCTCCTGCAGAGAAGGCTGCATCGCCCATTCATGACGCACAGACGGATTGATCCGGAATGACCACCCCCACCCCCTCCTCGACTGAGGAGGGGGTGTAAGAAATACATCCATCATTGCTTGCGTATCGATACGAGACATTGCCAGACGATTCTCTTGAATATGCCAACGCACTGCTGGTGCTCTTCTGCAAGGCGCCGGAATCCGGAAGGGTCAAGACCCGCCTTCTCCCCGTTTTGTCTCCGGAGGCCGCAGCCGACCTGCACAGGGCGTTCATCGCCGACACACTGCACCTGACCGACGCGCTGGCCGACCGGCTGGGTGTCCAACGTGCCCTGGCCTGTACCCCTTCCGTGCATCACCCCTTCTTTGTCGCGTGTGCACGGGCGCGTCCCTCCATGCGGCTCATTCAACAGACCGGAGACGATCTGGGGGAGCGGATGAAAAACGTCCTGACCTGGGGCTTTTCCGAGGGTTTTAAGAAGATTGTCCTGATCGGGTGCGACAGTCCGACGCTGCCGGAAGCGTTCATCCGGGAGGCTTTTCGCCAACTGGGCCCCGATCCCTGCGTGCCCTGCGTGCTGGGGCCCAGCGGGGATGGGGGCTATTACCTGATCGGCGCACATAAATCGGCCCCCGATCTCTTCGAAGCAATGCCCTGGGGAACCGGCCGCGTGATGACGGAAACGTTGCGGAGATTGAACGCGCAGCAATCGCCCTGCTTCCTCCTCCCCTTCTGGTACGATATTGACCGGCCGGAAGACCTCCGTTTTCTGGCGGAGCATCTACCGCTTCTGACGCGCCTGGGCCAGCCGATCCCGCAAGAAACGCAAAAAACGATGGGGCAATGGTAGGGCACCTCCAAAAACCTACTGCGCGGCCAAACTGCTGCGTTGCGCGGGCGTGCGACGCCTGCGGGCGTGCGACGCCGCGGGTGGCGCGGCCACTGCGGGGGTGGCGCGGCCACTACGGTGCCCGGAATCCTCGGGGTGTCTGCGCGACGCAGCATAACGCCGTCCGCAGGGCCGGCTCTTGCCATGCGGTGCCCTTGAAGAACTCCCCTGGCCCCTCTTTGGTAAAGAGGGGGAAGCAAGGAAGAGAAGGTAAAGAGGGGGAGGCAAAGAAAGGAAGACAAAAAGGGGGAATCAAGGAGAGGAAGGTAAAGAGGGGGAAACCAGACACGAAGAGAGAAACCCCGCGCGCGGCCACACCCCTCCCCTTTACCAAAGGCGGTCGCAACTGCAACGCCCGCGCGGAGACCCTCGCAAGAACCGCGCTCCTCCCCTTTAGCACAGATAAGGGGTCCTCACAGGAGTACTCCTCCCCTTTACGAAAGGGGAGGTTGGGAGGGGTTTTGGGAACTGTCCATGAATCGCTTGTTGATTTACAATTTCGTTCGCACGAAAGCCTGCCGAAGTGCAGCTTTTGGAGAGGCGCCCGATAGATGGAAAATGCTGAACCACTTGGGCTCTACCTGGATTTCCCGTTTTGTATCGCACGCTGCGCGTTTTGCGATTTCAATATTCAGGGGTATCGCGAAGGCCCGGCCCGGCGATACCTCGAAGCCTTGCACAGAGAGATCGAATCCAACGTGCAGCGGGATCCGACGTTACGCGGGTACCGTGTCGGCAGCCTCTACCTGGGGGGCGGGACCCCCACGCTTCACGCCCCGGCCCAACTGGCCAACCTGATTTCGGCCTGCCATCGTCATTTCCATCTTGCGTCGGATGCCGAAATCACGCTGGAAGCGCATCCCGCCACAATCCACATGGACAACTTGGCCCCCCTTCGCGCGGCCGGGGTGAATCGCCTCTCCATCGGCGTGCAATCGTTTTCGGACGATATTCTGGAAATGATGGGGCGTCATCACACGGCCCGTGACGCCCACGACGCATTCCAGGCGGCCCGCACGACGGGGTTCGACAATATCGGCCTGGACCTGATCTACGCGATCCCGGGACAGACCGCCCCCGCGTGGGAACAGGTGCTGGACGAGGCCGTGGGCCTCTCGCCCGACCATCTCTCCCTCTACGCCCTCTCCGTCGAAGAGGGAACGCTGTTTCATAAGCAGGGTCGTCTCCCCCTGTCGGAGGGGGCCGCTGCGGACCAGTACCGGATCGCGCAGACGCGGCTTGCAAAGGCCGGTTACCTCCAGTATGAGATCTCAAATTTTGCGAAACCGGGCCGGGCCTGTCGGCACAACCTGCTCTATTGGGATCGCGGCAACGTCCTGGGGATCGGGCTTTCCGCCCATTCGTATCTCCGGCGGACGCACACACGGAACACGGGGACGCTTTCCATCTATCTTGCGCAAACGGAACGCGGGGAGCTCCCCATCGAATGGCGCGAGTCCCTCGACGACAACGCGCACCGTAAGGATTGCATCATTTTTGGACTGCGAAAATCATCGGGGATTCCCCGAAGATTCCTGCTGGGAGACGCCGGCGTCGCGCGGATCGCGAAAGCGCTCTGCCGCGACGGACTCCTTGCCGTGGCGGACGACCGGATTCGGCTGACACCCCGCGGCATGTTACTGGCCGACGAAGTGGCGATGGCGTTCCTGTAGCGGGTCCGCGGTCCTGCGGACGGCAGTCCTGCGGACGGCGAACCGCTTCGCGCAGCCACCGGCGCCGGATACGAGAATCCGGGCGCCGAAGTGGCCGCGCCACCGCTCTCAATCCGTACAACGGCCCGATGCGTCCGTTTGCATCCATCTCCGACGATCCATTATACTGCCGCGCGTCTTTATCAATTCGATCAACTTGATCAATTTGATCAGCTGGGGGGGCGATTGTGCGTGGAAGGGCCCGCCAATTTATCTTTTGGGTTTGTGTGATCGTGTTGGGGGGCTGTGTCCGCCCTTCGCCCGCACTGTTTCCCACGGTGGAGCCCCGTATTGCGGGGGGGATACAGGTTTCCGTAAAACCGATTGTCACGGCGGGGTTTCGCTCCGAAGACGAACGGAAATGGGGCGTGGACTTTTCGGATTACTATACGGCCTTCGAAGTCCATGTTAAAAATGGCACGGACAAGCCGATCTCCATCCATCCCGCCATGTCGGAGTTGACCGACGATCAAGGAACGGTACTCCTCCCACTGGATGAGCGGGAGAGCATCGCGCACTATCGGGCGCGGGATCGCTACAGACCGCGCACCTTCCTGCCAGGATATCGGACCCGTCTGGACGATGAGGTCCAGAGAATTATCCTCAACCGGCTGGTCGCCGAGACACTCAATCCCGGCGCGAAGACGGAAGGGATTCTCTACTTCAAGAAGGTCAACCCGCGACATTGCGAGAAGATGACCTTGGAATTCAAGGAGATTAAAGTTGTGGGAAGCGGCGCATCGAAAGGCCTCTCCTTTCCCTTTTCCTGTGCCCCATAAACTTAAGACGCGCCACGTTCCGGCATGCCCTCTCAAAAGTTTCGAGCAAGAACCGTATGAATCCCCTGTTGACGTTGTGGTTATTGGTTGCGGGCAGCGCCGTGATTCTGGCCGTCGTTTTCTATCTGGCCGAGAACTATTCCCATATCATCGGTAACTTCTGGGTCCTGCTGGGCATTTTCATCGGGATTTATGCCCTCAGTGCCCTCTTCACGTGGGTTTCCAAAAAGTTCTCCAAAAAGGACGACGCATCCCGGAGGCCCTGAATTTTGGAATCTGTCATTACCTCGTTTTACATCCAAAACGCGCCCTACTATCGTGCCACCGGACAAGAGGTGGCACTTTTTCGGGCCGCCTGCGAGTCCCGGCTTCCCGTCCTGCTCAAAGGGCCGACCGGTTGTGGAAAAAGCCGGTTTGTCGCCTTTATGGCCCATCAGCTCAAGCGCCCGCTGATCACCGTCGCCTGCCACGAAGATTTAACCGCCTCCGACCTGGTCGGGCGTTACCTGCTGCGGGGCGATGAAACCGTCTGGTCGGACGGTCCCCTGACGCTGGCCGCCCGATATGGGGCCATCTGTTATCTGGACGAAGTGGTCGAGGCCCGAAAAGATACCACCGTTGTCATCCATCCCCTGACGGATGACCGGAGAATGTTGCCCATCGAGAAAAAGGGGGAGATTCTACCCGCTTCGCCCGATTTCATGCTCGTGATGTCCTATAACCCCGGCTACCAAAGCGTTGTGAAGGATTTAAAGCAGAGCACCCGCCAGCGTTTTGTGGCCCTGGAGTTTCAATATCCTCCCCCCGCCCTCGAAATGGAAATCCTCCTCCACGAGGCGCCACTCCCGCAAGAGACGGCCCGGCGTTTGATCGAAATTGGCAGGAAAGTCCGTCACCTGACGAACTTCGGTCTCGAAGAAGGGGTCAGCACGCGGCTTTTAGTCTATGCCGGACAGTTGATGGGCAAGGGGTTCCATCCCCATCTCGCCTGTCAGGTCGCCATCGCCAATGCCATTACCGACGATGCGGAAATGCGCCAGGGAATCATGGATGTCGTCCGGAGTCTCTTCGAAGAGGCCCCCTCGGCGTCGGTCGTTTGACATCCGTGTCGGCACGACAGTATGATCCTGACACAATTCTGTTTTATGGGGCTGTAGCTCAGTTGGGAGAGCACAAGGCTGGCAGTCTTGGGGTCAGGGGTTCGATCCCCCTCAGCTCCACCAAATAGAACCCGCCCGAACCGTTCCGATTTTTCCGTTTCCTCACGCACTTGCGCTACGGTTTTCCCCTCACGCGACTTCCGCATTGCGACCGGTCGGGGCGTCCGGTATAATGTCGCCACGATGGAGCGCATCTGGGCCCCCTGGAGAATGACCTACATCAAAGGCGAGAAGCCGCCGGGCTGTATCCTCTGCCAAAAATCCCGCGAGAAAAAAGATCGCCGCAATCTGGTCTTGCATCGTGGCCAACACAGTTTCACCCTGATGAATCTCTATCCCTACAACAACGGCCACCTGATGGTCTCGCCCTATCAACATGCCGATCGCCCCGAATCGCTTCCGGACGAAACGTGGGCCGACCTTGCGGCGGGGGTGCGGACGGCCATCCGCGTCCTCAAAAAAGCGTGTAACCCGGACGGTCTGAACGTGGGACTCAACCTGGGAAAGGCCGCGGGGGCCGGCATTGACGACCACCTCCATTTCCACGTCGTGCCCCGCTGGGGGGGCGACACCAACTTCATGACCGTCGTCTCCGAGATGCGCGTCATTCCGGAGCGCCTCGAAGAGACCTATCGGCTGCTCAAACCGTTATTCAGGCCATGATTCAGGCCATGATTTGGGCGGGGGCCCGTAGATGCTCCGATTCGTCCTCTTTCTCCTGCTCTGCCTTGTTCTTGCGATCTTCAGTTATCTCAATCACGATCAAACGGTGCGGCTCATCTGGATTGGGAAGGGGCACCTGCGTCCCATCCCGGTCTATGTTTTGGTGGTGGGCGCCTTTCTGACGGGCGCGCTGTTTGCGACGCTGTTGATGGGTACCGGATGGGCCAGATCGCGGATGCAGCGGAGGCGACAGCAACGACAGATCGAGCAACTTTCACGGGAGTTGGACCAACTTCGCGCCGATACGTTCAAAAAGTCCGCGCCACGGCAGGCCCCGGTCGGGCGCGGCCTGGCCCATCCGGATGACGATCCCTTCGACGACGAGTACACCTAGAAATATGGACACGACGCCCAGGGAACTGACACCGCTGATGCGGCAACATCTGGAGCTTAAGGCGCAACATCCCGGCGCGATCCTCTTTTTCCGCGTGGGGGATTTCTACGAGATGTTTTTCGAGGATGCCGTCACGGCCTCCCGCATTCTCCAGATTGCGCTCACCTCGCGCGACAAACAGAAGGAGAACGCCGTCCCGCTCTGCGGCATCCCGCACCATGCGGCCTCCGGGTACATCCCAAAACTGCTCAACGCGGGTCATTCCGTGGCCCTCTGCGAACAGATGGAAGAAGTCTCGGCGGCCAGGGGAAAGGCCCCCCTGCGGCGGGAGGTGGTCCGCGTCATCACCCCCGGCACGATCATCGAAACGGAGCTCCTGTCTCCCAAGGAAAACAACTATATTGCGTCGCTTGCGTGGGACGCAGGGGGCGCGCGGATCGGACTGGCCTGGCTGGACCTCTCCACCGGCGATTTTCGGATGTCTGCCTTTTCTCACGGGTGGGATGCGCTCGAAGGCGAATGGGCCCGGATCGGTCCCAGGGAGGCGATCCTGCCGGCGATCTTGCCGGATGGACAGACCGCCCTGTCTTCGGAGATGGCCTCCCTCCTGGCCCCCCTCATGGAGGGGGGCTCTGTCCGGTTTGTATCGCCCTCCTTTTTTGCGCCGGATGCGGCCAAAGCGGCGCTTACGGCCCACTTCAAGGTGCATACCGCCGATGTCTTTGGCGATGACGCGGAGGCCCTCGTGGCTGCGGGAGCACTTCTGGGCTATGTACAATCCACGCATAAATCCGCGCTGGGGAGCATCGCCACCCTCAAGGCCCAGCCTTGCGGGCCCTTCATGCGATTGAGCGCCTCCACACAACGCCACCTGTCGCTGCTGCCGACCTCCCGCGAACGGGCGGCGGACAGCCTGCTCCATCTGCTGGATTGCACCCTCACACCGATGGGGGGGCGCCTCCTGAAAGAGTGGATGCTCCGTCCTTTATTGGAAACGGATTCCATTGCCCCGCGACAGGAGGCCGTGGCCGCGTTCCACGACCATCTGGCCGCGCGGACGACGCTGCGCCTTCATTTAAAGCAGGTCTCGGACATGGAGCGCGCGATGGGCCGCGTCAGCCTGGGGGTGGCACAGCCGCGCGATCTGGTTTCCCTCTTCGCGTCATTCTCTCGGCTCCCCGACATTGCACAATCCGTGGCGGGTCTCAATACCGCGTTGGTCCGGGCCACGTTGATCCGGGAACTGATGCAGGATTGGGACAGCCTGGCGGATCTTGCGGGGCAGATTGCCGGAGCCCTGGTGGACGATCCCCCTCCGTCGCTTCGGGAAGGAGGGGTCATCCGGGATGGCTATTCGGTGGAATTGGACCGCCTGCGCCAGCTCCAAAAAGAGGGACGGACGCGGCTTACGCAGATCGAACGGAACGAACGGCAGCGGAGCGGTATTGACTCGCTGAAGGTACGATATAACCAGGTCTTCGGCTATTACATCGAGATTAGCGAGACCCACCTTGCAAGGGTGCCCTCCGACTACATCCGGAAACAGACCCTGACGCGCGCCGAACGCTTTACAACGACGGAGCTTCGAGAGATGGAGGAGCGGCTCACCGGTGCCGCTGCGGCGCTCCTCTCCCTGGAGCGGGAGGCATTCGATGCGCTTTGCCGGGCCCTGACGGGGGAAATCCGACGTGTCCAGGAGATGGCGCGGAAGGTGGCGACTTTAGACCTGCTGGCCGCGCTGGCCGAAGTCGCGCATCAAAATCATTACGTCCGACCGATCGTCAATGAAAGCGGGACGTTGCGGATTATGGACGGGTGGCACCCGATCCTGGCCCGCGCGCAGGAGGGTTTTGTGCCGAACGACACCCGGCTTGCGCCCCCCGCCCGCACCCTGATGATCCTGACCGGTCCCAACATGGCGGGCAAATCCACCTACATGCGGCAGGTGGCGCTCATTGTGCTGATGGCGCAGATGGGGAGCTTCGTGCCGGCCAAGGAGGCGACCCTGGGCGTGGTGGATCAGATTTTAAGTCGGGTGGGGGCGGAGGACGACCCGGCCCGCGGCATGAGCACCTTCATGGTGGAGATGGCCGAGATGTCCCGTATCTTGCGCGGTGCGACGGCGCGGAGTCTGCTGCTGCTGGACGAGATCGGTCGCGGCACCAGCACCTACGACGGCATGAGCATCGCGCAGGCCATCGTGGAGCACGTGCACGCGATCGGGGCACGCACGCTGTTTGCCACCCACTATCACGAACTGACGCATCTTTCATCGCTTCCCGGTGTCTGTAATGCCCAGACACTCGTGCGGACGTGCGATGACGAAATCGTCTTCTTGCGCAAAATCGTGGAGGGGGGCGCGCAACGCAGCTTCGGCATTCATGTGGCGCGTCTGGCCGGTCTCCCCCCCGAAATCGTCCAGCGGGCAAAGCAGCTTATGAATGCGCGCGAATCGGGGGAGATTCCCGCAGTCCCACAGAATCCGGACATCCCGGAAGCGGCTCCACACCCCGCAGTGGCCGCGCTGCGCAAGATCGATCCATTACACCTGACACCGCTTCAAGCCCTCCAGACCCTAACGGATTTGGTGGAACAAGCACGCGCGTAGTCCCCCCGGGCAGGGGGGGGTAAAATCAAGGAGGAAACAAGATGGCCGAGGTAACGATCCGAAACGGAAATGAAAAACTGACGGGAGAAGTGGCGGTGGGCCGCTACCTGAATGGGCGGGGGCTTTGCTATCAATATTGGGATACGGAGCGGCTAAACGGAGAGGCGCGCCTGAAGGGGGCTTATGACCTTTCCCCGACGGAGCAGGAGGCGATTCTTTCCGCTTATACACCGGAAATCCGGGACCTAAAAACGACCCAGGGCTATATTACCGAAGACATCGTGGTGCTCTCCCCCACGACGCCCAACCTGGAGGCGATCCTGGCCAAATTCGACAAGGAGCACCACCACACCGACGACGAAGTCCGCTTTGTGGTGGACGGGAGCGGTATCTTTACGATCCGGCAGGACGACCTGGTCTTCGACGTGACGGTTGCACCGGGCGACCTGTTCGTGGTGCCAGCCTATACCCGCCACTGGTTTACCCTGACCCCGGAAAAGAAGATTAAATGTATCCGCATCTTCAAAGACACAGCCGGCTGGGTGGCCGTGTATGCATAGGGGCGGATCGAACGGTTATTCAAAACCTTCCAGGATCGCCCCGCAGTGGCCGCGCCACTCATCAAGGAGATGCGGTTGGCGGGGATCGCGGCGATGGAAGAAGGCAACCGGTTCTTGGAGGGATATCTGCCGATCTACAATCGGCGGTTTGCCGTTCGACCTGCGCAGGTGGCGGATCTGCACCGATCGCCTCCCAAGGGTTTGGATTTGAATGGGGTCTTGTGTATCGAAACCGAGCGGGCGTTGCGCAACGACTTTACCGACGCCCACAACCGGACGCTGTATCAGATTCAGGATAACCTCCGGGCGCAACGGGTGACGGTCGAAGCGTGGCTGGATGGATCGCTGCGGATCACGCATCAGGGACGGCGGCTTCGGTATCGGGAGATTGCTGCAAGGCCGGTGAACGTGGCGGCGTTACCGAAAGTCATCTTGAACCCTCATCCGCCGAAGCCCTCTCCGGATCGTCCCTGGAGGAAAACCTTCATGTTGCAGAAGAAAAAAGAAGCGGGGTCTGAAATCCAAAAAACCGGACATTTCTAAATTGGCAGAAACCGGACATTGCTATTTTGGCTTGACAGAGGCAATGCGGTTTCTTGACAAGGCGGGTGTGATCGCGTACTGTTTTTGAGTGTTTTTAGGAGACGGTGTGTCGCGAAAAATCCTTGTGGCCGACGACAATCTGGCGGTGCAACGGCTCATCTCCGCGACGCTGCGGGAAGAAGGGATTGAGGTGCTCTCCGTATCCACCGGTCCTGCGGCCCTGGCCGCGTTGGAGTCGGTTCAGGACGACCCGCCTTGCCTGATTTTGGCCGATTTCAACCTGGAGGGGATGCACCTCTTCACGTTTGTGAGAAAGGTGCATCAGGATGACCGGTTCGCGGAAATTCCGGTGATCGCGCTCATTCATGCGATCGATAGCTACGATTCCGCCCATCTCGCCTCGGTGGGCATTCGGGATGTCCTCAAGAAACCGCTTCATGCGGAGGAGCTGCTCAAGACCGTCGAGGTATATCTTCCACCGCAGGTAGCGCCGGCCGTCCTATCGCAGGAGATCGTCCAAGAGACCGCCCCGTCGCCCATTGTTCCGGCGATGGAAGCGGCGGAAGACCGCCCGACTGCCACCGAGATGGACGCTCGAACGGTCGTGCAGACGGATGCGGCGGGTCGCCTGACGGAGGAGGTGGGGGTGACCGTGGCCGATCCGCCTGGCTTCAATCCGGAGCCTTGGCCGGAGCCTTGGCCGGAGCTTGGGCCCGCCTTGCCCGATCTTCCGCATGACACGGATACCCTTGCCATGCCGGAAGAGACACCCGATCCGGTTTCTCCGGCCGCTCCGGCAGACGAAGCCGCGCCCGTGCCGGATTTCACGCCGGATGCCCCGGAGGTCGTGCGGACGCACGTCGTAACCGAGGTGGAGGAGGCGGTGACCCGGGCCGTGCGCCAGCTCCTGCCGGAGTTTTTGGAAGCCGCGCTGACCCAGGAAGTCATTCAAACTGCCCTGCAGACCGCCTTGGAAAAAGTCGCGCGGGAGGTTGTTTTGCCACTGGCCGAAGCCGAGATCATCAAGGAAATAAAACGTCTCCAGCCGGAAGAAAGTCTTTGACCCCCACCCAAAAAACATCTACCTGAAATTGCTGAAATTGGCCCTTCGTCGCGGCAAAATCGGCCCGGCTGAAGCGGTGCCCCGTTTAACCTTCTGGAACCCATATGCTATCCATTTTGAATATCACGAAACAATTTGGCGCGCGCACCCTGTTATCGGACGCGACGTTGCAGGTCTCCCCCGGAGACCGGATCGCGCTGGTCGGAGAAAACGGCGCGGGAAAAACCACGCTCCTGGAAATGATCGCGGGGAGGATTTTGCCCGATCGGGGCAAGATCATTCCCGAAAAGGGGTCGGCGATCGGATATCTGACGCAGGAAGTCATTGAACTGCGTGGGCGGAGCATCCTGGATGAGGTGCAATTGGGCTGTACCGAGGTGGTTCGGCTGTCCGAAGCGCTCCGTGAGACCGAGGCCGCACTGCATGAAGCGGACGCACACGAGGAACGGGAGCGCCTGGGACTCCATTATGCAGAGCTGCAGATGCAGTTCGAGGCCGCCGGGGGCTACACCCTGGCGCCCCGCGCAAAACAGATTCTGTCCGGTTTGGGGTTCAAGGAGACCGATTTCACGAAACAGACCGACGCCCTGAGCGGTGGATGGCTCATGCGGATGGCCCTGGCCAAGCTGCTCCTGTCGCAACCGGACATCCTGCTTCTGGATGAGCCGACGAACCACCTGGATTTGGAGTCGGTGATTTGGCTGGAGACGTTTCTTTCGGGCTGCACGGGGGCGCTTCTGTTCGTTTCGCACGATCGCACTTTCATCAATGCGCTGGCCGGGCGCGTGGTGGAGGTGGATCGAGGGGAGCTTACCGCTTACGTCGGCAACTACGACGCCTATCTGGTCGCCAAAGCGGAAGCGGCGGCCATCCGTCTGGCCACACAGGAAAACCAACAAAAGAAGATCGAGCAGACGCAGCGGTTCATTGACCGTTTCCGATACCAGGCCACCAAGGCCCGACAGGTGCAAAGCCGGATTAAGCAGCTTGAAAAAATAGACCGAATCGAGGGTCCGGACGAGAAGAGAACGGTCCGATTTAGCGTGATTCCCCCCTCTCGTGGTGCGGAAGAGGTCATCACCCTCAAAGGGGTTTGCAAGTCGTATGGCCACACCCCGGTCTATGACCATCTCGACCTGACGCTTCGGCGGGGCCAGAAAGTGGCGCTGGTGGGACCCAACGGCGCGGGAAAATCCACGTTGATCAAAATTCTGGCGGGGACGCTGCCGATTGACGGCGGCCAGCGGCGGCTCGGAGCGCAAATCACCCTCGCCTATTTCAGCCAGCATCAGCTCGAGTCGCTCCATCCCGACCGCACCGTGCTGCAATCGCTTCAGGAGACGGCGCCGGACTTGGCTGAAGCGGCGATTCGGGGGACGCTCGGATCGTTTCTCTTCTCCGGAGACGACGTCAAAAAACGGGTGCGCGTCCTCAGCGGTGGCGAGAAGAGTCGGCTGGCCCTGGCCAGGCTGCTCATCCGGCCGGCTCATTTCCTCCTGCTGGATGAGCCGACGAACCACCTCGATATTCCCTCGCGCGACTGCCTGGAGGCCGCCCTGCGGGCCTACACCGGCACGCTCTGTCTCATCACGCATGACCGTCACCTCATCCGTCAGGTGGCCGACCACATCATCGAGATTCAGGGGGGGGCGGTGCGCACCTACCCTGGAGACTACGACTACTACCTCTATAAGCGGGATCTGCAAGCGTCGCTACAGACCTCCAAAAAAGTGGACACAGAACGCAAACCGGACCGGCGCGAGACCCGCCGCGTGGAGGCGCAGGATCGGAACAAACAGCAGCGGCAACGCGGACTCAAGAAAAAGATGGAAGAGATCGAGCGGACCATGGAAGAGAAAACGAAGGACTACGAGGCGTGCGTGGCCCTTCTGTCCGACCCCGCGTTATATCAGGACAAGGACCGCTTTTATCCCTTGATGGAGCGCCATAACGATCTGAAGGCGCAGGTGGACGAGGCACTCGTGACCTGGGAGCGATTGACCCTGGAGTACGAACGCGAACAGTCTCCCCAAATGGCGACGCGGTGATGCCGAAAGGGAGCCTTCGTCCGGTTGTGTCTGGCCTGGGTGCGGGTCTGCTGGTGCTCGCGTGCGTGCGGCTCTACCGCCTCATTCGCACGCATACGGAAAATCCCCTCTTTACGCCTCAACTTCTCTGGCCCTGCCTGTCGCTCTGGATCGCCTCCTCCGTCATTCGGATCGGGAGACGGAGCGGAGACGCAACACTCAAAGAGGCCATCACGCTGATCCGTTCCGGTTCCCTGCTTTTGGGAATCTGGAGTTACCGGGTCTACCGTGACTGGCAGGGGGCCGCACCCCTCTATTTGGACACCCTGTATGCAATCCTGGGGGGCGTTATTATGCTGCTGGGCCTCAAAGTGAGCCGAACCCTCCGAAATGCCGCCACCCAGGCGCGTTCGGGACCGCCCCCGTGAAACGGCACCTGTCCCACCCCCTCTGCCATCTCTTCTGGTTGATCGCGTTTGCCGGGTTATTCGGCTGCCAACGCGCGTCCATTCAGGTGGTCGCGGTCCATCCGGAACGTCCGGATGTCCTCTACGTGGCGCCCTCCCAGGGGCTCCTGAAAAGTGGCGATGGGGGCCGCACCTGGAAGCGGGCCGACCGGGGGCTTGGCACTTTTCAGGTACTCTCCCTGGCCATTCACCCCACGATTCCCTCCACGCTGTATGCGGGCACCTATTCCGACGGCGTCTACCGCTCCGTGGACGGCGGACAACATTGGATGGCGATGCACAATGGCATGCAGGACTATATTGCCGTCGTGAATGCCCTGCGCTTCTCCCCGCAAGACCCCTCCATACTCTACGCCGCCACCACAATGGGCATTTACAAGACGACCGACCAGGCCGCCTCCTGGAGGCGTATCAGCGTGGGATTGGAGAGCCTGTTTGTGGTGTCCCTGGCCGTCCATCCGCAAAACCCGCTTCAGTTGTATGCGGGTACCAGCGGCGGGGTCTACCGAAGCGACGACGCCGGAGAACACTGGAGAACCGTCAACCACGGGCTGATCGCCGAGGCCCGCGTCAATGCCATGTCGCTGGGTGTGAACGACATGGCGTTCGACCCCCGGAACCGCATCGTTATTGCGACGGCGCGCGGCCTCTACCAGCGCCTGGACGACGGCGCGCCCTGGACGGCGATTCCCACGGACGCCGGGGACCGCTTCGTCGCGACGATCACGGCAACCCCGGAAGGACGGCTCTATGCGGGGCACTCGAAGGGCCTTTACGTCGCAACGGTGTCTTCCGAGATGCGCTGGAAGCGGCTGGCCCCCCATTCGATCCGGGCCGTCGCGATCCATCCACACAGGCCGGAGACGATCTATATCGGCACGGGAGAGGGCCTCTTCAAATCGGACAATGGGGGGGCGACCTGGACGCATCTTCCCACCGGCCATTCGTGACGTACCCAACCCCCCCAACCTCCCCGTTTACAAAGGGGGAGGCGTTTCCCCCTCTTTACGCAAAGGGGGGCGAGGGGGGTTGTCCATTCTCCTCACCGCTCCGTGCATTCCCATTTCCGCGGGCCACCTTCAGAAAGACCTCTTCCAGGTTCTTTTCCTGGTAGAGGCGCAGGATCTCGGCGGGGGTGCCGGCGGCCAACAGTCTTCCCTGGTGTAAAAAGAGAATCCGGTCGGAAATCTCCTCCATCTCTTTCATGTTGTGCGAGGTATAAAAGAGGGTCAGGCGGCGCTCGTCCCGGATCGTCCGAAGCAGTTTGCGCGTCTTGTCGGCGATGTCGGGATCGAGGCTTGCGGTCGGTTCGTCCAGAAAAAGAATTTTGGGCCGATTCAGGAGCGATTTAATGAGGGAGAGGCGGGTCATCTGGCCCGACGAGAGCTGACGGGTCAGGGTATGCTTGAGGTGCTTGATCTCGAAACGCGTAAGCAGCGCGTCAATCTGTGCTTCGGCCTGGGAGAGACCGTAGAGTTTCGCAAAGACACAGAGATTTTCATACAGCGTCAACGAGGTCGGCATCGAGACATAGGTGGACGAAAAGTTCACCTGCGACAAAATCGCCTCGGCATGGTGCCGCAGATCCAGGCCCAGGACGACAATCTCCCCCGCCGTTGGCGTAATCAGCCCCAGCATCATCTGGATGAGGGTGGTCTTCCCCGCGCCATTGGGCCCCAGCAGCCCCAGAATTTCCCCCTCTTCGACGGTGAAGGAGACATCCGAAACCGCCTGGACACCCTCAAACGTCTTGGTCAGACCCCGCACTTCGATGACCGGATGGCTCATGGGTTATTGAGAGAAATGCGCTCCATCCCTCCCATATACGGGCGCAGGGCATCGGGTATCTGTACCGATCCATCTTCGCACTGGTAGTTTTCCAGAAGGGCCACCACCGTTCTGCCGACCGCCAGACCGGAGCCGTTGAGGGTATGCAGATCGCGCACCTTCCCTTCACGGGTACGGTAGCGGATTTGGGCGCGACGCGCCTGGAAACCCTCGCAATTGCTGCACGAAGAAATCTCCCGATAGACCCCCTGTGCCGGGAGCCAGACTTCGATGTCATAGGTCTTCGCAGCGGAAAATCCCAGGTCGCCCGTGCAGAGCGCGACCACCCGGTAGTGCAGTCCGAGCGTTTGCAAAACGGCCTCCGCATCGGCCAGAAGTTGTTCCAGGAGATCGTAGGAGGACTCCGGCGTCGCAAGTTTCACCAGCTCCACCTTGTTGAACTGGTGTTGCCGGATCAACCCTCGTGTATCCCGCCCGTAAGAGCCGGCCTCCCTGCGAAAACAGGGGGTGGCGGCCACATACGAAATCGGCAGGTCGTCGGCATCCAGAATCTCTCCTCGGTGTATGTTGGTGAGTGGCACCTCCGCCGTGGGAATCAAGAAATAGGGGGGGGCCTGCAACCCGAAGAGGTCCTCCGCGAACTTGGGGAGCTGGCCGGTGCCGGTCATGCTCTCTTCGTTGACCATGAAGGGGGGCAGCACCTCTTCATAGCGATGGTCGCGGGTATGGAGATCGAGCATCAGATTGCTCAGCGCCCGCTCCAGCCGGGCGCCCAATCCCCGGTAGAGTGTAAAGCGGGCACCCGCAAGTTTTGCGCCCCGGTCGAAATCCAGGATACCCAGCCGTTCGCCGACCTCAAAATGCGGTTTGGGCGTGAATGAAAAGCGCGGTTTCTCCCCCCAGCGCCGGATCTCCTGGTTGTCCCGTTCGTCTTTTCCCCAGGGAACGGACACGTGCGGGAGGTTCGGGAGGCCCATCAAAAACGCATCGGCCTGTCGTTCGACGGCGGAAATCTCGGCGCGCAACGTCCCAATCTCGCAGGCCACCTCTTTCATCCGGGCCAGAACGTCGGTAATGACGCCACCCTCCCGCTTCTGCCGTGCAATCTGCTCGGACGCCTTGTTTTTTTCGTGCTGCAGCGACTCGATCCGGCCCTTCAGGGTCCGCTGTTGCCGATCCAGCGCCACCCAGGGTTCGAATGAGACTTCGATCTGCCTGCTGCGCAGGGCCTCGCATATTCCCTCCGGATTCTCCCGCAGCGCCTTCACGTCCAGCATCATCCCCCCGTTCCGTTAAAGAACGGCCAATCTAGCATGACAAAAAGAGAAAAAGAAGTCCGTTGTGGCGGAGTACGGTCGTGGACGGGGCGGTGGCGGTCAGAACCGGGGCAGACGTGCGGGGTATTTCAGGAAAGCAGGTGGGCGCCTGATGGCGTCGGTGCATGAAAAAGTAGGGGCGACCCGTCGGGTCGCCCCTGCAACAAGGTCAACCGGCGGGGTCACGGTATCCCCGTGGCGGTTTCGCAGGCCACGACGGTATCGGTACCAGAGCCGCCTAGTGGTCACGTCCAATACGGTAGTATTCCCATCAACGAGCGGATCCCGCAACCCGCTCTAAAGCATCTCACCCCCGCTCAGACATCACAAGAACGGCAGAAAAAGAAACCGGAATGATTCACGAAACAGGCATACAACCACACGGGGCGTGACACCTACCGATCTACAAACTTCGGGGGGCGCTTTGAAAGGAAGGCCGTCACCCCCTCCTTCTTATCCGCCGTCTCGCAGAGCGCGCCGAAGAGGCGGGCCTCCAACGCCAGTCCGTCGGTCAGACTCCCGCCGCAACAACCAACATGGGAAATGGCCTGTATCGCATGCGAAAGCGCGACCCTTCCCTTCGACGCGATCTTCTTCGCCAGACCTTGGGCCTGCTTGAGCACCTCCCCCTCCGGCACGACGCGGTTGACCAAGCCACTCTCCTTGGCCTCCGTGGCGGTCATCATTTCGCCGGTCAGAACGATCTCCATCGCCCTGGCCGTTCCCACCGCGCGCTTCAGGCGCTGTGTGCCGCCAAAACCCGGCATGATTCCCAGGCCAATCTCCGGCAGCCCCAGTTTCGCCCGATCCCCCGCCACCCGGATGTGACAGGCCAGCGCCAGCTCCAGCCCGCCACCGAGGCAAAAACCCGTGATGGCCGCGATGACCGGAATCGGCATCTGCTCGATCCTGTCGAACACCGCCTGTCCCTGCCGGGCCAGCCGTTCCCCCTCTTCGGCGGACGCAATGGCGGCAATGACGCGGATGTCGGCCCCGGCGGCAAACGATGTCCCCGCACCGGTGATGAGAACCGCCTTCACGACGGCATCGGCCCGCAGCCGGGTAAATGCCGCATCCAGTTGCGAAAGGAGCGCCAAGGTGAGGAGATTGGCCGGCGGGTGATTCAGCGTGATCGTGGCGACCTGTCCGTCCACCTGCATGTCCACCAGCGGTGCCTCCACGGTGGCCGCAGGCTTCACGACCGATCTGAAGAATCCCTGCCCCACCTTCTCGCCCAGGTGACCGTCCGCAACCATCCGTCGCAGCAACGGCGCGGGCTCAAAGCGCGGCCCCAGCGCGGTTGCAAGCGCCGACAGTTGCGACACCAAGGCATCCATGCCAATCCGATCCGCATGGTGCAGCGGCCCCCCTTTTTCCTGCGGGAAGCCGATCCCCGCCATCATTGCCACGTCAATGTCCCCCGCCGTGGCGATCTCCTCCTCGCGACTTAAGGCCGCCTCATTGAGCATCGGCAAGATCAGTCGTTCTGCGGAGAAGGGCGTGCCCGCTCGGCCGGTCTCCTTCTGAATGTCGGCGATGCAGGTCGCCACGACTGCGTCCTCGCGTCCGTCGTAGGCCCCATCGTAGACATAGAACCCCGCGCCGCTTTTCGTGCCGAGCCGTCCGGCCCGATAGAGCCGCTCGATGATCGCGGCGGGGGCCACGCGCGCACCGTAGGCGTTGTGGAGAATTTTACCGACATGGACACAGACATCCAGGCCGATGACGTCCATCAGCGTGAACGGTCCCATCGGCAGGCCAAACGCCACCATCGCCGCGTCCATCGTACGGGCATCCGCAGCCCCCTCCTGCAGGGCGAGGGCCGCCTCGTTCAGATAGGGCATCAGCAGCCGGTTGACCAGAAAACCCGCGCACTCGCGCACGCGGATCGGGATTTTGCGCAGGCCCTCGGTAAACGTTGTGACGTCGGAAAGCGTCTCCGGCGATGTGGCGCTTCCCGCGATCACCTCCACCAGCTTCATCACCGGCGCGGGGTTGAAGAAGTGCATGCCGATCACCTTGTCCGGGCGTTGCGCGGCTTCGGCGATGGCGGAGATCGCGATGGACGACGTGTTGCTGGCGAGGATTGTGGACGCGGGGCAGACGGTCTCCAGCTCCCGAATCAGCGTCCGCTTGACGGTGAGGTCCTCAAAAACGGCCTCGATCGCGATGTCCACGTCGCCAAAACCCGAATAGTCGGTGGCGCCCGACACCAGGGCAAGTTTGGCCTCCATCTCACCCGGCGTCATCTTCCCCTTCTCTACCCGGCCCTGATAGATTTTTCGGATAGCGGCCAATCCCCGATCCACCGCCTCCTGGCTCACGTCCTTGAGGATCACGGGCAGACCCGCATAGGTAATGACCTGCGCGATTCCCGCCCCCATCGCCCCCGCCCCAATCACCGCCGCTTTATAAATGTACATGGCACGCCTCCCGATTCACGATGTGAACCATACCGATGACCCGCCTTAAAAATCAAGCGAAGCGCCGCGACGACCCGGGCTCCCAAGCAAGACGCAGGTGAGATCGTGGAAGCGGCGTCCCCGCCGCTTCTCTCCACAAAACAAGAAAGCGGCGAGGACGCCGCTTCCACGTCTACGCGCTCCACCGATCACGCCACTTCCACTTCGGTGCCTATGCAGAGTGAAGCGCCACGTTGGCCCGCCCGTATTCAGCGAATTGTTATGTGGCCTACTTCAAGTAAACCGACAGGCCAACGCCAGCACCCAAAGCAGTCTCATCTACATTCGTCTTTGTGTCGCTATTTTCAGATGGGTCTTCAAGTGATACGGAACGATACTGCAGTGAACCGTTGAGAGAAACGAAATCATTGGGGAAGTAGATGAGCTGACCACCCGTAGTCCATCCAACACCATCAATGGTACTGGTGCCACTGATCGTATTGCTTGTATCAGTTGAGGCCATGACGAAAGCGCCTAGAAGTTTTACACTTGTGCGATCGTTCAAGCTGATGTTGTACGCTGCAGTCGGGCCAATAAAGTGATCGGTTCTTTCCGCCTTATAATCCGCAAATGTGGTTTCTGCCGACGTGTAATCCCATGCGATACCTACTCCGATATTCTGGACGACGTAATATAGGGCCCGTGCCGATAGCGTCGTTATATCTACTTCAGTTTTAGGGAATCCCTCTGGCTCAAACTCAAATGAGTCCATGGAAAAGCCCGAACCCCCTCCAATTTCAATTGTTCCCTGATTTAGGTCTCGCGCGTAACCCGTTGCAGACAGGCAGAGCAAGCCAAGAACGGCCATGGACAAAATAATGTTCTTCATTCTCATCTCCTTTTTGTAGTGGTGTAATAAAAGCATACCGTGGCGGTGAACGGTGGCTCCTGGATGAGAGCGGTTTTTGCTCTCGCCCAGCGGCCGCCCGTCTCCAGTGCCGGGTTGTCCCATCGCTTCGCTGTGGGACAACCCATTATTAGTTGGACGCATGAACGCCACGCGCGGTCGAACTACACCATTATCATCAATCGGCTGTCAATGGACAATGGCCTTGATTCATCGCCTTGCATTTTGGCCCGCAGTTGGCGCCCGACCGCAGTCGGTGTTCGACCACGCGTGACGGTTTTTAGAGGGGCCCTTTTGTTCGACGCCGTCACATCTCCCGTAAAACGATCAGGGGTTTTGCGCCCAGGATGCGGAAACCGGCGGCGGCGCCGGAAAGGAGCGTCAGGAGCACGGCGGCGGGTATTCCGATGGCCAGCACCTCCCAGGCGAATCGCCACGGCATCTCGAACAGAAACCGGACGATTGCGTAGGAGACCCCCACCGACAGCAGCCCCCCCACCACGGCGGCCACCAGCCCAAGTCCGGCATATTCGACGGCCATCGCCATCAGGACGGTGGGGCGGGTGGCCCCCAGCATTTTGAGCAGCGTCATTTCGTAGGCGCGTTGCCGGTAGGTGGCGGCAATCGCCGCAGCGTGGACGATCAGCCCCGCCAGCAGGACCAGCAGCGCCATCCACTGCACCATCCGCGCGATCTCCGTCAAAATGCGGGTCACGGTCGCCAGCACCTCCCGCAGGTGGATGGCCGTGACGTTTGGAAATGCGGCGGAGACGGAATTTTGAAGTGGAAAGTCCGCCGCAGGCAGCGTCGCCACCGTGGCCACGTAGGTCGTGGGGGCCTCCCGCAACGTGCCGGGGGAGAAGATGAAGAAGAAATTGGTGGCCATGCTCCCCCAATCCACCTCCCGAATGCTGGCCACGCGCGCCGAAACCCGCATTCCCTGAATGTCGAACGTCACCTCGGCCCCCAGGTCAATCCCCAGACGGCGCGCGGCCTCCTCCTCCACCGAAACGAGGGGCGTCGTATCGTCCCGCCACCATTGACCCCGCAGAACGACGTTGTGCGGCGGCAGATCGCGCCGATCGGTCAGCACATATTCACGGGTGAAGTACCAGTCGTCGCGGTCATGATCCGCGTCCGGCGCAACCGCTTTTTTCGCCCGCTGCGAAATCGGCCGGCCGTCTATTGCATACAACCGGGAACGGACCAGCGGGGTGAACTCGACCCGCAGTGGCCATATTCCCGTCCGGCGCTGCGCCGCCATCAGCGCCTCGAATGGCCCTTTCTGGTCGGGCTGAATATCAATAAAAAAGAGGCTGGGTGCATTCGCGGGCCGATTTTGGTCCAATCGTGCCATCAGGTTCGTCTTGACCTGCATCAACGTCAGCAGCGCCAACACACCCAGGCCCAGCGAGAGGACGACGACCCGGTTTTGTCGCCCCGGCCGATTCAGATTGGCGACGCCGTAGCGGAGCACCAGCGCGCGCGGACGGACCGTGCGATGCAGCAGCGACAACATCCCGCCCCCCGCCGTCAATAGTAGGACGACCGCCGCGCCGACACCCGCTGCCGCAAGTGCCCCCCGCCGCCAGAGATCGGGGGTCTGCCAGAGGAAGAGGCCGATCCATCCGGTGCCCATCGCCATCACGAATGGCAGCCGATAACGTAACGGAGGGGGGTCCGCAGCCTGCCGCAGGATGCGGGAGACCGACACCTGTCGAATGAGCGAAAGGGGCGCCAGAGAAACCAGGCCGGTCGTCAAAAGCCCCATCGCAATGCCGCGAAAGAGCGCAGGCCAGGCGATCTCGAAGGGGACCGGGACATAACGCTGAATCCGCATGTGCAAGAACCAGTCCACCCCCACGCCGCCGGCGGCACCCAGTCCGCTCGCGATCCCGCCCATCCCCAGCACGAGCAGAAAATAGATCGCCAGGATGACGTGGGAAGGGGCGCCCAGCGACTTGAGAATCGCCAATGTCTGAATCCGTCCGCTTAAAAAAGCGTAGACGCCCCCCGCCGCACCGATGCCGCCGATGATCAGGATCACGATGCCGGAAAGCGCAAGATAGGTCGCAAAGTTTTTCAGAAATCGGGTCAGACGCGGCTGCGCCTCCTGGGCGGTCTGAATCTGCACGGACTCCGCAGGCCAGATACCCAGGAGGCGCGCCTTCACCCCCTCCGGCGCGGAAGTCGCTCGAATAAGCAGCCGTTCGGTGATCCGGCTTCCGGGCTGGCGCAACGCCGTTTTGTCCAGTGCCGCACGGGAGAGGAGCAGACGCGGCCCCAGGCTGAAGAGACCCACGGCCCGATCGGGCTCCCGTTGGACAATCCCACGAATGACGAATCGCCCCTCACCCAGATGAATGGAATCGCCGACCTTCAGACCGAGGCGGAGCAACAGCGGCGCCTCCACCCAGACGGCATCGCGATCCGAAAAGGGGTCGTTGACGGGCGGATCGAGACGAAGCGCACCATAAAACGGATAGCCGGCCTCAACCGCTTTGATCTCGACGAGTTGCGAGGGGGGTATCTGCCCGTCGGCTGCGGGGGGCGCGGCCCCTGCGGGGGGCGCCTGGGCCATTCCCAGAAGCTCGGTTATGCGCACGACGTCCAAGTCCGCCGTCCGCGCGAGTGCCGCCAGAGACGCCTCACCCCGCGCGGAGAGGGGACGATTGAGCCGTACCGAAAGATCGGCGGCCAGAAGATTTTTGGCCTCCCGCGCGGTGAGGCTGGAAAACCGCTCGGCGGTACCCCCCACGCCGACCACGGCCCCCACCCCCAGCGCGATACAGGCGAAGAACATAAGAAAGCTGCGGCCCGTTCCACGCCCTTCGCGCCAGACCATTTTCAGGATGAAAGAGGGCGTCTGCATCACGGCACGAGAGGCGGCATTTCGTCCTGGACGATCCGCCCGTCCCGCAGCCGGACCACGCGGTCCGCGCGGGCGGTCAGGGCCGGATCGTGGGTGACCAGGACAAAGGTGTTCCCCTGCGTCCGATGCAGGTGGATGAGCAGGTCATGGATGTGCGCGCCGTTTTCGGTGTCCAGATTTCCCGTCGGCTCGTCGGCCAGCAGGATCGCAGGCCGTCCGGCCGCTGCCCGCGCGACGGCCACGCGCTGCTGCTCGCCGCCGGAGAGTTGAACCGGGTAGTGCCCCTTACGCGCGCCAAGCCCCACCCGTGTCAGCAAATCCAGGGCCGCATCCCGCGCATCGGGCCGCCCGCGCAGCTCCAGAGGGACGGCCACATTTTCAAGGGCGGTCAGCGTCGGAATCAGATGAAACGATTGGAAGACGATCCCGACATGATCGCGCCGAAATCGGGCCAGCGCATCTTCACTCAGGTCCGAAAACGACACGCCGAGGCAGGTGACCGATCCGGACGTCGGCCGATCCAGTCCCGCCATCAACCCCAGCAGCGTAGATTTTCCGCTGCCGGAGGGGCCGGTAATCGCCACGAACTGCCGGCGCGGGATGGTCAGGTTAATCTCCTGGAGAAGCGTGACGGCAGCGCCCCCGCCCGTCAGCCGCATCGTCAGGTTAGTGATCCGAATCATGGGGAACGCGGCCCAAATACCGGGCGACATGATATACAAATCCCGCAGACGTTGCGACCTGTCGCTTCGGTGAAGGCACTGCCGCCCAAGCGTCGGGCGCCGACTGCGGTCGGGCGCCGACTGCGGGTCGCGGGCAGCGTGGCCGGGATGGCAGGGCAATTGACTCATG
>CAZOFZ010000004.1:0-4738 GCA_964579175.1 uncultured Nitrospirota bacterium | reverse complement strand
CGCCGACTGCGGGTCGCGGGCAGCGTGGCCGGGATGGCAGGGCAATTGACTCATGGTCCCCGATGGGTCAGGATGACACCCATCGTATGGATGGATGGACGGGACGGGACTGCAATCCAGGAGGACACCATGGCAGAACGGGCTGACGCGGGCCAGAACGGGAAGAAGCCGGAGCGGATCGGCATCCTGGTCGTGCATGGCATCGGAGAACAAAAACGGTTCGATTGCCTGGAGGAGGTTGCCAGCCATTTTTACCGGGCGCTCCGGGCCGATGGGGTGCGGTCGGCCCACCTCCAGATTTTCCCGTGCGATCCGGCGGCGCGAGGGGCCGAAACGGGCCTGTGGCAAGCCTCTCCCGTCCGTTTGCGATGGGAAAAACCGGGGGATGGCAAGGAAATCGAGGCCTCCTTTTGGGAAGTCCACTGGGCCGATCTGGATATGCCCAAAAGCGTACGGAACTGGCTCAGATTCGTAGGATGGGCGTTGGGCATGTCCGGCGTGCGGCCCTTCAGACCGGAACATACGACCAAAGAGTCGTCCTCGCTGCCGGGCATGGAGACGCCGGCATCGAATCCAGGGAATCTGGTGCGGGCGCGCATTGAGCTGTTCGGAATCTCGTGTCTCTTTTTTCTCCTTTTGCTCTCGATTGACCTGCTATATTTTGTTGCCAGACGCTTCTCATTCCAGGCCCGATGGCTTGCGGACGCCCGAAGCGCCATTTACAACTATCTGGGCGATGTAAAGCTCTACCAGGACGGATTCGACCGGGACGAAGAAGGGGTGGAGACGGTCGGCGAGAGAACCCGTGTGGCGATCCAGCGCCGTATGGTGCGCGAGATGGTGCGGATGGCAAAGGAGGTGGACGCAGGCCGCCTGGATGGCTACTACATTTTTGCCCATAGCCTCGGGACCGTGGTGGCCTTCAACGGATTGATGCAACACGAGTTGATCCTGCCACATTATCTGAACGAGACGGAATGGAGCGACCTGCCCCCCCGTTTCAAGAAAGACTCGGCGCACGCGGCGCCTCCCGCATCCCGGCCTCGCCGTCCCGCCTGGCTTGGCCCCAACGCGGCGATGGACCGTGCGGGTTTGTTCTCCGGCCTGCGCGGATTCCTGACCGTGGGAAGCCCCCTGGACAAGTTCGCCACACTATGGCCGGCCCTTGTGCCCACCAACGGCGATGCCGCCGGCGCCACGGTGCCGTGGGTAAACGTGGCCGACGTACAGGATCTCGTGGCGGGCGGTCCCCTCGATCTGCTGTGGCCCTCCGGCGCTTCGGATGTCGGTCCTCTGAACCTGCGGAACATTGACTGGGCAGATCAAAAATGCCTCTTGAAGGCCCACACAAGCTATTGGAAGTGGGAGAAGGGGAGACAAGATCGTCTGATGGACCGCGTGGTGGTTTGGCTGGAGGGGGGCGCTTTTGTGCCGCCTGGGGACCGTTTGGATAAAGGGTGCGCAAAAGCAATATATTGGACGAGCTTGGGGCTGGGAAGCGTTCTTTTGTGGTGGGTTACGGCGTCTCTGATGTGGCTGGGGGGACAGCTATGGAAGACCTGGATGCCGGCCCCCCTGTCTCCGGGGATTGTGCCGAATGCCGACATGGGTGGCGGGCTTGTCTGCCGTTATCTGAAGGAGACAGGGTGTATCGGCCTCTGGGTGGCGGTCGTCGGAGTGGTCGTCGTTTTCGCCTGTTCCTGCTATCGCTACTGGGTATTGGAGCGCGAAAACGTGCCATCGCAGACGCCGCGTGAAGGGCCTCCGTCGGCTTGACCCCATCATGGGGGTTTGCCATAATCGCGCGGGTTTTGGGACGCAGGATGGCGAAACTGGGGGTCAACGTAGACCACGTGGCGACGCTGCGTCAGGCGCGGGCGGCGCGGGCGCCGAGTCCGCTGGCGGCGGCCGTGCTGGCTGAAATGGGCGGCGCCGACCATATCGTGGCACACCTTCGGGAAGATCGGCGGCACATCCAGGATCGGGATATTCGTCTGTTGCGCGACGCGATCCAGACGGCGCTGGACCTGGAAATGGCGGCCACCGGCGAGATGCTGCAAATTGCGCTGGAAATCAAGCCCGACGCAGTAACGCTGGTGCCGGAGCGGCGGCAGGAGTTGACCACCGAAGGGGGGCTCAACGTGGCGGCCCGACAGGACGAGCTCAATAAGGCCATTGCGCTGCTTCACGACGGGGGGGTTCGGGTCTCCCTCTTTATTGACCCCGATGTGGCCCAAATCAAGGGGGCCCACCGCATCTCGGCCGATGCCATCGAAATCCACACCGGCCCCTATGTCCACGCGCAGGGGAAGAACCGGGAGGTCGAGCTGCACCACATTCAGGAAGCCGCGCGGCTGGCCAAAAAACTCGGAATGGGGGTCCATGCCGGACATGGGCTGGATTATTGGAACGTGGCGGCCGTGGCGGCCATTCCGGAAATCGAGACCTTCAACATCGGCCATGGCATCGTGGCCCGCGCCGTCCTGGTGGGGATGACGCAGGCCGTGCGCGAGATGAAGGGGCTGCTTCGGTCGCCCGGATGATTGTGGGAATCGGTATTGACCTGGTCAAAATCTCGCGGATTCGGGCCGCTGCAGACCGGTGGGACGCCCACTTCCTGGACCGCGTCTTCACCCCCGAAGAACAGGCCTATTGCCTCCGACACCCCGCTCCCGCAACCCACCTGTCCGGACGATTTGCCGTGAAGGAGGCCCTTCTGAAGGCCCTGGGCACCGGTCTGCTTCGGGGTCTGGGCTGGCGGGAGATCGAAACGCGCCAAAATGCCGAGGGAGGGCCGGAAGTGCGGCTCTATGGCGCCACGCGCAGGCTGGCCGACACGCGCAAGGTTCGGCAGGTATTCGTCAGTATCTCGCACGATTCGGATTATGCCATCGCCCAGGTGGTGTTGGTCGGATCGGAGGACCCCGCTTGAAGGTTGCCACCACCCGGCAGATTCGGTCGTTGGATCGGCGGGCCACGGCCGATTTTAAAATACCCTCCCTGCTGTTGATGGAACGCGCCGCACGGGGGCTGGCCGATCGGATCGAGGCCGCGCGGGGGTCGGTGCGGGGATCGCGGATTTTGATCCTGGCCGGTTGCGGCAATAACGGGGGCGACGGCCTGGGGGCGGCGCGGCATCTTGAAATGCGCGGGGCGGAGGCTCAAGTCTATCTCCTTGCCCCGCCCGAACGGATGCAGGGCGACGCAAAAACTTTCCTGGACATCTGGACGGGGGGGGGCGGCGCGCTCCATACCCTGTGCAACGCGGGCCCTGCGAAGTGGCGCAGACTTCGGGAGGCCCTGGGCCGGTGCGACCTGATTGTGGATGCCCTTTTGGGGACGGGACTCGCACGGCCCGTAACCGGCGATTATGCGCGGGCCATCGCGTTGATTCGGGAGGCCCGACAACCTCAACGGCCGGTGATCTCGGTGGATATCCCGTCTGGGATTTCGGCAGATACGGGGGAGGCGATGGGGACGGCGGTCGTCGCGGACGAAACGGTGGCCATGGCCCTCCCCAAACGGGGACATTTTACGGGGGCCGGACTTTCGCATCGCGGCGCGCTGTCGGTGGTGGATCTGGGGTTCCCGCCCGCCCTGATTACCCAAGAGGGGATGACGGCAGACCTGATGGCCGGCGCCGATTTCGAAGACCTGCTCCCTCCGCGTCCAAAGGGAGCGCACAAGGGAAACTTCGGACACCTGCTGGTGATTGCAGGCTCGGCGGGCAAGGGGGGCGCGGCACAAATGGCCGCACTGGCCGCGTTACGATCGGGGGCCGGCTTGGTGACATGTGCCGTGCCCCGGTCGCTGGAAGGGAGATTTCCGATGGAGATCATGACCCTGCCGCTGCCTGAAACGGAAGAGGGGGCCTTCTCGCCCCTTTCCGAAGAAGCGATTTTGCAGGCGGTCGAGGGGAAGCAGGCCGTGGCGGTGGGACCGGGGTTGTCTCTCCATCCGCAACGGCCGCAACGGCTTGTCCGCAACATCATCGCACAGACGACGACGCCGATGGTCATTGACGCCGACGCGATCCATGCCGTGGCAAAAGACCCTTCGGTACTCAAGCGGAAAGGGCCGGTGATCCTCACGCCGCACCCCAAAGAGATGGGGAGTCTGCTGGGCCGGGAGACCGCATTCGTCCAGCAGGACCGCTTTGCCGCCGCATCCGACTTTGCGCGGAAATGGGGAGTTTACGTTGTCCTCAAAGGGGCGCATACGCTCATCGCGGCACCCGACGGGCGGATTCGGATCAACGACACGGGGAATCCTGGGATGGCGACGGCCGGTACGGGGGACCTGCTCACCGGTATGATCGGGGCTTTTCTGGCGCAGGGGATCGCCCCCTTCGAGGCCGCCTCGGGCGCGGTCTACCTGCATGGTCTGGCCGGAGACCTCGCCAAACAGACGCGGGGCGAGGTGGGCCTCATCGCCTCCGACCTGATGGACCGCATCCCGGAAGCCATCGCCCAGGTAGGGCGCTGATCGTTGCCGACGTTAACGGCAACCCCTCCCCATCCGCTTATCCCCCTCTTTACCAAAGAGGGGTTAGGGGAGTTACCAGGCGAACCCCTCCCGACCTCCCCTTTGGCAAAGGGGAAGGACGCGTGGTACCTGGCGTAAGGGGAGCGTGGCACCCTGCGAGGGGTTTCCGCCTCTTGACGATGTTTCCCCCTCTTTACCTAAAGAGGGGTTAGGGGAGTTACCAAGCGAACCCCTCCCAACCTCCCCTTTGGCA
>CAZOFZ010000003.1:0-38586 GCA_964579175.1 uncultured Nitrospirota bacterium | reverse complement strand
CTCCGGCAGTCCGGTGCTTTCAACCGGTCGTGGCGGCGCTCCAGGTGCAGGAGGACGAGAGGGAGGTTGCGGAAGCGGAGGGGTGATGTCCGATACACAAGATAAAATCAGGCGAAGGATGGCCGAGGCGTTGGGGGCCGAAGCGGTTGAAATCGTGGACGAGAGTTGGAAGCATGCCGGGCATGCGGGCGCCTCTGCGGGTGGTGGCCACTTTATTCTCCGTGTGGTCTCCAGGCAATTTGAGGGGGTCTCGCGGCTAAATCGCAATCGGCTGGTCTTCCAGGCCCTCGCGCAGGAGATGCAGGGGGAGATTCACGCCCTCTCGGTGTCAGCCCTCACGCCTGCAGAACACGCGGGTCGGAAGACCCGTCCCACCGATCCGGATTCTTAAACAGCCCCCCATCATTGCCATATCTGGAGTATTTCCGTGATCGACATGATCGGATGGATTGCAGCGTTGGGGTTTGTTATGGCAGCCGCTCTTGCAGTTTGGGCGTTCCGTCTCAAGGGGGCCGAGGCCGCATCGCAACAGGAGATGGCAGTCCTGAAAGAAAAACTGGCGGGACGTGAGGCGGCGTACACGGAACTCAAAAACGATCTGGCCGAACGGGACGCGCAAATCTCCGGCCTGCAGGATGAGGTGGTCGCCCTGAAGGTTGCCCAGTCCGAATCGGAAACGGCCCGGGCAAAAGAACGCGAGGCGGCGGACGAAAAGCTCCTGCTCATTCGGGAAGAAAGGGCGCAATTAACCGACACCTTCAAATCGCTTTCGCTCGATGCGCTTCAAGGGAACAGCGCCTCTTTTTTGGATCTCGCGAAGGCCACGTTGGAGAAGTTTCAGGAGACGGCCAAAGGGGATCTCGACACCCGTCAACAGGCCATCGGCCATCTGGTCGAACCGATCAAGGTGGCGCTGGAAAAGTTCGACATCCAGATCAAGGGTTTGGAGACGACGCGGGAGACCGCCTACCAGGGTTTGAGCCGGCAGGTTTCGGGCCTCTCCGACGCACAGCGGCAATGGCAGGCGGAGGCGGCGGGGCTGACGAAGGCATTGACCGCGCCGCGCGCGGGCGGGCGTTGGGGCGAGATGCAGCTTCGCCGCGTGGTGGAGCTTGCCGGCATGGTCGCTCATTGCGATTTCACGGCGCAGCAGGGGGGAGGCGATACGACGCGCCTGATTCCCGACCTTGTCATTCAATTGCCGGGAGGCCGGCAGATTGTCGTTGACGCAAAAGCGCCGGTTGCGGCTTATCATGCAGCCTGCGAAGCGTCGGACGAAACGATCCGGAAGGGACACCTGCAAGATCATGCGCGCCGCGTCCGGGAGCATATGAAACAGCTCGGCGGCAAAGCGTACTGGAGCCAATTTCGTCCCTCCCCCGAGTTTGTCTTCCTCTTCCTTCCTGCAGAATCGTTTTTCAGCGCGGCACTTTTGGAAGACCCCAGCCTGATCGAACAGGGGGTGTCGGAGCGGGTGATTCTGGCGACGCCGACCACGCTGATCGCCCTACTCAAAGCGGTTTCCTATGGCTGGCAGCAGGAAAAGGCGACGCAGAACGCCGAGGAAATCAGAAACGCGGGGCGGGAGCTATACGAACGGCTCTGCACGATGATCGAGCATCTGGCAGGCGTGGGAAAGGGATTGGATCAGGCCACCCAGAGATACAATGCGGCAATCGGCTCGCTTGAGGCACGGGTCTTGCCGAGCGCACGACGGATTCAGGAAATGGGCGCAGGCACCGGCAAAGCGATCACGCCACCCGCCCCCGTGGACACCGCAACACGCCTTCCACAACCCCCGGAAGTGCCGATCTAAAAACCGGACGTGCGAGACTCGGATGCGGGACACACCGGCGTCGCACGCACCGCAGTGGCCGCGCCACCCACAGGCGTCGGCACGCCCGCGCGCAACGCAGCCGTTTGGACGCACAGTCGGTTTTTAGCGGTGTCCGAGTGTATCGCGGAGGGTCATCAGAAGCGTCTCCATCGCCAGTTGTTTGTTGATGTTGCGCGTCTGGGCCTTGTAAATTTCCTGAATCCGGGCCAGAAACGTGTAGGTTTCGTGGGGACCCATCCGCTTTGCCCACCGTTTAATCTCCTCGGCCCGGAAAGAATAGACCAGTAAGGCGGGGTCCACCTCCGTCCTCACGGCATGCACGACCAGGACATCCCGAAACCATCCCGCAAGATACGCAAGCGCCGCGTTCATTATATCGGCATCGTCGGCGTGGCGTTTGGCCATCTCGAACAAGCGATCATAGGTGGCCAGGGTCTCCTCGGCCACCAGGGCGTGCAGTTCCGCTTCTCTTTGGCGGGCCGTCTCGATGTCCAGCGCCAGGGCCGCGCCGATCTGGCCTCCGGTGAGGGCCACGACCAATCGGGCCTCCTGCGTAGTCCACCCCTTCCGCTCCATCAAAAAGGCCTCGATGACCGAGTATGCGGGGGGGTGAAAGGCCACCTTTTGACAGCGCGAAAGGACGGTCTCCGGCAGGGACGCGGGGCGGGCTGCAATCAGGATCAGGAGGACGTAGGGGGGCGGCTCTTCCAAGGTTTTGAGCAGGCTGTTGGCCGCCGCCGCGTTCATCTGGTCGGCGTCGTCAATCAGGATCAGCTTCTTCTCTCCATCCAGCGGCCCAAAGACGATCTGCTCCTGGAGCTGACGAATCGCGTCAATTTTGATGAAGTTGCCTTCGGGTGCCAGCATCGAAAAGTCGGGGTGGTTTCGGCTGGCCACCTTGCGACAGGCGAGACAGCCATTGCACGGCTCGATAAATGGGCCGGTCTCCACCCTGTTTTGACAGAGGAGGGTTTGCGAAAAGGCGTGCGCAGCCATCTTTTTCCCGATCCCCGCATCGCCCGTGAAGAGCATGGCATGGGGCATGCCGCCGGTACCCAGGCCCGTGTGTGGGTCCGTGCGTAGGCCAGCGCGTAGGATAGACTGCAACGCCGAAAGGGGGCCGGCATGGCCGATGATTTCATGAAAGGATGGCATCTACGCTCTTTCGAAGGGTCTGAAAAATGGCCTCGATTCCGTCATCGGCCTGGACGATCTGAATCCGACAGCGATTTTGTCGGGCCAACCGCAAATAGCCCTTCCGCACCGCCTCGTGGAAGCCAACGGCTTCCTGATCGAATCGGTTCATTTCTCCCCGCCGAGGAAGTCGCGCCAGGGCGACGGCGACATCCAAATCGAGCAGAAAGGTGAGATCGGGCTGAAAATCTTGCAGGGCCGTGCGAATACATCGCCGTACCCACGCCATCGGCAGGCCCCGTCCATCCCCTTGATAGGCCACCGTGGCATCCGAAAAGCGATCGCAGAGGACGATCTTCCCTTGCGACAGGGCCGGCGCAATCACCTCCGCGACGTGCTGGGTCCGGCAGGCCAGGTAGAGCAGCAGCTCGGAACGGGAATCCATCTGCATTGCCGGATCGTCCAGCAGGAGCGATCGAATCCGCTCGCCCAGTACGGTTCCGCCCGGTTCGCGCGTGCGGAGCACGGCGTGCCCAGCCTCTTTGAGATAGGCTTCCAGGAGGGCAATCTGGGTGCTTTTGCCGCTCCCTTCGATCCCCTCGAATGTAATGAAGAATCCGGCCATGAAGGGGGATGATGCAGGAGGCGATTTCGGGAGAGACGGGGGCTACTTTTTGGCTTCTTTCAGGGCGCGCGCCACTTCCCGGTTGAACAGGTCATAGGGAATGGCCCCTTCCACCTTGCGCCCGTTGATAAAAAAGGTGGGGGTTGCGCGGACCTGCCGACGGAGGCCTTCGTCAAAATCGCTCCGAACGAGGGCCTCCAGGTTTGGGTCTCGAAGGTCGGCCTCAAAGGCCTTCATATCCAGTTTCAGGCGGTTCGCATAGCCCAGAAGGTCCGAGTAGGAAACCCGTCGCATGTTTTCGAACACCAAGTCGTGCATCTCCCAGAAGCGGCCTTGCCGGGCGGCGGCCACCGTTGCGACGTGCGCCAGCATCGCCTTCGGGTGCGACTCCGCCACGGGGAAATGCCGGAATATCAACTTGACCTTGCCGGGATGGGCCGCAAGCAGTTTGTTCAAAGTTGCAACGGCGCGTCCGCAAAACGGGCATTGGAAGTCGGAGAACTCTTCGATCGTAACAACGGCATTGGGATCGCCCCGCACCGGCGAGCGCAGTTCAGTGGCTTCCTTGGCTTGCGCAGACGGAAGTATGTTGAGCCCAATCAGGAATAAAAACAGCCAGATATGCCGCATGAGTAGATCACGCCGAATACAAGGTACCGTGAAGGGGAAGGCCCTCCCTAAAATTTCCATGGTGGACCCCCTTATGACAACGAACAAAAACGAAGCCTAGCTGTCAAGGCAGCGGACTACGCCACGCTTCCACACGCACGGAGCGTATCGGGTTTCCCGGCGGGAGTCAACTGGATTTTGAATGTTCCACGTGGAACATTCACGCTGGCGGGACGCACGGATGCTATCGGGGCATGCGCAGATGTTCCACGACCTCGCCTTGCAGAAGATGCTGTTCGATCACCTCCAGGGCATCGTCTTTGGTTTTCAGGGTATACCAGACGCCCTGCGGATAGACGACCACGGAAGGCCCCTGGGCACAGGCATCCAGGCACCCGGCCGCATTGACCCGAACGGTCCCTTTTAGGCCCCGCTTGTGGGTTTCTTCTTTTAAATAATCTCGGATTTCCTCCGATCCCTTCGCAGCGCAGCACCCCCGTGGATCGTCTGGCGGGCGTTTGTTCGTGCAAACAAAAAGGTGATACTTGTACGATGGCATCGAATTCTCCTAATTGTGTTGGAAGATGCGGGGCACAGCGAGTGTCTCGTTGTCACATCCCAGGGTAGTATTCCCATTCGTCGTTGGCCATTGTTCCTGGCAAGGGACAGGATACCCGTCCTGCTCGAGGCATTCAACTCAGAGGAGACGCGATGCGTAAAGTGCATTCGCAGGCCCGCACGACACCTCGCAGTGGCCGCGCCACGCTCACGCACACGGAGATCAAAGACTCAAAGAGAATCGTTAAGGGTGTTGGCTGCGCGCTACCACGTCACCCGGAAGACTCTCTGCGCAATCCGTTGGCGTGCGACGCCTGCAAAGCACGCGACGGCTGCGGTCGGACGCCGACTCCGGGCGATTGACGCACGGTCTCCAGGCGATTTTTATCTGCCTTGTATTCACCTATATTCACTCTGGGTGCCAGAATTTGCCATTGCTATTCTTCCACGCCTGCTTCGGGGGGATTGTCTCAATGATGTCCCAGTGCTCCACGATTTTGCCGCTCTCCACCCTGAACAAGTCATAGAATGCAGTCGGTTGGCCCGCAAAGGCACCCTCACTCACAACCAGAACGAAATTGCCCTCGCCAAGTACCTTGTGAATCCTGGCATACGTCATGGCGATGCCCTGTTTGGCCATCGCTTCGAGGGCAGTGCCTAATCCGGAAAGTCCGTCGCCAATTTGTGGGTTGTGTTGCGTGTAAACGTCCCCGGTGAAATAGCCCGCGAGCTTCTCCATTTTGCCGTTGACCAAAATGTCTTCGACAAAATCACGAACGCGTGTCTTGTTGTATTCAGTCTTCTCGGAATCCGTGCTTTCAGTCGGTCCATCCGTCATCGTATGACCACTGGAGTTGGCTGGCGCGGTCTCTTGGAGATTGTCCCAATGTTCGACAATTTTGCCATCCTCAAAACGGAAAATGTCAAAACCCACTTTCGGACCAAACAAGTTGTAGTCTGTATGGGCGAAAACGTAATCGCCATCCTGAAATACACGGACTGTTTTGACTTTGGCTGAGTCTTTGGGAAGTTGCCGCAGTAGGTCGCCAAGCCCCTGCAAGCCGTCGGCGACGGCCAAATTGTGTTGGATATACCTGTTCGGGTTGATGTAACCGACGGGTTGACTGTCACCCGTTTCGATACTTTTTAGCAACGCAACCACTTTTTGCTTGTTGTTTTTATTCAACATTTTTTCTCCTTTTTCTCCTGTATCCAATGATTTCTCGGACGCATACCTTATAGCGCCTTTACTTGTTTATTGAAAGTACGCACTTTAAAGTGCTATACATACTAGATGGAAACTGATGTGGTTTTTAACGTTTATAGCAGGGCTTGTCCTACACGTGCCGCTTTAGATCGAATCGCGGACAAATGGACCGTCTTGATCCTCGGATTGCTGGAAGGGGGCCCTCGGCGCTTTTCGGGCCTACAGCGTGAAATTGATGGCATTTCACAGAAGATGTTGACGCAAACCTTACGCGCGTTGGAACGTGACGGTCTCATCCGTCGCACGGTGTACCCTGAAGTGCCACCCCACGTTGAATACGATCTGACTGCGTTAGGCCATACCCTGTCCGAACCGATTGCCGCCATCAGGCGCTGGGCGGAACAACATATCGGCACGGTCACATTAGCGCAGCAAATCTACGATCAACGTTCGGGCCGCCCACTGTAATGCTTTGCCCGAGCGTGGATCGCCCCTCGTCAGAAGTCTCCGTCTTTCACGTAGGGGTGGCTCCACAAGGTCACCTGCAGGAGGCACGACTTGACCCACGCGGCGTACATCTTCTCAACCTCGTCGGCGGAATGTCCCTGCTTCGCGAGGAAGGGTTTCAGCGTGAACGTGATCGGGAAGATGAGTGCGAAGAGGTTCCGAAACGGCACGTGATCCGTCGAGGCTGCGCCGTCGGTGCGGTTTTTCTTTGTGCGGTGGTGACGGAGGCCGATCTCGTGCTGATAGTCAAGCCACTTCTGGTCGTACTCGGCCCGGGCCGTGTCGAGGATCCATTGGCCGAACCGCTTGCGGACGGCGCCCAGGTAGTCACCGAGCGGCTGGCCGTCGCTTTTGCCGGTGAACGATGCCAGCAAATGTGGATTTGAACCGACGAATCCGTACCAGACATCCAGGATCGCCTCGACCTGTTCCTTCACCACGCCATGCGAGAGGCGCAAGGCGTTGACATCCTCCTCGCCAAACAGGACACTCTTTTTCATCAGATCGAACGCTGCAAGCGTGATGGGGCTGCGTGCCACGGCGTGGGTGCCGTAGGTGTATCCTGGAATGCTCGTTGAATCACTCATTTCTATCTCCTTGTTTAGGGTTTTGGGTGACGCGACCCCCGCGTCGTCGCCAATATAGGACGGCGATCAGGCGACGACAAGAATGTACTTTTCGGTAAGGTCGTTACAAAGTGATTGAGAATAAGACTGCGGTTCGTGTGCGAAACGAAACCTTGAATGGCACGTCGGTCGATGTGGCCTCGATGGTCGAGAACATCGTCGGGTGCAAATGGTCGGTGCGCCTTCTCCAGCTTTGCGCCGAAGGTCAACGCCGCCCCAGTGCCTATCTTCGGGCTTGTCCCGGGTTGTCGGCGAAGGTGATGAACGAGCGCTTGGGCAAAATGGTCCGCTTCGGTATCATGCAGCGGACGGTCTTTGGCGAGAGGCCGCCGATCGTTGTGGAGTACCACCTGACGTCGTTCGGCCGCCGCTTCGTCGGCATACTCGATGCAGTCCGTCGGGTTCAGGAAGCCGTTGACAGCGGTGCCGTTGAGGGGGAAGAAGCGTAGGGAGGGGGAGCCGGGTCGTGCGCAGATGCCTGCTAAACGTCCAGATTCTTCACTTCCATGGCATGGCGCTCGATGAAGGCTCGGCGGGGTTCGACATCGTCGCCCATTAGAACGGAGAAGACCCGTTCCGCTTCGACCATATCTTCCAGACGCACCTGGAGCAGCGTGCGGGCATCGGGATTCATCGTGGTCTCCCAGAGCTGGTCCGGGTTCATCTCGCCCAGCCCCTTATAGCGCTGAATCGCGATTCCCTTCCTGCCCCGCGCCAGAAAATGTGCAACCAGGTCGGCAGATGTCGAATAGGCGTGAACGCCGTCCGCGTCCCGAATTTGGAAGGGGGGCGCACCCAATCCGATGGCGGCGGGAGAGAGGCTCTTCATCTCACGGAATTCCGGCGATCCGATCAGATCCGAATCGATCTGGACGGTCTGCACAATCCCGTTTCGGGTGACGACGCAGACCATTCGAAAGCCCTCTTCCCCCGGCTGGATGGAGGCGGTAATCGCTTCCTCCGGAGCCTGAGTCTGCCAATAGGTACGCACCCCAGAAAGCAACGCGCTGGCGCGCTGCTCGTCCTGCAAAATCGTCCGATCCCAGTCGTTCGTCGTCAGGATGGCACGCAGTACCACCGGGGGAATCTGTTTTCTGGAAAAATGGGCCAGAAGCGATTCGTGCACAATCAGTTTTCTAACGAGGGCCTTGACCCGCGCGCCTGCAATCCAGCCCGTTTCCTGATAAATCTGCACCTCATCCTGTGCAATGCCGATGAGGTGTTCCCGCAGGGCCGTCTCGTCTTTCAAGTATTGTTCCGATTTTCCGCGTTTGATCTTGAACAGGGGGGGCTGCGCGATATAGATATACCCTTTTTCGATCAGTTGCGGCATCTGGCGATAGAAAAACGTGAGCAGCAACGTCCGGATATGCGATCCGTCCACATCGGCGTCGGTCATGATGATGACCCGGTGATAGCGCGCCCGCGCAATATCGAAGTCATCGGCGCCGATGCCGCATCCCAGCGCGGTGATCAGTACGCGGATTTCCTCCGAGGAGATCATTTTGTCGAACCGGGCCCGCTCCACGTTGAGGATTTTCCCCTTGAGCGGCAAAATCGCCTGAAACCTGCGGTCTCGTCCCTGTTTGGCCGAACCTCCCGCAGAATCGCCCTCCACCAGGTAGATTTCACTGTGCGCCGGGTCCTTCTCCGAGCAATCGGCCAGTTTGCCCGGGAGCGCGCCACCGTCGAGCACGTTTTTGCGACGGATCAGCTCCCTGGCCTTGCGCGCCGCTTCCCGTGCCCGAGACGCGCTTTGCGCTTTTTCGACAATTTTTTTTGCAACGGAAGGGTTTTCTTCAAAATATTCCGAGAGGGCCTCATTCACTGCGGCCTCGACAATTCCCTTGACTTCCGAATTGCCCAGCTTTGTCTTGGTCTGTCCCTCGAACTGGGGGTTCGGTATCTTGATGGAGACCACGGCCGTCAGCCCTTCCCGTACATCTTCCCCCGTGACCGCATCTCCATTTTTCAGCACGCCGTTGGCCTGACCGTAGCTATTGACGGTCCGGGTCAGGGCCGACTTAAAGCCGCTTAAGTGCATGCCCCCTTCTTTGGTGTTGATATTATTTGCAAACGAAAAGAGATTCTCTGTGTAGCTGTCGTTGTATTGCACCGACAGTTCCAGGATCGTGGTACCTTTTTCCCGTTCAATATAAATCGGCTTATGTAAAGGGTGCTTGTTTTCATTAAGCATTTCGACAAACGAGACGATGCCCCCCTTGTAACAAAATGTCTGCACCTGCTCGTTCCGTTCGTCCTCGAAGTGAATCTGCAGCCCCTTATTCAGAAAGGCCAGCTCCCGCAGCCGTTGCGCGATGATGTCATGCGAGAACTCCGTCTGCTCGAAGATCGTTCCATCCGGTTTAAATGTAATATGCGTGCCCCGCTTTTTTGTTTTTCCGGTCACCATAAGCGGCGTCTGCGGCGTACCCCGTTCATAACGCTGCTGGTAGACATTCCCATCCTGCCTGATTTCGAGGTCCAATGACTCGGAGAGGGCGTTGACAACCGACACGCCGACGCCGTGGAGTCCCCCCGAAACCTTATAGGTCTCGTTATCGAACTTGCTGCCGGCATGAAGGTAGGTCAGGGCCACTTCCGCCGCAGATATTTTTTTGTCCGGGTGCATCTGCGTGGGGATGCCACGACCGTTGTCCGTCACCGTCACGGAGTTATTGATATGAATGACGACGTGGATTTCGGTGCAGAAGCCGGCCATCGCCTCGTCCACCGAATTGTCCACCACTTCGTAGACCAGGTGGTGGAGTCCTTCGGTGCTCGTATTGCCGATGTACATGGCAGGGCGAACCCGCACGGCCTCAAGGCCTTCCAGGATTTTTATTTTTCCGGCGTCGTATTGTTCTGGTTCCATATCTTCTCAAACCACCCCTGACCCCTCCTTGACGAATGGGGGATAGATAAGGGCACATCCACAAGAGGTGCCCGACAAGTTAATCCAGGCTTCGCATCGGCATCACGACCGTTAGAAAACCGTGTTCTTTTTCCCGGACGAGAAAAGGGGAAGCCCCATCCTTGAATTCCAATATCGCCTCTTTTCCTTCAAGTGCGCCTAAAGCATCCATCAGGTAGTGGGCATTGAATCCCGTTATAAAACCCTCTCCCGAACATCTGGCCATGACCTCTTCATTGGCCTCGCCATCGGGATGATCGGAACTCAATCGAATCTGTTCCCCCTCCATTTGAAATTTAATGGCCCCCGTTTTTTCACGTGCAAAAAGAGAGACTCTTCTCAATCCACCCTCTAACTCGCTCTTGACGGCCGTAATCTGACCTGTGTTTCCGTCCGGAATGACTTTTTCATAGGGTGGATAAGCACCCTCCAATAAACGAGAGGTGAGAACGGTATTCCCACATTGAAAACGGATTTGAGTCTCCCCGATTTGTAACTCGGGTCGTTCCTCATCCCGGATATTTTCGGGGGGAGAATATTCCTCCATCATTTTTTTTATTTCCAAGACCGTTTTCCTGGGGATGATGACTTGTTTCGAAGCCTGTTCGAAGGTGGTCTGTGGCAACACTCCCTCCGCCATCGCCAGCCGGTGTGCATCCGTCGCAACCAGACGTATCTCGCAGCGGCCCCCACTGTTATTAAGTCGTATGAGAATGCCATTGAGTACATGTCGTACATCCTGTTCTCCACAGGCAAAAATCGTCTTTCGGATCAGGGACGATAGAAGATGGGTGTCGATTGGAACGGTAATCTCCGTGCGGATTGGAGGCTGCACGGGAAACTCCTCCGGAGGGAGTCCGGCAATCCGAAAGCGACTTTTTCCACATTTTATCTCGACCCAGTGGTTTTCTTCAGCCACAATCCATACCGTCTCTCCGGAGACTTCACGGATAATTTCATAAAATCGTTTCGCCTGAACGGTCACCTGGCCTGCCCTCCGAACCTCCGCAGTACAGCAATTTTGTATGCTGATTTCCAGGTCCGTTGCAAAAAGGGTCATTTTATCTCCCGATTCCATCGCTTCCAGTAGAATATGGGAGAGAACAGGCATCGTATTTCTTCGCTCCACAACCCCCTGGATACCTTGTATTCCAGCCAGAATGTCTGCTCTTTTAACCGCTACGTTCATCGGTTCTCCTTCAATTCCAAGATGAGACTTTCGATCGTTGTCTTGAGCGTGAGATTCTGCTCTTTTTCTTTTTCAATCTGTTTACACGCATGGATCACGGTACTATGGTCTTTTCCACCAAAGAGAGACCCAATTTCCGGAAAAGAAAGTTGTGTAATTTCCCGTGCGATATACATTCCGATATGTCGTGGCTGAACCAGATTGCGTGTCCTTTTTTTGGACTTAATGTCCGTAATCCGGACTTGGAACCGTTCCGCAACTTTACTTTGAATGTCATCTATCGTTACCTTTCGCTCCGTATTCCGAATCACGTCTTGCAGGACACGTTTTGCCATCTCCACGGTCACTTCCTGCCCAACAAGCGAACTAAATGCACCTAACCGAATTAAAGACCCCTCTAATTCTCTAATATTGGTACTGATATACGTTGCAATAAAGAGTGCCACTTCTGATGAGAGTGAAATCCCTTCGGCCTCCGCTTTTCTATATAAAATGGCAATCCGGGTCTCCAAATCGGGGGGCTGAATATCTGCGATCAACCCCATCTCAAACCGGGACCTAAGACGATCCTCAATATCGGCAATCTCTTTTGTGGAGCGGTCGCTGGTAATAACAACCTGCTTATTGGCCTCATATAACGTGTTAAAGGTATGGAAAAACTCCTCTTGCGTCCGCTCTTTACCGGATAAAAACTGAATATCGTCAATGAGTAGCACATCCACGCTTCGGTATCTGGCGCGAATATCCACCATCCGGTCATACCGAATCGAATTGATTACATCATTTGTAAAATGTTCTGCGGAAAGATATGAAACACGGGCTGTTTTAAAGTTAGAGAGAATATAATTTCCGATTGAACCCAGGAGATGTGTCTTTCCAAGCCCAACTCCTGAATAAATAAAAAGAGGGTTATAAGATGTCCCGGGCTGTTCGGCGACTTTTCTGGAGGCGGCATGTGCAAACTGATTGCTTGCTCCAACCACAAAACTTTCAAACGTATACCGTCCATCAATATTATTTTTTTTCTTCTCGTGGGCGGTCACAATATTCACAACTCTTTTTTCTTCCTGAACAACCTCTTTTTGAATACAGAACCGGATGGTTGGGGCGGGGATGGACAACTCTTTTTCAAATGCAGTCTGGATAAATTCGCAATAATGGTCGTTGATCCACTCCCTAAAAAAGTGATTTGGAACAGCGAGATAAATGTCGTTTCCTTTAATCTCAACTAACTTACTCGGTTTTAGCCACATATCCAACCCATCCGCACCGACTTGTGGCTCTAAGCGTTCAAGGATATTATTCCAAATAATCTCTCTGTTCATTTTATTTTTAGTTTTAAAGAGTTTTATTAACAGTGTTTACTTAAAAATAAATATATATATTTAAAGTTGTTATATTAAAAAATAGGAGTTATTTTTAAGTTATAAACAGACTCTGTGAATATTTTTAAACACCCTATTAAAGTTTCGAAAATTATACTGAACCGTCTAAAATAAAGCAATCTATAGACTGTTCTACCGATCTCAATATCTTTTATTTTTAAAAGAAAAAAAATGGTTATCCACTAAAATACAGAGACTATGATTACTTTAGGAGTTCTCATTACTTTCTGTGGATGACCGGTGGCGGATAGTAACAAACGGTAAATGCAGGTAGAAGTATTCTTGTATCAGGCAATTTTGGAGTCACATTGTGTACTCTATTGTGTTTGGGTAGAAGTAGGATTGGAAGGTAATCGGAGCGGGAAGGAGAAGGCGGTGTGGGCATATTAAGGGGGCGTGCTCCGTTTGCGTTTGCGGCAGGTACCTACCGCAAACGCAAAGTATATCCGTGTAGACCGTACATCGGTACGCTATTGCTTCAGATGAATGACTCGGGCCACCAGTTGTCCCGCGTCCTCGATGAGTCTCATCTTGACCTTGTCTCCTATCTTGAGATCGGATAGGGATTTGACGACCTTCCCGGCCTTCACCTGGGTTTTCTCCGTGGTGCGGATGACCGTCTCTTTCTTTCCCTTCTGTACCGTAAAACTGTTTGTGGCCGTATCAATGGACGTCACGCGACCCGTCATCTGCCGGACCTTTCCTTTTTTCGGACCCTTCTTTTTCGGATCGGTTTCGGCGCTCTCTTCCGCATCTGAAAGTGCTGACTCCGCAGCTTCCGGGGTCGTTCCCAATTGATCGGTTGCGGTACCCGTTATGGATTGAAGCTTTTTCGCGGCGGTCGCGGCCGCTTCGGCTTGCGCTGCATTGGCAGCCGCAGTCCCGATCTCGGAGAGTCCCGTGGGGTCTTCCGCCGCTTTCGCGACGTGGACCGCCGCAAGAAACAGCCCAAATAGCACCCACGCCCAACAGGTTCCCTGTTTCGTCCTCATTTTAACTCCTCCTCTGTACGGCTTACGTTCACGATTTAAACGACCCCTTCGCGCAATATCGCACGCAATCGCGGGGACAACGTTTCAGTTATAGCAGAACAACCCCTTTTTGAAAAATGCGTCGCCTTTTCCGCTTCTGGCTCATCTCCCCCCGCTTCCTGGACTCGGATCATGCCAAAATCTTGGATTATTGATCTTTAAGTAATAATGGGTACGATTCATTCCCCTCCTTATCCAAGGAGGGGCGAGGGGTGGTTTGAGAAGGCGCTCGAAGGCGGACACGTAAAACATGACGGGAAGAAGTCACCGGAACAACCACCCCCTGCATCTCCTCACGTGAGGAGGGGAGCAAGCAATGTATCCATTATTAGTTAAACGTCAATAACTTATCCAAGAGACAGGAAAGCGTCAAACTCCGAAGCGGCAACCTGCCTTCCCCAAGGGACGTATCAATCACACCGCCCCCACGGCGATATTTTTTTCGTACCAAGCGTAAGTATCACGCAGCCCTTCTTCGAGGCCGATCCGCGCCTGCCAGCCGAGCGCCTTCAAACGCGACATATCCATCAGCTTGCGGGGTGTGCCGTCAGGCTTGCTGGCGTCGAAGACAAGCCGCCCGCCAAACCCCGTCACGCGAGCGATCGTTTCGGCCAGTTCGCGGATCGTGCAATCCACACCGCTCCCGACGTTGATGTGGCTACACATCGGTTGCGTGTTGGCGCCGTAAGTTGCCTCGTTCAGCTCCATCACATGGACGCTTGCCGCAGCCATGTCGTCTACGTGGAGGAACTCCCGCATCGGTGTACCGCTGCCCCAAATGACCACTTCCTCCTTCCCTTGCCGGACTGCCTCGTGGAAGCGCCGCAGCAGGGCGGGAATCACATGGCTGTTTTCGGGATGAAAGTTGTCGCCCGGGCCATAGAGGTTGGTCGGCATCACGCTGCGGTAATCGCGACCGTATTGGCGGTTGTAGCTTTCGCACAGTTTGATACCGGCAATCTTGGCAACCGCGTACGGCGCGTTGGTCGGCTCCAGCAGGCCGGTCAGCAGTGCGTCTTCTCGCATCGGTTGCTCGGCATGTTTCGGATAAATGCAGCTTGACCCGAGAAACAGTAATTTCTGCACGCCATGGGTATGGGCCGCATGCACGACATTGGCTGCAACCATCAGGTTTTCGTAGATAAACTCGGCCGGATAGGTGTTGTTGGCATAGATCCCGCCCACCTTTGCCGCCGCCAGATAGACCTGGTCAATACGGTGCCCGGCAAAATAGCGGTTCACCGCACCCTGATGGAGCAAGTCTAGTTCATCGCGGCCAGCGGTCAGAAGATGGCGGTATCCGAGCGCCTGCAGCCGGCGCACGATTGCCGAGCCGACCATCCCGCGATGGCCTGCGACAAAAACGGTTACATCCCGATCCATGGTTCAACTTTCAACGGATATGGGAACATCGTGCCCATGCGCCTTCAGGAAGGCATGGCGCTTGGCCACTTTCAGGTCTTCGGCCACCATCTCGGCACACATCTGCCGTGCGGTGATTTCGGGGACCCAACCGAGCTTCTCCCTGGCCCGGGATGGGTCACCCAGCAGCGTCTCCACCTCGGCCGGGCGGAAGTAGCGCGGGTCTACCTGTATGATCGCGTCACCCGCCTTCAGCGCGGGTGCGTTGTCGCCCTCGATCTTTTCGACCACGCCATGTTCGTCTACCCCTCGGCCTTCAAAGCGGAGCGTCACCCCCAGTTCCGCTGCCGACCATTGGATGAATTCCCGAACCGAGTACTGCACGCCGGTGGCGATCACAAAGTCTTCCGGCTGCGCTTGCTGGAGCATCAGCCATTGCATCCGCACAAAGTCCTTCGCATGTCCCCAGTCACGCCGGGCGTCGAGGTTGCCCATGTACAGACACCGTTCCAACCCCTGCGCAACGTTGGCCAAACCGCGGGTAATCTTGCGCGTCACAAACGTTTCGCCGCGACGGGGCGACTCGTGGTTGAACAGAATGCCGTTGCAGGCGTACAGGCCATAGGCCTCCCGGTAGTTGACCGTGATCCAGTAGGCGTAGAGCTTTGCCACGGCATAAGGGCTGCGCGGATAAAATGGCGTCGTCTCCTTCTGGGGGATTTCTTGCACCAGGCCGTACATCTCGGAAGTCGAGGCCTGGTAGAAGCGGGTCTTCTTTTCCAGCCCCAGGAAGCGGATCGCTTCCAGCAGCCGCAGTGTGCCGATCGCATCGACGTCGGCGGTGTATTCCGGAGATTCAAAGCTGACCGCGACATGGCTTTGCGCGCCGAGGTTGTAGACCTCGTCCGGCTGCACCTGTTGGATGATGCGCGTCAGATTCGAGGTGTCGGTCAGGTCGCCGTAGTGCAGCACGAAGTGCTTGTTCTCGACGTGCGGATCCTCATAAATGTGGTCAATCCGTTGCGTGTTAAAGAGCGAGGCGCGGCGCTTGATGCCATGCACCACATATCCCTTTTCCAACAGAAACTCCGCCAGATACGACCCATCCTGTCCGGTAATGCCGGTAATTAAGGCTTGTTTTGGCATCGTTCGTCCTAAAACTGACTGATCTTGATTAGGTTTTTACAGACTAGCGCCCGGATGCCTTTTCCGCTTCCGGCGCATCTCCTCTCCTCCCGCTTTCTGGATTCAGATCATGCCAAAAATTCTGGCTTACTAAACCTGTCCAAATTGTTGGGCGACGGCCACGCTGCCGTCATCATAGGCCAGCTTTCAGGGATGCTGTTTGAGGTTGGAGATGGAAACCAGCCGCTTCTCCCGCGCGACCCATCCCAAGAGTTCCTCTCCGAGGGGGATGAGCCCCGTTGCACAGGCGCCGATCGTGTCGGTGCGCCCCCACGCCGTCCGAAGTGAAACGTGCTGGCCAGAGGCGTCACACAAAAAATAACGGCCCGGCTGCCCCGGGGAATCAGGGAAAGGGCGATCTGCAAAATATTCTGGAAGTGGGCGTCGAGTGGGTCGGCGCTATTCAAGGGAGGAGGATCGACGGTTCCCTCCCCGTTTCCGGGGAGGTTGGGTAGCGGCAATGGCGGACGAAGCGTCCGAGTTCTCTCGTCTGCACGGGACGAAGCGGAGCCAGTTTCATCCCCGGATGAAACCCGCCAGCGACGCAGAAAATAAACAAGCACCGCGCCAAAAAAGAGAAGCAACGCCACACGCGACATCCCACCGCTCCGTATCAGACCGGCACCCATTATCATCTTCAACACACCCCACGATCAACGTTGGATTCCAACTCATTGTACACGGCAAGGGTTTCCCCGAGGACCTTCTCCTCGGAAAACTCCGCAACGGCAATCTCTCTCCCACGCGCGCCCATACGCGCCCGCAGGGCGGGGTCTTCGATCAGTATCCGCAAGGCATCGGCTAATGCCTTGCTATCACAAACAGGAACTAACAAACCATTTTGCCCATGTCGTACAATTTCCCGACAGCCCGGCGCATCCGTCGTCACAATGGGACGGCCGCAGGCTGCCGCTTCGATTAAACTGGTCGGGACGCCCTCCCTGTAAGACGGTAACGCTACAATGTGGCAACGGGCAAACAGGTTCTCCAAGGAATCCTGATGTCCAAGCCAGTGCACGATTCCCTCCCGATGCCACTCCTGTAATTGTTCTCCTGAAATGCTCCGAGGATTTCCTGGGTCTGGACCACCCACCAGAGCAATCTGGCCCGGCAGACCCCATTCGCGTAGTAGTCGCCCAGCCGCCACCAACTCTCCGACACCCTTGTCCCATAACATCCGGGCAACCATTAGAATCACCGGTTCGCCCGCCGGCTCCGGTGTCGGCGCAAAGCGAAGGACATCCACTCCAGAACTACGAATGAGAACCGCTTGCCGATCGTGGATCAGACGGGAGGTGACAAAAAAGTGTTGGTCGTCCGGGTTTTGAAAAACGACACGCACGTTGGGTCGCCGAAGCACCCACCGATAGGCCTGTGTGACGATTGCCCGTAAAAATCGCGCCTTCCATGTCTCGCTTGTGAAAACGTAACCCATCCCGGTAATGGCATTGACGATCATTGGAATCTTGGCAAACCGGGCCGCAATCGAACCATAGAGGACGGCTTTGATCGTAAAATGATGAACGCGCCCGGGTTTTACCTGCTGATAAATCCGGACCAGTTGGCTCAGTGTAGACAGTTCCGAAAACGGATTGATCCCGGAACGAGACATCGAGATCGGAATGTACCGAATTCCCGCTTCTGTGAAACACTGGGTATATTGTTCCAGAGTCCGAAAGTGATCGGGCGGGGCCACGGCCACAACCTGCCATCCATCCAGCACCTTCCGCCTCATGAGGGAAAGACGGAAGTGGCAGAGATACCAGGAGAGACCTGCGCAGTAGAGGATTGTTTTAGACTGCAACGGGGGAACTCACGGGGGTCTGTTGGATATGCCGCATATCTGCCATCGTGATCAGACGCCTGAAAATATCCGACAATGGCATGGTCTGACCAGGGACAACGGTTGTCTCGGAATCTACGAAGTAACCGGTACTGTGATGACCCGCGTTTTTAATGGCCACGAACGCCGTGTGTTTTGAAAAATCCCTGATCAGCACTCGGCCTGAACGGTCCACCACGGGCGTGTTTTCCGTAATGGGGTCGGGAAAAGTCAATGTAGCGAATAACGTATCGCCCCGGTTGTCAACCAAAAACAGCGTGCGTCCCTGCCCGTCATGCAGCGTGTGCAGAACATCGAAAGCCGTCTTGGCGTCTATCTGTGATGTAAACCGGATCTCAAAGTCACGCGACATGCGTGGCAAGACTTGGGCGAAATGAATGCCACAACGTGTAAGAAAGTCGGCATGATCTTTCAACCTCCAATAGTATTCAAGCGTCGGATACGGTTCCTGGTGTAGTCCCGTTGCAATCAGTAGTCGTACCGTCTTAAGACGCATAAACTGTCCCACGATTTCGTCATATACGCGGTAAATGTCCAGAATGGGATCGTCCTGCTTGCCAATATACCAGGTTGGATTGGTACGGGAACCGCGATACACACTTGAATTGAAAAGGTAATGGTGCTGCAAGTGGGCGGCTCCATTCAGGAACAATGTCGAGAAGTCGGGGCGTTTCTCCAGGAGAAGATTGTAATAAACTGCCGCAAGCATCCGATCCAGGATGAGCACGCGGTGCCAGGGCTTTTGGCGGCTTGCGACCAGAGAAAGAAACTGTTGCCATAACGAGTGACCGGAATACCGCAAGAGGCCCATCAATAGAAACAAGCCATCTGTTAGAGACAACCCCTGCGCTGTATTTTCATTCACCCCATGCACAATGGCCTTATGTAGACCTTTCAATAACCATGACCCTGTCACATTCCCTTCGGTCCAGGGGTCTGGCATGAAAAAGGCCGGGGCCCGCATACGATTGACGGCATTCATGGGGGAGATGGCACCCACTTTGAGGCCTTTTGCCTCCAAAGTTTCCCAAATTTGCGGCAAAGGGCTCTTGTGAAAATCTCCAAGCCGAAAGACTTGATGTTCGTCATAGGATTTTCCGGTATGGATCGTCACCCACTGAATCCAGGGTTCAAGATGTTCGTAGTCCCTCTCTGACGTTGTTGTGTAGTATCCGTGGTTTTCAAGGAACCTGGAAAAGTGAGGCAGGTAACCCAGACGAATGTATTCACGAACCGCATCAAAGTTCATCTCGTTTAAGCCCAGGAAGACAATCTGCTTTGTGTGATCTGGTTGTATTCCCAACACGCCCTCTACCCCCGTTATTTCCACTGCGCAATCCACGCTTGGAACATTAAAATATCCCATAGATAATATTGCCAATTTCTCTGACCCGAAAGATGTTCAAGCCACTTTTCCCGAATCGGTTCTGGGCGAAAAACCCCTTCTCTACTTAAACGCTTCTCATCGAGAAGGGGCTCCGCCCAATCTCGCAGTGGGCCACGTAGCCAAGCGTCAATCGGCACACCAAATCCCATTTTAGGGCGCTCAATGAGTGCCTTGGGAACGTATCGATAGAGTACTTGGCGCAGCAGCCACTTCCCCTGTCCGTCACGAATCTTCATGCTGTTTGGAATCTGCCACGCGAACGCCAGAACATGATGATCCAGGAAGGGCATTCGCCCTTCGAGGCTCACCCCCATGCTCGCGCGGTCCACCTTTACGAGGATGTCGTCCGGCAGGTAGGTGAGGGTGTCGAGGTACATCATCCATTGCGTAAAGTCGGGCAAACGGGCCCACCGCCTTGGATCGGTCAGAACGGTGGGTGGCTCCAAGGAGCCGACTACCACAGAAGCAGGGTTGTCCCAATGGGAGACCAAGCGGTGGTACAGGGCCTCGGGTGACTCCGCAGTAAGAAGCTCGGCCAGCTTGTGTACTTTATCTCCGGGCATCCTTTGTTGCAGGGTCTTCGGCAGAAGGGGCGAGAGCCATCCGAACCCTTGGTCCCATTTCCTAGGTGAGATCGTCGTCAAGGCATTCGCCACACTCTTCCGGACGCCATGCGGCGCCCAGCCGATCTTGTTCCAGATACGATGTCCCCAAACATAACGGTTATATCCACCAAAAAGCTCGTCTCCCCCATCCCCGGAGAGACTAACCGTCACATGTTGGCGTGCCAGCTGCGAAACCAGATCGGTCGGAATTTGGGAGGAGTCGGCGAAAGGCTCATCGTAAAGGGTGGGGAGTTTTGGAATGACTCCCATCGCCTCATCGGGCGTGATATCCCACTCGGTGTGTTCCGTTCCCAGATGAGACGCAACCGCCTTCGCGTGGACCGCTTCGTTATATTCCCCCTCTTGAAAGCCGATCGAGAAGGTTTTTACCGGCCGATCACTTTGCGCCTGCATCAGCGCCACCACCGTAGAGGAATCGACCCCTCCGGAGAGGAATGCGCCCAGTGGTACATCCGCCACCATCCGGCGCCGGATTGTTTTTCGGAGTAAACCATCCAACGCGGCAATGGCCTCCTCTTCCGAACCTGGCCACGGCTCAGCGACGCCCCGTTCCACAACCTCCCTAGCAGACCAGTACGGAACGGGCTTCGCGCCAGAGGAATCGGAAGCGGAAAGGGTTAGAATTGTTCCCGGGGGCAGCTTATAAATTCCCCGGTAGATCGAATACGGAGCCGGAATGCAATTGTGCCGAAGATAAAGCGCCAATGCGTTTCGGTCAATCTCACCCTTGAAAGTGGGGTGAGCGCGTAACGCCTTCAGCTCCGAAGCAAAAAAAAAGGTCTTCCCCGTCCAGCCGTAATAGAGAGGTTTCTCGCCCAGCCGGTCTCGCGCGAGGGACAACGTGCGATCTTCGCGATCCCAGAGCGCAAAGGCAAACATCCCGTCGAATCGCACGATAGCCTTTTTCAGCCCCCACCGGCGCACGGCTTCGAGCATCACTTCGGTATCGGAGTGACCGCGCCAATCGGTCTGTGACATCGCGTCCAATTCGTTGCGAATGTCCAGACAGTTGTAGATTTCTCCGTTGAACGTAATGACGTAGCGCCTGCACGCGGAGTGCATGGGCTGATGTCCTTCGGGCGAGAGGTCCACGATGGACAGGCGGCGGTGGCTCAGGGCGACCCCTGCCTTCGCATCCACCCAGACGCCGCCATCATCCGGACCTCGGCGATAGAGGGTATCGGCCATCTGTGCCGCAACCGTCTGTAGCGTGTCGGCGTTGGAATGACATGAATGATCCCAAAAACCCGCTATGCCGCACATGATTAAGAAAACCTCTGGGCCGCGCTGCGCAACAAGGTCGCCAAACGCGGCGCTGTTACCTGCAGGGAGTACCGTTTCTCGACGGTTTCCCTGCCCGCTAATAGAGGAACTGGACACGCACACTCTCCTTCAACTTTGATCATCCCGTCTCCTGGAGAAGGGAAGCCTTCGGTGCCAACTTACAAGGGTGTCCGTTAACTGAAAAAGCCGTTGTACAGTTGAAGCAGTCAACATGTTTTTGATACAGACTATAAACACGGCACGTGCCATGAGAAGCGCATAACAGGCGTCTACCTTCCAAGAGGGTGCTTCCCGCTTGGCGATCACCCAAGATTCGCACACCGCTTTCACTCTATTTGTATCGGACATACCCCCACTCAAGTATGATGCGATGACATGGTTTATGTATGCAAAGCGAGCGTAATTCCTAAACGATTTGTAAACGAATTCGTAATCAGACGCAATGCGATTCTTCGGATTGAACCGATACTGTCTCATGAGCGAAGTCTTTGCGAATACCGATTGATGGCTTATAGACATCCCTCGCCACAGGGTTTCCGGCTTTCCGGCCCGTTTAATTCTCACGAATCCATCGGGATACACAACACGGGCATCCCCATAGATGATGTCTGTCTCTTCCCATGCCATTGAGAATATGGTTTCCAGGGTCGTTTTTTCATAAAAACAGTCCCCCGCACCCAGGAAATTGATCCACTCTCCACGGGCTCGATCAATGCCTTTGTTCATCGCATCGTAGATTCCATGATCCGGTTCGCTGATCCAGCAGGCAATACCCGACTGGTACCTCCTAATCACGTCCAACGTCCCATCCGTGGAACCCCCATCAATAATAATATGTTCTACATTTTCATAGGTTTGACTCGCTACGCTTTGGATGGTTTGTTCTAGGCACTTATTGTTGTTGAGCACAACAGTAACGATGGTAACCCACGGTTTGTCAGGATTTTGCATTTGAGTCCCTGGGAATCTCATGTGGACATGTTACATCGCTGGTCATTCACGCTGCGTGCGCATTCCATCGAGTCTGGTACCTTATATCTTTCGCAAAGCCATGAATCGTCCCTAAAAGCATACAACTGAAGGCACAATAAGAGATTGAGGCATCCAGAGCCGGTTCGCCCATAAAGCCGAAGGAAAACGACACGCCCATGCACACAATGATTCCAATGACCAACGATGGGAGTTGTGAGTGGACCAAGACCCATAAATTACGGATATGGCTCAGATGAAACAGCAGAAGGAAGGCGAAGGGAAAGATACCGGCATTGTACGCGACATCGAGCCATAGATTATGAACATAATTGAGGCCGAGCAGGTCGATCCTTCTCCCGCCTAACGGATAGTCAAACAGATGGCGCACCATTTGTAGCCAGGACTCGTACCGAGGGGTCTCTAAACCCTCGTCTGAAAACCGCCCTAGAGCAACATAGAAGACATCCTCTGGCACAAGCCAGAATGATAAAAACGCCAATCCCACCACGCTCAAAACCACCACCATTATTTTCCCGGTCTTCCCATGGGATTTATATAAAAAAACGGACACGACAAGGGCAGTCAAGAACGCAATATAGGGTGTCCGGTTGCGCACATAAAACTGGACATACAGTGCAGCAGCCCCAAACGCAACAATCACGAGCCTTATTAGAAATAAATGCCATCCCCGGATCCCTGTATGGCCCCAAAATAGTAGGGGGACTAAACACAGACCCAGTGACACATAAAGTCCAAACACGGGGCCATTCGTGAGCGCTTCTCCTCCCCAGATGGACATGGCTTTTCGACTTGTTAGTGCGGACACCGCCCCCACTTGGTCTATGCTGTACAAAACGCTACCTAGCGAGAAGACAACGAACCCTGCGATGCTTGCCAGAAAAATCCATATTACACCAAACGCTTTCCAGGGAAGATCAGAATCACTGATGAAGTATCCCATGAGGTACGCACAGGCAATGACCAGAACATTCTTAAGCGCCAAAAAGGGATCAATAAAGTCATATGCATACAGGATTCCATAGTAGGTACTTGCAAAACATACTAATATAGTGCTTTTGATGACAAACTCCACATCCCGCCACACGACCTTCTTGCTAATCAACAGACAGATGATCAACACTAAAAACAGTACAGGTTGGGATACTTTTGGAACATTCAAGCCCACCACAAATAACCCAACCGCGACGGTTAGGAGGTTAAACCACCGAAGCATTCTCCCCTTCTGGATGATCAAGCCGCTCCCACTTCCATCACAATGCGTTGGTATCGTTCGGCATATTGTGTGCGCTGAATTTCATAACACCGCTGGGCCGCTTCTTCTCTGGCCACGTCCAAACCGTCTGAACAGGTTGTCCATCTCTCCCACAAGACCTTCGAAAGGCTCTCTGCATCCCTTGGATCAAAATAGAGCGCCTCAGGTGGATTCTGTTCGCGATGCACCCCAATATCTGACAAAATGACGTGCTTCCCCAGACTCTTTGCTTCTTCCACCGTCGTACTCCAACCCTCAAACAAAGAGGGATTAATCACTGACAGACACTGCCTCATCAGCCCCAACACATCTGCACGGTCAAGGACGCCCAGAAATCGGAGATTCTTCTCAAGGCGATGGTTGTGGATGTCACTCCTTAAGCGTTCAAAATGACCGCGATTTCTGTAATCGGTTTCGTATCCGCTACACAGAATAAGCACCTCCCTGCCACGCTCTTTTAGGATAGACACCGCCTTGACAACAACGTCATGATTCTTATGTTGCCAAAACTGATTGGGCAGATAGAAGAATGGGGCCTCAAAATCATACCGTTTTTCCAGCCATGCTCGGTCAGGAACCGTCTTGATGTCAGAATCTGGTTTCGCGACAAACGGAAGAACGCGTGCTTTGCATACAGCATCTGGCGCAAAATTCTTGAGGTCGTTCAGGGCGTTCTGGCTGCTAAGGATAAGCCTGCGGCTATGTTTTACCAGTCCCATGAAATACCGGCTTCGTTTTCTAACTTCACGCGCAGAAAACATTTCCGGCAGGTAAAGATGCTGGAAATCAGGGATCCAGCCGATGGTCGGGATTTTGAACCGCACTCCCACGTACCCAACATGAGAGAGAATGGCAATGTTGCGCTGAAGAAGAAGCCGCTCCAGGAGAAAATCATGACCGGATACCCACCTGTACGCACCGCGCATGATCCATGCGAAGTGGTTACGATCCAATAGGCTAGTTCGCACCACTTCCACGGCAGGGAGATCGTTTAGGTACGTTTGTATCACCCGATGGCCGGTCACAATGACCGGTTCGATCATTCTATTGGGCAGGGCCAGAATCGCTTCAAGTAGACCCTTAAAATAGTAGAATCCTCCCAGCCAACTTGCGTCTGAGAAAGAGAGTATGAATCCGACACGAATCACAAAGCACCTTTCCGGAACCACTCCACATATTCACGCAAACCGTCGCGCCAATCTGTTTTGGGCTGCCACCCCCATTTACTGGCGAGGGTCGTGTCCGCCACGTAATGAGCGGGGTCGCCGCGTCGTACAAGCGCGGAAAACTCCGGCGCACGGTTTATCCGCCACACATTGCATACTTCTGACACGATTGCGCGCACCGTCACACCGATACCCGTACCGCCGTTGACCGTAGGGGAGTCCGTTGACGCATGATCCCGTGCCTTCGCCAATAGGGCCACGGCGTCCTGAACGTGCAGCCAATCTCGCGTCTCCTGACCTCCGCCAGAGAATGTGACCTCTTGCCGAGCCATTTTGACGCAGGCGTCCCATAATAGCTGCTTGCGAAGACCCGGCCCATAAACTGAAAACAGCCGGACGATTGCCGTTGCGACACCAAAATGGCGGGAGTAGGAGCGACAGATTTCCTCGGCCATCTTTTTATGCAGGCCGTAGGGAGAGACTGGATACAACGGCACCGATTCGACAATGGGTAGATGACTTGCGTTACCATATACGGCTGCACTGGAGAGATAGACAACACGCGAGGTCGGGATATACAACCGCACAAATTCCAAGAGGGACAGCGTCGTTGTGACATTCGACTGGAAGTCGGCATACGGCTGATCCAAGGAAAAACCGACCGATTTACCGCCGACGCAATGGATGATACTGTCCGGCTGTCCCCCATGGGCGCGCATCGTTTCCAGCGTGACGTCTCCCGCGTGCCATGCTGTGAAGCCCCACGCCTCCCATTCTTGCTTTTCCCACCCCCCATGGCCGACCCCGATAACCTGCCACCCATGTTTCGCAAAATGTCGTGCGACATATCGGCCGATAAAGCCGTACCCCCCAGTGATCAGCAGTGTTCTACCCACAGGCCACCTTCCTGCCCACGAAGGTATACAGACGCCCCGGAGTATTTACCCAAGCACCCAGCCAGCCCAGTACCACGGCAGGCACTAGATGTGGCCATGGAAACAGTGCCTTGCGTGCCAACCTCTTTTTGAGTTGGCATAGCGTATCCGGATAAAGATTAATTTCGGATTGGAATGGATTTAGAACGTGCGTCAGTGTTATTCCACTCTGCTGAATCGCGGTGAGATATTCTGTCAAAAGATAGGCCCTTTCCCCACCATAGAGTCTGTGTAACGGATGGTTTTCGAGAAAGACAGGCAGGTCTTCCTGGCGAGATAAGACATGCTCGCGTGTTGCGATGAAAAGGCCATTCGGTTTCAAAACCCTTGCGGCTTCACGGCACAGTTTCGTTAAATCTTTTGCATGGTGTAGAACCTGGCGACTATGTACCATGTCAAAACTTTTATCCGAGAACGGCAAAACCTCCCCCCACATCTCTTCGACGCGAATGTGCAGGTTTGCTGCTTTGGACAGAGCGCGGATCGCACCTGCTCCCACGATGGGGCTCGGATCGGGTTCCAGTGCAGTGGTTTCCCACCCATCGCGTGCCAGGGCATACGAAGAAACACCCCTCCCAGCGCCAATGTCCAAAACGGCACCGACTCTTTTCGGTAGAAATTTTCTAACGGCCTGCCATTCCGAACTTTCATAATACCGATGTGCAGCGACAAGCAAAGGATCGTCATAAAAACAGGCACGGACCAAATCGCCCTGATCCGGTTGATCCTTCAGCCATAAAACGGCTTCTTCCCAAGTGGACTGCTTACCGTTCGTCAACGGGAATCTCGCGAATGACCCGTGCGGGATTACCCGCCACGATGGTCCAGGGAGGCACATCTTTTGTCACAACGGAACCCGCCCCCACGATAGCCCCTTCGCCAACGGTAACACCTTTCAAAATAATCGAGTTAAAACCAATCCAGGCCTTGTCTTGAATGTGAACCGCTTTTTTGATAACCCCCCCCCATTTCTTCCGTCCCGCCCTCCACTCCTTCACGTCTGGGCTGCGAGTTCTCCAAGATATGGCGTGAGAGTTATGATCCACAATCCAACATCCCCACGCAATTAGCACATCATTTCCAATTTCCACGTTTTCAGCAGCCACAATTGTAGAGGCACCGATAAACGTGTTATTCCCTACAACGACAACAGCATTGTCACAGTCGAAGAGAATAGAACCCTCCACGGTTGTCCCATGTCCAACTTTTAATTGAACGCCGTCTTTTAGATGAATCTTCCACAAAGCAACATCCGAATCCGAAGGGATATCCACGTTCCGTGGACAACTCCATCTGAGTCGGGCAAGCATGTTTAGGACAAACTTTCTCGGAAGCATCAACTGAAAAACCTAGAGATGAAACAACGAAATCGTCTTGCAAACCGACCTGTGACGTGGGTTCTGGAACTCAGAAAATTCTGCACCTGCTTAAACGACCGGGTATCCACAGTGATCTGATCCGGATACCGTTCAATTCGGTTCTGAAACAGAGGGGCCTCTCGATACCAAGTGGATTTCGCGTGCGTTGCCGTGGTGTCGTACCCGATATGATTCACCAACGTCTGTTTAGGGTATAACACCAATCCTGATTGCATAAAAACACTCAGATACCACAAGATTCCCCAGGAATCTACTTTTCCACTTTTCTGATCCTCCAGCATTCTGGAATACGGATAGGCGCCTCCCAAGTCAAACTTTTTTTGCAAACTGGGGTCTGTTTGCATGGTTTTACACCCTGTCATGTCCGGATCAAAATATTTCCATGCACGCTGCCATGTTGCCCAACCCAACGTAGTAGTAAAGGGTAGAAGGAAGGCGTCCTCGTCATTCTCTGTCTTGGCAGGGAATAGGCATCCTGAAATCTGCATGACGCGCGCTTCGTTTTCATATCGGTTTAAGGCATCGTTCATGTAATCCAGGAAGTAAGGAGACACCACAAGATCGTCTTCCAGAACAATCACTCGGCCGTGCTCGCTACAGAGTTGGGTCACACCCGCGATCACCGACTGGGCTAACCCCATGTTTCTGTCCCGTTCAATGATGTTAAGGGATAGAAATCCGGTAATGCTACGGATATATTGCCTAACTTCAGCGACCGCATTGGCAGTGTCCTGATCTTTGGGCCCGTCCGAAAAGATGTAGAGACAACTTTTAGACGCCAGCGCATTTCCCTGTAATGCCTCGATAGTTTTTCGGGTATGGACGGGGCGTTTGTAAACAAAAAGGGCAATCGGTGCAAGGTTCATCGGGTTACCTGTTCTCGTATAAAAGGGTTCGGAAAAATAAGCGCTTTGGACAGCATCAGACCGGTCTTGAAGAGTGGCCTACAAAAGAAGCAGGAAAAGTACGCCTGGAAACTATAGGCTGCGATCGAGGCAATCACCGCGCCCATGCCATGGTATTTCGGGATCAGAACGAAATTGAGTCCGACGTTGATGAGGCCACCCATCAGCGTTGTAGCCAGATGGAGTTTTGGCCAGTTCATCGTCGTCAGAAATGACGACCTGGCTACGCCAAGATTCGTAAATATCCCGGCCCACACGAGTAGCGCCAGCATCGGCCCCGCCGCTGAAAATGCCTCTCCGTATAACAGGGCAACCACATCCCGGGCAAATAGCGTCACTGGAATTGCCACCAGATACCCCAGGAAGGCCATGGATCGGTAGAGCGTTTGAAGGCGTGCGTAAAACAGGGTCTCACTGACCGCCCTGGCCTCAATGATCGCCGGAAGCGCAGATGAAACGATCGCCATGGGGACGATATACCAGATCTCCGCCAGTTGAACGGCCGCCGCATAGACACCCACAGCACCCGGCCCAACCATGTCATTGAGCATAATTTGATCGATGCGCATGTAGACCATGATGAGCACACCCGAAAAAACCAATGGCCAGCTATCACGAAGCAAATCTTTTGCACATCCCCCACTCCACCGCCAGGAAGAAAGCGTATATCCACTCATACGGTATGCCATACAAAGTCCCACTGCACCCAGCGCCATCTCTGCGAGACTTACCCAGGCAAACGTGACTAAGTCCGCTTTCGCCAAAATGAGAACGACCTTGACTAACGCGATTATCAAAAAAGCCATGCTTCTCCAGTAAACCACGTGTCGGACTTGAACGTGAGACCGGAACAAGAAATCAATAACATCCAGGGATCGAAAGAGCATCCCAGTCGCGATAATGCCCGCTAACCAGAGTGTGCGGGAGTCCTGTGGGCGCAGAAAAAACATGCCGCCGATTGTGGCCAGAAGCACGAGGACGCCACTCCCCAATTTCAGGAAAAAGGCCGTGCCTAAAATTTCGTCTCTGCGGGACGGGTCACGGACCACTTCGCGTATGACGATATTGTCCAGACCCAGTGCCGCAATCGGTACGAATAGGGCCACAAACGAGGCGGAATAAGTATACAGGCCAAACTGTTCGGGGCCGAGATAGCGGGTCACCCAACTCCCCACAAACAGCCCGACCACCATGCGCAGAATACGCTCCGCAAATAACCAACCGGTGTTCTTGATCACCTTTTGCAGGGTGGGATGGCCATCCAGTTGCCGGGCAATGATCCCGGGAAATGCAAAGACAGTATTCATCGCTAATGTTATTTTCGCTCTTTCTATTTGGACAGACCGTGCCGCGTCCTGACACCTACTCACGCTACGAGTGTTGCAATAGCTACTGGAACGCGGGCTCGACGATCGCCACTTTGTTGAGCAGAACGTCATCGGCCATACACCGTTCCGGTCTGTTGGATCGTTTCCAGGATGCCCCGCCGTTCCCCGTTTAACCGCGCATAATCCGAGAAAACCCGATCCTCAAAGCGGCCTACCTGATTTTCATCGGCAGCGTAAAGACGCCGCCCATGCGCAACCACCTGCATGCGAATGACCGTGGACGCCGATAAAAGATCCACCAGGTCTACGTCACGACCCGCGATTTGAGCCATCTTCGGGACCGCTTCCCACCGTGCAACCGGATCGAGCGGGGCGACCGGGAAGAGGGCCAGGTCCAGATCGCTCTTCGGGTGTTCATCCCCCGCACTAAAACTCCCAAACCAGTAAACGGCCAAGGTGTCCGGGAAGGAAGCGAGCAGGCAATGGACAATATCGTTGTTTGCAAGGATGGGCTTCAAAACGGGCAGACGCTGGGATTTTCAATGGGCATTTGTGTGAAATTTGGGTTGCGCGTACTATACACGAGGCGGGCCCTGGTCGCAATGTTTGTTGGCCGGGGCGCTTCATCCGGGTTGTGTCCCGCGCGCCGTCACGGCAGAATCGGTTCGTCCGGGTGCCGCTTCCGCCGTTCGGGCTGACGCTGCGTTGCGGTTCTTGAATGGTCATCGGTCGTACCTGTATATTGGGAGCCGAGCGTTTTCCATCCCTTTCCCTGGTCCCTTGTTTGCCGCCATGTCCCCCTCCAGGATTTGGAAAATAGGGCTCGCCTCCATCGGGGGACTGACCCTGGCTTTTGCGGCGCTGGGGATGATCCTGGCGCGTCGGGGACAGGAAGGCCCCTTACGCCTTTTTGTCCTGATGTCGAAAGCCACGCTGGTTGCGGGACTCTGCGCCATCGGATATCTCCTCGCGCGTGCCACGCTGGCGCGCCTGCGTGACAGGGCCCACGGCCAGGAAGTGCGGAATGCCACGGGCGCTGTCGTGGACACGTTTCGGACACTCATTCTGCAGCTGAAGGCAAAAGAGCAGGCCCTGGAACGCCTCAAACGGGACGCGGAGGATCGGGGAAAAAGCATCGAGAGTTACAACGAAAATATCCTGCAAAGCGTGACCAGCGGCGTCATCACGCTCGACCTGCAGCGGCGAATCACCACTTTCAATGCCGCCGCAAGCGGCATCCTCAATCTTCCATCCGCGGCGGTGCTGGGAAAGCCGTATGCGTCCGTCGTGGGAGACGACCTCACCGCCATTCTGGATCGGATTGGAACGCGTGAACAGCGCCGGATGGAATATCAGGTACGACGGCCGGACGGCACCGCGATCTGGATTGGCATGAACAGTTCGGTGTTGCGAAACGGGGCGGGGGAGGAGATCGGGGCCACGATCGTGTTGAGCGACCTGACCGAGATCAAGCATCTTCAGGAGCAGATCGAACTCAAACGGCGGCTGGCCCTGATGGGGGAGATGTCGGCCTGGGTGGCGCACGAATTTCGAAACTATATGAGCACGATTCTGGGGTTCGGAAGTCTCCTTGCGAAAAAGACGCCGCCGGAGGATCCCCGGCATGGCATGGCGACGGCCATTCACCGGGAAATCCTGGCTATGGAGCGGTTGATTACGCAGCTTCTGGACTATGCCAAGACCAGCGTGATCCACGCCGATCCGGTTGCGCTGGACACCTTGTTGCGCCAGCTTGCGGATCAGTTCTCGACCCCCTCGATCCGCTTTCATCTCTCCCTGGAGGCAACGGAGGCCCTCCTCGATCCGGTGCTCATCCGGCAGGCATTTTCCAACCTCATTCAAAACGCCGTGGAGGCGATGGAGGGGGCGGGGGAGATTCGGATCGTCATGACGCGACACCCTGAAGGGGTGGTCCAAATCCGCATCGCCGACACGGGCCCCGGGATTCCCGCCGCGCGGATCCCACAACTGTTTCTGCCCTTTTTTACGACCAAGGAGAAGGGGACCGGGCTGGGGCTGGCCCTGGTGCACAAAATTGTCCTGGCGCACAACGGCCAGATATCGGTTTCGAGTCCGGAAGGGGAAGGCGCGATTTTTACCGTGGCGCTTCCGATTTTGCCGCCATGTCCGGCGGCATCCTGAAAGCGGGGGAGGCAAGATGGAGACGATTCTGATCGTCGAAGACCGAAGTCAACTGGCCGAGATGCTGACACAGGCCTTGACGGAGGCCGGTTATCGTGTCGTTTGCGCGCCGGATGGACGTCAGGGAATCGAACGGGTGCGCACCGGCGAGATCGGCCTGGTGGTGAGCGACATGAGGCTGCCGCACGGAGACGGCCTGGAAGTCCTGCAGGCCACGAAGGCCTATCGGGCCTCCATTCCGGTGATCCTGATGACGGCCTACGGCAACATCGAGACGGCGGTGAAGGCGGTCAAGGAGGGCGCCTACGATTTCATTACAAAACCGTTCGAGCCGGACCACCTGCTGTTGCGGATCGAGGCGGCGCTGCGGCAGCAGCGGCTGATGATCGAGAACGCCATCTTTCGGGAGGACCGCAGGCTTCCGAATCTCATCGGCCGGGCGCCGGCGATGTTGCACGCGGTGGAACAGATGCGCAAGGTGGCTGCGGGGAAAACGACCGTGCTGCTCTATGGCGAAAGCGGAACGGGGAAGGAATTGTTTGCGCGGGCGACGCACCAGCTCGGCCCGCGGCGGGATTCGGCCTTTGTGGCGATCAATTGCGCGGCCATCCCACGCGACCTTTTGGAGTCCGAGCTCTTCGGTCATGAACGGGGGGCCTTTACCGGCGCCGTCGAAAAACGGACCGGAAAGTTCGAGCTGGCCGATCAGGGGACCCTTTTCCTGGATGAGATCGGCGACATGGAGCCTGCACTTCAGGCCAAGCTGCTGCGTGTCCTGGAGGAGGGGAAAATCATGCGCGTGGGCGGCACCGTCAACGTCACGGTGGACGTTCGCGTGGTGGCAGCCACGAACCGGAATCTGCTCCAGGCCATTGCGCAGAAGACCTTCCGGGAGGACCTCTATTTCCGGCTGAATGTCTTTCCGATCACGGTCCCCCCGCTGCGGGAACGCGCCGAGGACATTCCGGCGCTGGTGGAGCACTTTGTCGCCTATTACGCCAAGGAGATGAAGAAGGCACCCAAGACGGTTTCGGAACAGGCCCTTGCGATCCTGATGCGCCATCCCTGGACGGGGAACGTGCGGGAGCTGCAAAACTGCATCGAACGGGCGATGATTCTAAGCGAAGGGAGCGAGATTCTCCCCGCGCACCTGGGTTTGCGCGAGCGTCGGCGGGAGGAGAGCGATGTCCCGACGGAAGGGGGGCTTCAGCAGGCCAGCGAGGCCGCCGTGCGACGGGTGGAGTCTGGCATGATCCGGAAGGTGCTGCGGGAAGCGGGCGGGAACAAGTCCCGCGCCGCCGAACGGCTGAAAGTCAGCTACAAAACGCTCCTGAACAAAATCAAGGAGTACGAGATCGAGCCGTTGTAGGGGCGCGTCATCCAGTTATTAGCCGGATGCGTGCACGCCACGCACGCTTGAACTGCGCCGTACTGTTGATCGGTTGTCAAGGGTGCATCTAACTGGGGGCGTCGGGCGTGGGGGTGGAAAGCGGAGTGAAAACAGGACTTGTGGCGGGGGCGGTCGTCCGGCGCGTCTTGCGGAAGATGTTGAGTAGCACGCCCAGGCCCATGATGCCGCCGCCGTACCAGACCCAGAGGACGAGCGGGTTGTGCAGCGCCCGCACGCGTGCCCAACTGCCGTCGGGGGCCACCTCCGGCATCGTCACGAAGAGATGCCCCATATTCACTTGATGAATAGCCGTCTCGGTGGTCGGCGTCTGCGAAACGGTGTAGAACCGCTTTTGTGGGTAGAGTTGTGCAATCAGGCGGTCCTCCTTGTAGACGTTGAACAGCCCCTCCTGCGCCGTCCAGTTCGGCCCCTGTGCGGGATAGAGTTGCAGCAGTTTGAGACGGTATGCCCCCAGTGGAATCGTCTCGCCCGGTTTCATCGGCACCATCACCTCGGTCTGATAAATCGTCGAGAAAATGATCCCCGTCACCGTCACCAGCACGCCGATGTGGGTCACAATGCCAGCGATCCGCCTGGGATTCTTCCGATAGGCCACCAGCAGTCCCTTCGCGCGGTTGATCCCGTCATGCCCGGCCCAGAACGTGGCGATCTGGTTGAAATCGAGCACGATCGCGGTGGCCACGAAAACCACCACCCAGAGGCCCGCCAGGGCGTAGGCGTCCCGGATGCCGCCCACGACAAAGAACCCGAAGGCGCCGGTTGCAACGAGCGTGGGTTTCAGAAAAAGCGCCTTGAGGCTGGGAAGCGACGCCTTGCGCCACGGGATATACGGCCCGATCCCCATCAGAAAGATCAGACCCAGCGCCACCGGCATGAAGACGGTGTTGTAATACGGCGGGCCGACCGAGACCTTCTGAAACTTGAGCGCCTCCATCAGCAGCGGGTAGAGCGTGCCGATAAAGACCGTGACAAGGGCCACTAAAAAGAAGAGGTTGTTGTACAAAAAAACCGCCTCGCGCGAGACGACCGATTCCATCTCGATGCGGCTTTTGAGTTTGGAGGAACGGAGGATGAGCGCGCCAAACGACAGCAGCAGCATGAACGACAGGAACGCCAGGATGAAGACGCCGCGGCCCGGATCGGTGGCGAAGGTGTGGACGGAGGAGAGGATGCCGCTGCGCACCAGAAACGTGCCGATCAGCGAAAGCGAGAAGGCCAGAATGATCAGGAACAGGTTCCAGACCTTGAACATCTTGCGTGTCTCCTGCACCATCACCGAGTGCAGAAACGCCGTCGCGGCCAGCCACGGCATGAACGACGCGTTCTCCACCGGGTCCCAGCCCCAGTAGCCCCCCCAGCCCAGTTCGTAATAGGCCCAGTAACCGCCCATCAGGATGCCGGTGGTGAGGCACATCCAGGCCACCAGCGTCCACCGCTGCGTCACTTTCACCCACTCCTCGCCAAGCCGGCCCGAAAAGAGCGCCGCCATCGCAAAGGCGTAGGGGATCGAGAGGCCGACGTAACCCAGATAGAGCATCGGCGGATGGACGACCATCGCCGGGTCTTGCAGCAGGGGATTTAAGTCTTTGCCGTCTGCGGGCACGGGGAACATCCGTTCGAAGGGGTTGGACAGGAAGAGAATCAGCAGGAGAAATCCGCATTGCACGATGGACTGGGTCATCAGCAGATAGGGCATCGCGATCGGCTGGGTTTTCCAGTGAATCCAGGCCGCCAACATACAGTAGAGCGACAGAATCCAGACCCAGAGGAGCAGCGACCCCTCATGTCCCCCCCAAAGCCCCGCGATTTTGTAGAAGATCGGCAGCCGGCTGTTGGAGGTGGAGAAGACGTACTTCACCGAATAGTCCTGCGTCAGATAGGAGTAAATCATGCACCCGACGCCGATCGAGAGAAGGACAAAGTTGGCCGTCACGGCCTGGCGGGCCACCGCCGTCCAGACGGGCGCCTTCAGACGAAGACCCAAAATCGGGGCGACGATTCCCACAATGGACAGCACCAGGGCCGTCACCACGGCAAAATGTCCGAATTCGTTTACCATAAGAAGACGGAATCCCTCCCTTTCAAAACAAAGTCGGTGTCAATCGTTTATCCGCTGTGCAGGGGGCATCATATCTCATGGATCAAGATGGAATAAAGTCCCCGCACACATCCATCCAATTCTTGCGAAATTCCTGGGGTCGTCCCTCTGTTGCATCCGATCCAGAATACGTGATAGAAGACGCGCGACGAGAGTGTGCGGAGGATCTCCGCAGATTGTAGCGGCGCTGATTACATTGAAGGAGGACGCCCATGCTTCGAATCATTCTGTCCATGACATTTCTGCTGGGGTTGAGTGGCGTCGTTCAGGCTGGGGAGGCCACCTACCTGGGCGTTGGCAAGTGCGCTTCCAGTGGTTGCCACGGTTCTGTAAAGCTGGGCAACCAGAAGGGCCCCTGGGACGAATCCGACCATTCCAAGGCCATCACGAACCTGGATGGCAAAAAGGGGAAGGAGTATGCCGCCAAGCTCGCCATAGACAAGCCTGCCGAATCGGAGCTTTGCCTCTCCTGTCACAGCACCGCCTTCGGTGTCAGTGACGAACGACTCGACGAGACGTTCGACGCGAGCGAAGGGGTGCAGTGCGAGGCCTGTCACGGGGCCGGCAGCGAATATCTGGAGCCCCACAAGAAAAAGGAGCGGGTCTACGAACAGATCGTGGCCCTGGGACTCCGTCCCTTGAAAACGGTGCAGCAGCAGAAAGAGAACTGCGCCCAATGCCACGGCCCCAACGAACGCTACGACAAACTCAAGGGGAGCGGGCATGCCGAACCGAACAAGATGGCCTTTGACGAAGGGATGAAGAAGATCAAACATTGGAAGGACAAAACCGCCCCTCCGGGGTGAGTCCTGTGAGCCATGATGCGATACCGTAGACTGGGTAGCGTTCTTTCGATCGTTCTCATCAGCGCCTGTGCGCGTCCACAGATGACCCCGCAGGCCCCGCCGGCCTCCCAGCCGGGGACGGAGCGGGCGGTGGAAACGGCAGAGGCGGCGGACGCCCCAGACGCCCCGGAAGTCAAAGGCGCCTCGTTCGTTTCCCCCAAGGTCTGCGGGGGGTGCCACAGCAGGCAATACACGCAATGGCTGGGCTCCATGCACCACTACGCCCAGGCCAGTATCCCCAACGAGCTGGTCAACCGGTTTCTCCTGCAACGGACGGGCGGAACGGCGGGCCCTTTCTGCATCCGGTGCCATACCCCCATCGGCACCGAAATGGGCGAACCGTACGCCCTGTTAAATGCGGAGCGAAGTCCCATCTCCATGGCGGGCATCTCCTGCGATGTCTGCCACTCCATTTCCGCCGATCATGGCCAGGTACAGGCATTTTTCCCGCTTCGTCCGGGCCCCAAGACATTTGGGCCGCAGGGAAGCGGGCGTCCGGGCGACCCGCCCCTGTCACAGGTGGACTTTCACCAGGCCGAGCAGCGGGATCTGTTCAAATCTTCCGAGATGTGCCGACACTGCCATGAAGTCATCGTGCCAAATGGGCTGAGGCTCCAGGAGACCTACAGCGAGTGGGCGTCCAGCCCCTGGGCGGAGGAGGGGGTGACCTGTCAGTCCTGCCACATGGGGCCAATTCCGGGGCGTCCTTCCGAGCGACCGGTGGGGGCCATTGCGCAGGTGGGCGACATGCAGTTGCCGCAGCGCCCGCAGTCGGACCACCGCTTTATCGGGGTGGACTATCACTGGACCGATGACTACCCCCTGCGGGGCAAAGAGGGATCGGCACCGGATGCGCGGACCCGAAAACGCAACCTCAAGCTGCAAGAGGAATATAGCGAACAGCGTGCCAAATTAATGCGTAACGCAGCCCGGATGGATGTGACGGCGCCCCTGTCCCTCTCCCCCGGCGGCGAAGGACAGGTCACGCTACGGATCGAGAACACCTATACGGGCCACCATTTTCCCAGCGGTTTTCCCTGGCGGCAGGCATGGGTGGAGGCCACCTATACCGACGCCGACGGCCAGGTCTTTTTTAAATCGGGCGATCTGGACGCCAATCAGGATGTGCGTAACCGGTTTAGCGATGCGGTCAATACGGGCCGGGCCCCGTTGGATGACCACCTGGTCAACCTCTCTCCCCAAATTACAATCCGCGGGTTTCGGGGCAACGACATCGAAGTCCCGTTTCCGTTGGCCGAAGAGGATGCCCCATCGCCCACGGTCTTCCCCTCCGTGACGCCCCAATCGGTCTACAACGGCGCCGAAAACGCCCGGATCGTCAAGCGGGGCATTCCGGCCCGTCAGAGCCGGGAATTTACCTATCCCCTCCAGCTTCCGAAACGGGTGGTCGGCCCGATCCAATATAAGTTCCGGTTGCTCTACAGGAATTATCCCCCCTACTATTTCGATTACTTCATTCGACAATACCCCGACAAGGCGGAATTACTCGCCACGATGAAAGCAAAGATTCCCGTCTATACCGTGGATGAGGTGACCGGTCAGATTGCGATCGGCGCCCTGTCCGGAAGGTAATGCGTGCGGTGTCCAACCGTTGATCGGAAGGCGTGGATAATGAATCGAAGGATCGCGGTCTGGGCGATTGCCCTGTGGGCCCTGTCGCTGGTTCCCCTGGGCGCTACACAGTTTGCCGCCGATTGGCGTCCGTTTCGGGATGAGACATTTCTGGGGCTCCATGGGGACCTGCAACTCTTCGGGGTCGGCAACGAGGGGGGGCGCCTGCACCTACTCGGCACCCTGACCTTCGAGGCGGAACTGCGGATGACCGATACCTTTCGGTTCCATGCCCGCTTTCGCCCCATCAAGAACAACACCCTCTTTGCCCGTGAGGAAGCGGTTAACTCGCTGGATCGCAGCGCCCTGAGTCTGGACCGTCTGGAACGGGCGTTTATCGAAGCGCAGGTTGCAGGGGTTGATTTTGCCATTGGGCGGGTTCCGCTGCTGTTCCACAATCTGTATCTGGCGGATGACGATGTGCTGGGGGGGCTCTTCGCAAAAAACAACATTCGGTTCGGAGGCGTGCCGAATCTGCGTCTGCTGGCCTTCGCAACGGCGTCTGGAAAGGATCGGTCCGAGTTGGAGGGGCGCGCCGATCGGGAGGTGGGGCTCTATGGCCTGGATGGGGTGCTGGACACCCACCTGTACACGTTCGAGGGGACGTTCGGATATCTGCACGATTCGGAAGATGCCACGAAAAGGGAGCGGCACGGCGGGCTTTCGGTGACCCGGTTCGAGCAGCGTCGCGTCACCTCCCTGCGGCTTTTTGTCAATCGCATCGAGGGCCAGACCGGACGCCTGGGGATTGTCGAACATACCTACACCTTCCCCGCGCGGGTTCTGGATCGTCCCAGCCTCTACCTGAACGCCTTTTACGGCATGCAGGATTATCGGAGCATGGCCAACGGTTCTCTCAAAAATCTGGGGATTGCGTTCAATCAGCTCCCCGGCGCCATTCAACTGGCCAATACGGGCATTGACGCAGTTGGATTTGCAACCGGTATGCTGCTGGGAAAATCGCGCGATCTCACGATGACACCGGAAATCGCCGCGGTTTTGGACAACAGCACTGCGGATATTGACCAGTGGACCGTCAGCCTCCGCACCCAGATGCGGATTGCGGACACGAGTTTCCTCCGCGTGGACGCCGTGGCGCGATACCAGGATAATGCCACGGACCGCACCACCCACTCCCTCTCCGCACAAGCCGTTTATAAATTCTAGGGC
>CAZOFZ010000002.1:33022-38767 GCA_964579175.1 uncultured Nitrospirota bacterium | reverse complement strand
GTAACTCGCCAGAGATGAGCTTCGGCAGCAGGTAGTCACGCATCGCGGCGAGCTTGCTCGACTCCCGAGTTAGAGAACGCAGTGCGTCGAACATCGGACGTGTCAACTCGGTAAACGCCTCTGCGGTGGATGGCACGGGAACAAGGATGGGCATCTCCTTGACGATCTTTGAGTTTGTCGCCGTTGCGATGGAACTGGTGCTTCCGAGCTGGTTGTGATCGAATTCAACCAGATAGCAATACAGATACTCCGTCCCAATCGAGTCAGGAGATTCCGAGACGAAATGAGCGATTGCCTCGTTAGATGTGATCTCGCCATCCGCGATTGTTACGCGTCCCAATGTGAGCTTGAAGCTGAAGAGCACACTTCGATCCGGAATTCGTCGAACTCGGAAGCGTTCAACCGCTTCGTATGTGAGGTACTCAGACGTTGTTCCAATGAATACGCCGCATGTCCCCATATCCCGAATTGAAACCCACGGCATCTGCGAAGGGTCATTCGTAAACCACTGCGACTCTTTGCGTGGGGGCGTCTTCCCGATTGCGACTGTTGCGACGTTAGTAGCAGGCTTCACCTCCCACCCCTCTGGCACGGGGCCGATGGCGGAGTCGACGAAGCGGGTGGGGAGGGCGTCGAAGACGGGCTGGGGCATTCCGGGGAAGGCGGTTCTGCCTTCGGCCTTGGCCTTGACCGGCTCGAAGTCCACGAACCACGCCCGGAAGATCGCCCGCGCCAGCCGCTCCAGCGCCCGCGCCGTCCGCCGGTTCTGCTCAATCTTGTCGTCCAGCGCGCCGAGGACCCCGGCGATGGCGCGTTGGACGTCGAGCGATGGAGCGGGCACCTCGAAGTGCTCGATCATGCCCTTGGTCAGGGCGTTCCTGGTTGCGCCACCGCCAGCCAGCGAGTGCATCGCTCTCTGCTTCGCCGGTGAAATCAGGTGATAGTGTAGGTAGCGGGGGTCGAGCTCTTCCGGATTAGGTCGAATGATTGCGACATGCTGATTCACACGCGCGGGAAGCACAGTTTCCGGTACGCGACATGAACGAGCCACCGAGTCGCCGGTGATGTTGAGCAGGATGTCGCCTGCTTCCACTTCGACATTGGCCAGCTGGGCTGCGTGTTCGTCTCCGATGAAGGCCAGTCCTTCCGTCCGGAAGCCGTCGTTGTAGATATTCTGGCTTCGGATCAACGCGATACCGCTCGATAGGTACACATCGCTTCCGCCGCGGGGCGTAGCGCCGCATCCAATCTTCGTGCAGACGTTGCCAAGCCTGAGCATCCTCAAGACTCCAGCCCTATCAGCCGTTCCCGCACCACCCTCATCAACCCTCCCCCTCGCCATTTTGCTATGCCACCCCAACGGCTTCCCATGCTGCCGAATATGCGCCGCAAGTTTCGGCTCGAGCGGATCATCGTGCAGCAGCAGATCCACCTTGTCTTGCTCGATGATCTTGCGGAAGGACGCGCTGGTGGTGGCCCAGTCCACGACATCCACCTTGAACGGCAAATCGGATTCAGAGAAATCGTCCGACAAGGACGCGCTCACCGACAGGCTTAGGGGCTGCCCGGTGATAATCGCAAGGTCGAGGTCGGAATAGTCCTTGGCCGTCCATTTGGCGCGCGAGCCGAAGGCCCAGACTGCAAGGTTCGGCACGTGTCTGCGCAGAATATCCCGGACGATCTCCCAGTGATCGGGGCGGATATCGATGAGCGGCGGCTTCACCCGGAAATCCTTTGCTTGAGTTTGTCTCGCAAATAGAGGGCTTCTTCCATAAAAGAGGGAATATCCGAAACCACTTCCAGCGCGATGGCTTCATCGTAGGTATGGCTGGTCTTCGCCCGCATGTCTCGATACCCCTTCCATCGTGGCCAGTCCCCGAGCAATAACCCTGCCTCGTTTCCGGAACGAATTAAATCCTGAAACGGCATATTGTCGTACTGCCCGGGTGTGGGAGACGCCGACTGAAGATAGCGTCTGAGCATTTTGTGCGCAATTTCATAGGTGAACTCAAAGCGTTGGATCAAACCGTCGCGCACGGTGAGCAGTTGCGGGTATTGCTCATGCTCACGCAGGCCCTCTTTCAGCGCGGCCACCGCCTTGGTGAGCGCATCAAAGTTCAATTTAGTTTCCATCGCCCACCCCTTTCAACTTTTCGCGTACCACCCCCATCAACCGTTCGCCCTCCTCAAAGCACGCCTCCAGTTCTGCCAGCAGGCGCGGGTATTTCTCCGTGAACGGTTCGCCGTCGTCCTCCTGCTCCTCGGCGCCGACGTAACGGCCGGGTGTGAGGACGAAGCCGTGCTTGCCGATGTCCGCGATCGTCTCGGCCTTGCAGAAGCCGGGGATGTCGCGGTAGGCCCACGCGCCGTGCTGCGCCTCGTCCCACCACGCGGGCGCGGGCTCGCTGCGCCACTGCCGAAAGGCGTACACGATACGACCGATGTCGCTGGTCGGCAGTGGGTCGCCGGTCCCATCGCCACCGGTTGTCGCGCCATTGTCCGCTCCCGTGAGAATCCGAAGCGTTCGTGTCTGCATCGTGCCGAGCTTGCGCGCGTCTATAAACAGCGTCTCGCCGGTGCGGTTGCGCCCGCCGTGCTTGAGGTTGCGGCCGCTCTTGTCGCGGGTGAGGAACCAGAGGCAGGCGGGGATGCCGGTGGTGAGGAAGAGCTGGGCCGGCAGCGCCACGATGCAATCCACCAGGTCGGCCTCGACGATGCGCTGGCGAATCTCGCCTTCGCCGCCGGAGCCGGTGGAGAGCGAGCCGTTGGCCATGACGAAGCCGGCGACCCCGCCGCCACGGCCGTTGGGCGGCGCGATGTGGTGGATGAAATGCTGAATCCAGGCGTAGTTGGCGTTGCCGGTGGGCGGCGTGCCGTAGCGCCAGCGGACATCGCCCTCCAGCAGATTTCCCGACCAGTCGGAGATGTTGAACGGCGGATTGGCGAGGATGTAATCGGCCTTGAGGTCGGGATGCAGGTTGCGCAGGAAGCTGTCGGCGGGCTGCGCGCCGAGGTTGGCCTCGATGCCGCGGATGGCGAGGTTCATGTGTGCCAGCCGCCATGTCGTGGGGTTGGACTCCTGCCCGAAAATGGAGATGTCGGTCTTCTGTCCGCCGTGGGCTTCCACGAAGCGCTCCGACTGCACGAACATCCCCGCCGAGCCGCAGCAGGGGTCGTAGACGCGGCCCTCGTAGGGTTCGAGCATCTCGACCAGCAGGCGGACGATGCAGCGTGGCGTGAAGAACTCGCCGCCGAGCTTGCCCTCGGCCTGGGCGAACTTGCCGAGGAAGTACTCGTAGACGCGGCCGAGCGTGTCGCGGGCCTTGGCGCGGTCGCCCTTGAAGCCGATGTCGGCGATCAGGTCGATCAGGCCCTTCATCTTCTCCGGCGCGATGCCGCGGCGGGCGTAGTCGCGCGGCAGCTTGCCCTTGAGGTTGGGGTTGTTGCGCTCGATGGCGAGGATGGCGTCGTCAATCAGCGCGGCGATGTCGGCGCGCGCGGCCTGGTTCTGGAGATTCTGCCAACGCGCCGCAGGCGGAACCCAGAAGACCCGTTCGGCGGTGTACTCGTCGCGGTTCTCCAGCAGGCTTTCGATCTGCGGGCCGCCGATGCCGTCGGCGGCCAGCTCGACCTTGAGCTCCTCGCGGCGGGCCCCGAAGGAGTCGGAGATGTACTTCAGAAAGAGCAGGCCGAGGACGACATGTTTGTATTCGGCGGCGTCAATCTGCCCGCGCAGGATGTCGGCCGCCTTCCAGAGGATTTCAGCGCGGGTAAGGTCGGGGTTGTGGGTTTCAGTGGTCGCCATCAGGGCTCCGTCTTGGTTTCATTCGTGGTGCCGCGTTCGGCGGAGTTTCTTGTGCGCTGTCCGGGAGGCCCAACTTTGAATATATGAGGATTCCGGGCATTGCAGTGGCCGCGCCACCCCCGCAGGCGTCGCACGCCCGCGCAACGCAGGAGTTTGGTAGCACAGTGGGTTTTTAGAGGGGCCATTACCTTGACAGCCAGACATGCAATTCAGTAGAGTGGCGACGGTTCTCTCGAACGGATGTTGGGGGATCGTCTAACGGCAAGACGACAGAATCTGGATCTGTCTATCGAGGTTCGATTCCTCGTCCCCCAGCCACGGAAATGTATCCTACAAGGTGGGCGGAGCCGATACAAGGGCCGAGAGACCGATCGGCTTCCGGCCCGACTGCCATGCGCCCCCGTAACGTCCTGATCTACGATGCCGAATGCCGGTTTTGCGTGGCCTCCAGGCGATGGCTGCAACGATGGGATCGGCACCGTCGGGTGACCTTCCTCCCGTTTCAAACCGCCGAGGCCAGGGCGTTTTTACCGGAACTGGCAGGTGCAAGCTGCATGGACGCCATGCGGTTTGTGGACGATCAGGGTCGTGTCAGCGCCGGCGTGGAAGCACTTCGAAACATGCTGCCGCTGCTCCCGATGGGACGTCTACTGGCACACCTCTTCCGCATCCCCGGGTTTTCCCACGGGGCCAACTTCGCCTACCGCCACCTCGCCCGAAACCGGTATCGCTGGTTTGGGTCCGTACCGTAGCCATGGCTCGGTTTGCGGCGGCACTTACCGCCTGGGCATCCCAGCCCGTCATGGCGACTCCATCCCCTCGTTGAGGATGGCCAGGTGGCGACCATACACAAAGAGCCGATTCCGCCGATGGCCGGTCAGTTCACGCGCGATTCCAAGCTCCACGAGCAGGTTGATCGCCGACGTCACCGCTGGAAACGAGAGCCCCGTCACCTTACGCATCTGCGGCAGGGATTGGATCGGACGTTTCTTGAGCGTGTCGTGGGCCCGCAACGCCGATCCCGCGCGGCGACCCGCGGCCTCGATCCGCACGCGGTCTTCCTGAAACAACGCTGAAAGTCTCTGCACCGTTGCGACCGCTCCTTCCGCCGTTACTTTGATCCCTTCCAGAAAGAACGTCAGCCACGCCTCCCAGTCGCCCTCCCGACGCACCCGATCCAGCAGTTCGTAATAGGCCGCGCGGTTTTGTTTGAAGTAGAGACTGATATAGAGCAGCGGCTTGTGCAGGATACCGGCATGGCACAATAGGAATGTGATCAGAAGGCGCCCCACCCTCCCGTTGCCATCCTGGAAGGGGTGGATCGTCTCGAATTGCACGTGCGCAAGTCCGGCCCGAATGAGTATCGGCAGGCCGTCACCCTGGGCGTGCAGGAACGTTTCCAGCGCCGCCATACAGTCGGGCACAATCGTGTGCGGCGGCGGGACAAAGACGGCGTTACCGGGGCGGCTGCCGCCAATCCAGTTTTGAGAGCGGCGAAATTCGCCAGGCTCCTTTTCGCTGCCACATCCGTGCGAAAGCAGTACGCCATGAATCTCACGAATCAGCCGGTTTGAAAGCGGGAACCCTTCGCCCAGCCGCGCCAGACCATGATCGAGCGCTGCAGCGTAGTGTGACACCTCCACGGCATCGTCACGCGGCACACCGGGTACCTCGTCGAGCTCGAAGAGGAGGAGATCGGAGAGCGACGACTGCGTCCCCTCGATTTGAGAGGAGAGCACAGCCTCCTTCCGGACATAGGTATAGAGGAAGAGTCCTGGATCTGGAAGCAAGGTGGCGGCGCTGTCGAGCCGGCCCAGGGCCAGTACCGCAGCCTCAAGAAATGGGAGCAGCGCCCCGTCCATCCGCAGAGGTGGCGTGGGAGGAAGTGGCATGGGGACGAAGGCCCGGACCGACTCGCCACCAAAAGATGTGGTCTCGTA
>CAZOFZ010000002.1:0-32922 GCA_964579175.1 uncultured Nitrospirota bacterium | reverse complement strand
GTGGCATGGGGACGAAGGCCCGGACCGACTCGCCACCAAAAGATGTGGTCTCGTACCGTCCGGTTTCGCCGCGTTTCATAAGAGGGTGCGCCGTGGGTGTGCCTGAAAACTTAATAAGCGATTGCCTTATTAAGACTTGTGGCCTGAAAACTTAATATACATCGCGTCAGGAGTCATGACGCGATGTATAACGGGAGCGACTCACCTACGGCTCCGCCGTCCATCGTTCCAGAATCGCCTGCTGGATCGGGAGCCGATTGGCCGCCTGCTCGAAGATCACCGACTGGGGGCCTTCCATCGCCGCTTCGGTAATCTCCTCGCCACGGTGGGCCGGAAGACAGTGCATCACCAGAACGTTCGGGGCGGCACGCGCAATCAGTTCGGCGTTGATCTGATAGGACTGCAGGGCCGAAACGCGCGCGTGATCGTCCGCCTGCCCCATCGAGACCCAGACGTCGGTATAAAGCACGTCGGCCCCGCTCGCCGCAGCCCGTGGATCGGAGTGGACCAGGACTTCGCCCCCGTGCGCCGCCGCAATCCGCATGGCGCGCGCGGTAATTTGAGGATCGGGCAGCAGCCCCTGCGGCGCGGCCACGACGATCCGCATCCCCATGAGGGCGCCCCCCTCCATCAGCGAGTGGGCAATGTTGTTCCCGTCGCCGATGTAGGCCAGCGTGAGCCCCGCAAGCGTCCCGCGCCGCGCGTGGATCGTGAAGAGATCGGCCAGAATTTGGCAGGGATGGTGCAGGTCGGTCAGACCGTTGATGACGGGTACCGTGGCATGCCGCGCCCATTCCAGAAGACGCGCCTGCCCGAAGGTGCGGATGACGAGGGCGTCCAGATAACCCGACAGCACGCGCGCCGTGTCGGCGATCGTCTCGCCGCGCCCAATCTGCATCGCCTCGCCGGGGAGATGGATGGGATCGCCGCCCAGCCGGTGAATGGCCACCTCGAACGAGACCCGCGTGCGCGTGGAGGGTTTCTCGAACAGCATCCCCACGGCACGGCCCGAAAGCGCGGAATTCCGCATCCCGGCCTTATAATCGCGCGCCCGCTGCAGGAGCCATCCGATTTCGTCAGGCGACAGGGACGCCACATCCAGTAGGTCACGTTTTGGCATCTTGTTACACCCCCAGGAGGCCGCCCAGAATCTGTAGCATTCGCTGGATTTCTTTTCCCGTGACGATGAGCGGCGGCACAAAGCGGAGCGTCCGCTCGGATGTCCTGTTGAGCAGCAGTCCGTTGTCGGCGGCCTGCCGAATGACCGAAAGGGCGTCGGGGGCGTCGGGGGAAAGGTCAATGGCCGCGATCAGCCCGACACCCCGCACTGCGTCAATTTTACCCGTCTTTTTTTGCAGCCGGAGCAGCCCCGCCCGCAGCGCTTCGCCCTGTTTTTGCACGCGCAGCAAAAACGGCGCGGTCATCCGCTTTGTCACGGACAGGGCCGCAGCGCAGACGAGGGGATTCCCGCCGAACGTGGAGGCATGGCTCCCCGGCGTGAAGACCCGCGCCACAGTCTCGCGGGCCAGCATTGCGCCGATCGGTACCCCGCCGCCGAGCCCCTTGGCCAGCGTCATGATGTCCGGCATGACGCCGCACTGTTCGTAAGCGAAGCGCGCGCCGGTCCGTCCCATGCCCGTCTGCACCTCGTCCAGAATCAGCAGCGCGCCCGATCGGTCGCACCGTTTTCGTACTTCGGCCAGGTAGCCCGGACTGGGAATGCGCACCCCTCCCTCTCCCTGGATCGGCTCCAGCAGGATCGCCGCCGTCCGCGACGTGATGGCCGATGAGAGGGCCGCCGAATCGTCGTAAGGCACGTATCGGAATCCCGGCAGCAGCGGCTCGAATCCCTTGTGGTACTTCGGCTGGGCGGTGGCCGTCACCGTGGCCATCGTCCGACCGTGAAACGAGCCGTGGGCGGTGACGATCTCGAAACAATCGTCTCCGCGCGTCTCTTTGGCAAACTTCCGGGCCAGTTTGATGGCGGCCTCGTTGGCCTCCGCCCCGCTATTGCAGAAGAAGACCCGGTCGGCAAACGAATGTGCGACCAGCCACTGCGCCAGCCGGATTTGCGGTTCGTTGTAATAGAGATTGGAGATGTGGAGCAGTTGGGCTGCCTGAGTTGCGATTGCGCGGGTAAGGCGCGGGTCGGCATGCCCCAGGGCATTGACGGCAATACCGGATGTGAAATCGAGGTATGACTTTCCATCCACATCGCGGACGGTCGCCCCGCGTCCCGCCTCGAACACCTGCGGGAACCGGGCGTAGTTGCCCATCAGGACGGCGTCCCCTTCACGGATCAGACGATGCGTTTTCGAGTCGGGCATGTTTCACATTCTCTCGTAACCGCCGAAAGATATAGCACAGACACCCCGGCGGGGCAATCCGCTCCCCGACACATTTTTGAACATTGCGCCGTGGTTTGCTATACTGCGCTCCAATATGTCGGAAGATCGCATTAAAATTGCCCGTTATGGGCTGGATGTCGGACAGCGGTGGCGCAAGGTCAGCCTGAAGGCCCTTCCGGCCTATCTATTAGGGGGACTCCTGCTCTACACGGCGCAACCGCAGCCGGACCTGTATGCGATCGGACTTCCGATGATTTTTCTGGGAATGCTGTTGCGTCTCTGGGCCGCCGGACACCTCCGAAAAAATGGCGAAGTGACCACGACGGGGCCTTACGCGTATGTCAAAAACCCGCTTTATCTGGGAACGTTGTTGAACCTGATCGGTTTTTGTCTCATTGCCACGCAATGGGCCGTCCTGGCGGCGGGCACGGTCCTTTTCTTCCTGTACTACGCGCCCTTCAAGAAAAAACGGGAATCGGACCGTCTTCGGAATATTTTCGGCGAGGTCTGGGACGCATACGACCGCGCCGTGCCCGATTATCTCCCACGTCTTAGCCCTTACGGAAAGCGGGGCGCGCACCGCTGGGAATGGTCGCGCGTGGTGGCCAACAGCGAGGCAGAGACCGCCCTGGCTACGCTGGTCGGGATTACACTGGTGACCGGCCGCTTCTTTGTTTAACCGACACCCGACTTGTCCGATCGAAAATGGAAACGATGGAGATGACCTGTTCTGATGCGGCAGTGGCGGCGGGTGCGGCCCCGCTTTTTGTGAGCGAGGGGCCTCAAACGGTGCTGCAAAGGGCCTCTTACCGCCGGCATATCCAGGCGGTTCTGCGCGAAGGGAGGCCCTGGAAGCCGGACGTTTTCCTGGTGAGGGCCGGGGGAGGTCTTTACGTCGTCAAGGATTATGCCGAAAAGGGGTGGGTTTTCCGCGTTTGCGTCGGGGCCCTTTCCATTCGGCGTGAAGCGCTCATGTATCGCATGCTTCGGGATATTCGGGGAATTCCATCGGAAGCCCATACCGTGGATCGGTATGCCATCGCCGTGACCCACATTCCCGGTCGGGATGCGGCGCAACTCCAACGGGGCGAGTTGACGCCCCTTTTCTTTTCGCGGTTGAGAGAGATCATTGATCGCATCCATGACCGGGGCATCGTGCTGTGCGACCTTCGGAATATCAAGAACGTCCTCCTCGGCGACGATGGGAAACCCTACCTGATCGATTTTTCGACCGCCTTTCAGCGGGGGGGACGATGGAACATCCTGAGAAACGGCATCTACCGCATTTTCTTCCAGGATGACCTCCTGGGGATTGCCAAATTGAAAAGAGAACGCGCGCCGCACCTCCTGACGGATGCGGAGCGATCGGCCCTGGAAAAGGGGGTCTTCCTCCAAAGACCGGCCGTCGCCGTCAAATTAACGGCCAGGAAGAGCCTTCGGTGGCTATTCGGATGGAGTCAAAATGGAAAGCACTAACCGGGTCATTAAGCGTGCCATTCAACGCGCATTGATCAGCGTCTATAACAAGGAAGGAGTCGTCGCGTTGGCGCGGGGACTCCAATCGCGGGGCGTGGCGCTCCTTTCGACGGGGGGTACGTTTAAACTCCTCCGAGGGGAGGGGATCGCCGTCTCGGAGGTCTCCTCCCATACCGGGTTCCCCGAAATCCTGGATGGACGGGTCAAAACGCTCCACCCGCTGATCCATGGCGGTATCCTGGGAAAACGGGACGACCCGAACCATCGGCAACAGATGCAGGCGCACGGCATTCTCCCCATTGACCTGGTGGTGGTCAATCTCTATCCGTTTCGGGAAACGATCGCAAGATCGGGGGTGACCCATGCGGAGGCGATCGAGAATATAGATATCGGCGGGCCGGCCATGCTCCGTTCCGCGGCCAAAAACTACAACGATGTCGCAGTGGTGGTAGACCCCGCAGACTATGCTGCCATCCTGGCGGAATTCGAAAGCCGGGACGGGGCGATCTCCGACGCAACCCGCGCGCGCCTGGCACGAAAGGTCTTCGCCTATACCTCGGACTACGACCGGAGCATCGCCGCCTATCTGGACGGTCTTTCTGACGGTCTCTCCACGGAGGTGGACTCCTTCCCCCAACGCCTGTCATGGACGTTCGAAAAGGTGCAATCGCTCCGCTATGGAGAAAACCCGCACCAAAAGGCCGCCTTTTATAAAGAGACGGCCGGCGCGGCAGGCACCCTGGCCACGGCCTTAAAACGCTGGGGCAAGGAGATGTCATACAACAATTTTCTCGACACGCACGCGGCCTTCGAACTGGTCAAGGAATTTGAGGCACCCGCATGTGTCATCGTCAAGCACAACAACCCCTGTGGCGCGGCCACTGCGGGTGGCGCGGCCACGGCGGGGCGTGCGACGCCTGCGGGTAGCGCGGTTACGGTGGGGAGTACAGCAACGGCGAATGGTACGGCAGCGGCAGACGACCTGGCCGAAGCCTATCGGAAGGCCCGGGACTGTGATCCCGTCTCCGCGTTTGGCGGCGTGGTGGCGTTCAATCGTCCGATAGACCTTGCGGCGGCGACGGCCCTCGGTGGCACCTTCACGGAAGTGGTCATTGCGCCGGAGATCGCGCCCGATGCCTTGCTGCTGCTTCAGAAGAAAAAAGACCTGCGCATCCTGACTGCGGGCGACGATGCCCTTTCTCTACACAATCGTTGGGACGTGCGGCGCGTGGGGGGGGGGCTGCTGCTGCAAGAGGCCGACACAGACCGCTCCGATCCGCCGATGACGGTCGTCAGCCGGCGTCCACCGACCGCAGAGGAGCAGGCCGCCATGCGCTTTGCCTGGAAGGTCTGCAAGCACGTGAAATCCAATGCCATCGTCTTTGCGCACGACGGAGAGACCGTCGGCATCGGCGCCGGACAGATGAGTCGCGTGGATTCGGTAAAGCTGGCCACCCTGAAGGCGCGGCGCGGAACAGATGGCTGTGTGATGGCCTCGGACGCCTTCTTCCCGTTCCGGGATGGGATTGACGAAGCGGCGAAGGCCGGCATCACGGCGGTCATCCAGCCGGGTGGCTCCATCCGCGACGCCGAAGTCATCGCGGCAGCGGACGAACATGGCATGGCGATGCTCCTGACGGGCGTCCGCCACTTCCGCCACTAACCGGCGATGCGGATGTCTACAAACCGATCTCATGGATTTGAACATGCCTGAACGGAATCCACAAACTGGCGATCCGGCGCCGCGCTTTGCGCTCGCTGCGCCCGATGGGCGCCAGGTGGATTTAAACGATTACCGGGGCAAAAATGACATCGTCCTCTATTTTTACCCGAAGGACGAGACCCCCGGTTGCACGCGGGAGGCCTGCGATTTCCGGGATGCCATTTCGGGGTTTTCGGCCCTGGGTGCCGTGATTCTGGGAATCAGCGGAGATTCCGCAGCGGCGCATCGGCGCTTTATCCAAAAGCATACCCTCCCCTTCACCCTGTTGAGCGATCCCGACTTCGCGGTCTGCAAGGCGTACGGCGTGTACAAGCTGAAGCAGATGTATGGCAAAACCTTTTGGGGAATCGAACGGACGACGTTTCTGATTGACCGCGATGGACGGATCGCGCACTCCTTTCTTCGCGTGAAGGTGGAAGCCCACGTTGACGCCGTCCTGGCTGCGTTGAAGACCACGCAGTCCACCCGGCAGGGAACAGAATGAGCCCGGACACAGCCAATCCAGCGACAGCCGATCAATTGGCCGCATTGCGCGGTCAGGTGGATGACATAGACCTCCAGCTTCTGGGGCTTTTAAATAGCCGGGGCCGCGTCGTTCAGGAGATCGGAAAGCTCAAAAGAGGCCATCAGGCCGACTTCTATGCCCCCGCGCGCGAGCAGGAAATTTACGAACGTCTGACGCGCTTGAACCCGGGCCCCTTCCCCAACGGGGCGGTGCGCACGATCTTCCGGGAGGTCATCTCCGCTTCCCGCGCGATGGAAGGCCCGGTGACGGTGGCCTATCTGGGGCCCCAGGCGACCTTTACCCATATGGCCTGCGTACAGTGGTTTGGACAGTCGGTGAGCAACCTCCCCGTGAACAGCATCAAGGACGTCTTCACCGAAGTGGAACGGGGCCGGGCCGATTTCGGCGTGGTGCCGATCGAAAACTCCAGCGAAGGGGTCGTCAATCATACCCTCGACCTCTTCGTGGATTCGCCGCTTCACATATTCGGGGAGGTGCTGCAGGAGGTCTCCCATCATCTCCTCTCCAGGTCCGGACGGATCGAGGACATCCGGCAGGTCTGTTCCCATCCCCATGCCCTGGCGCAATGCAGGGTCTTCCTGGAGACACACCTGCCCCATATCCAGACCACGGAGGTGGGGAGCACGGCCAGGGCCGCGGAGATGGCGCAGGACAATCCGGAAATCGCCGCAATTGCGTCGGAGCTTTCGGCGCAATTGTATCACCTGGTCATCATCCGAAAACGGATTGAAGACCATGCAAACAACATTACCCGCTTTCTGGTTATCTCCCAAAAAACGCCGAAACGAACGGGGCGTGACAAGACTTCCATCCTGTTTGCAATGCAGGATCGGGTGGGTGCCCTCTATGAAACGCTCCGTCCCCTTTCCGAGCATGGGGTCAATCTCACCAAGATCGAGTCCCGTCCTTCCCGAAAAAAGGCCTGGGAGTATCTGTTCTATGTAGACCTGGAAGGGCACGTCGAAGACCCGGCCATTCAGCGCGCCCTGGACGATTTCAAAGTCCGCGCGATCGCGTTGAAGGTGCTGGGCTCCTATCCGATGGCGGAGCGGCGCGCATGATACGGATTCCCCCACACATTGCGGCGCTCACCCCCTATGCCCCGGGGAAACCCCTTGCGACCCTTGCGCGTGAGCTGGGGATCACGGACGCGATCAAACTGGCCTCCAATGAAAATCCCCTGGGGCCTTCCCCCAGGGCCCTGTCCGCCCTCCGGAGCGGTTTGCGCAACGTTGCACGGTATCCCGACGCCGCCGCACACCCCCTTGTCGAGGCCCTGGCGACGCGCTGGAAAGTGGCCCCCACGCAGATCATTCTGGGAAACGGGTCCAACGAGGTGATCGAACTGCTGGTGCGCGCCTTCATCCTGCCGGACGATGAGGCGATCATGGCCGAACCCACCTTTTCGCTCTATCGTCTGATGGTGACGGTGGCCCGCGGTCGGCCCGTCCAGGTTCCGCTGCGCGACGGAGGCCACGATCTTGTGGCCATGGCGACGGAGGTCACGCCCCGGACAAAGTTTATCTTCATCTGCAACCCCAACAACCCCACCGGCACGATGGTGCGGCGCGATGCACTGCGGAAATTTGTCCTGCGCCTGCCCAGGCGAATTTTGGTGATTCTGGACGAGGCCTATGCCGAATATGCCACCGATCCCGAATTCCCGGACGCCCTCGCCCTGCTGGGCGAGGGGGCGTCGCTGATCCGGTTGCGGACTTTTTCCAAGCTCTACGGCCTGGCCGCGTTGCGCATCGGTTATGGCATCGGATCGCCCGCGCTCGTGGAGGCCCTGAATCGGGTGCGTCAGCCCTTCAATACGAACGCGCTGGCGCAGCAGGCGGCCCTTGCGGCCCTCTCGGACGATACGCACGTGGCGCGCACGCTGTCGGTCAATCGGGCCGGCATGGCCTCGCTCACGCGACAGTTCGATCTCCTGGGCATTCCGTTTCTGCCCAGCCAGACCAATTTTATCTATTTCGAGATGCCGACGCCGAAACGGGCGCACGATGTCTACACCCAACTCCTCCATCGGGGGGTCATTATTCGCCATATGGGAGGGGCCCACCTTCGCGTCACGATCGGCCGGTCCACGGAGAATCGCCGGTTTATCCGGGCGCTTCGAGAGGCCATTCAACAGGAGAAACAGGAGAAAACCGCATGATTATCGTTTTGAAGCCGGGCATCACCGAAGCGGCGCTTTCGCAGGTGGTCGAGGAGATCAAGAAAATGGGACTCAGTCCGCACGTCCTGAAAGGGACGGAACGGACCGTGATCGCCGTCGTGGGAGATGAACGGGCGCTCCAGAAAAAACCGCTGGCCGCGCTGCCGGGCGTGGAAGAGGCGCTGCCCATCCTCTCTCCCTACAAGCTGGTTAGCCGGGAGTGTAAATCGGACGATACCGTCCTGGACATCGGCGGGATCAAAATTGGCGGAAAGAAGCTGGTGGTGATGGCCGGCCCCTGTTCGGTCGAAACACAGGCCCGTCTTCTTTCGATCGCGCAGGACGTCAAGGCGGCGGGGGCCACGATCCTGCGGGGCGGGGCGTTCAAGCCACGCACCTCCCCCTACGCCTTCCAGGGGTTGGGAGAGGAGGGGCTGGAATATCTGGCCGAGGCCAAAAGGCAGACCGGACTGCCGATCGTCACCGAAATCATGGACCCGCGCGACATGCCGCTGATGATGGCGCATGCCGACATCATTCAAATCGGGGCCCGCAACATGCAAAATTTTCGGCTCCTCTCGGAGGTCGGGTCGTACGACAAGCCGGTGATGCTAAAACGGGGTCTCTCCGCCACCATCAAGGAGTTTCTCCTGTCTGCGGAATATATCCTGGCCGCCGGAAACCAGAAGGTGATTCTCTGTGAGCGGGGAATCCGGACGTTCGAGACGATGACCCGCAATACCCTCGACCTCTCCGCGATTCCCGTCATCCGCAAACTGTCGCACCTGCCGATCATCATTGACCCCAGCCACGCCGTCGGCAAGACGGAACTCGTGGCGCCGATGGCCCGGGCCGCCGTGGCGGCGGGGGCGGACGGGCTCATGATCGAGGTCCATTCTCATCCAACGGAAGCCTATTGCGACGGGGAGCAGGCGCTGCTCCCGTCCGACTTCAAGACACTGATGGTCTCATTGAAAAAGATCGCCACGGCCGTTGACCGCGAGATATAGCCGTTCTCAGACGGCCGTGCACATGGAGAACCGATCGTATGCAATCGGAATTGTTTAAACAGGTCAGCCTGATCGGGGTCGGTTTGATCGGCGGGTCGGTGGGCCTGATCGCCCGGCGGAAGCATCTGATCCGCTCTGCGGTGGGCTATGGGAAAAAGCGGGGCGAGCTTCAGCGTGCGGTGACACTGGGGGCCATTGACCGCTATTTCCTCTCCCCCCAGCGCGCGGTGGAGGGGGCGGACCTGGTTGTGCTGGCCACGCCCGTCGGGACATTCGAGAAGATCGCCTCCGCCATCGGCCCTCATTTGAAAGAGGGCGCCATTGTGACCGATGTCGGCAGCGTCAAGGGGAAATGGGTCGAAAAAATCGAATCGCTGCTGCCGTCGCATGCCGCGTTCGTGGGAGGCCACCCGATCGCGGGACGCGAGAAATCGGGGGTGGAGGTCGCATCGGCCGATCTGTTTTCGGGCATGCGCTGCATCCTCACCCCCACACCCCGCACGAAACCTGCGGCCCTCAAGAAAGTCGCGGCCTTCTGGAAGGCGATGGGGGCGACTGTCACCGAAATGGACCCCATGGTGCACGATCAGGTCATGGCCGCGGTCAGCCACCTTCCTCACTTGGTGGCCTATGCCCTGATGGAGACCCTCTGCTTGCCCCGCATCGCAAAACAGGACCCGGTCCAGTTCTCTGCGGGGGGATTGCGCGACTTCACGCGCGTTGCGGCCAGCGCTCCCGATATGTGGCGGGATATTTTCCTGCTCAATGGAGACCGCATGGTGGAGATGATAGACCTCTATCAGGGGGTGCTGGAGACGCTGAAGAAGAAGATCGTTGCCCATGACGGCGCGGGTCTGATTGAAATCCTGGAGCGCGCCAGGACCGTCCGGCAGAAAATTTCCTGAAACGACCCCGCAATCTTTCCGTATCATGGCCGCATCATGAAAAAAAACCGCCCCCTTGCCGGGACGATGACGGTCCCCGGCGACAAGTCCATTACACATCGGGCCGTCATCCTCTCCGCGCTGGCGCGGGGAACCAGTCCGATCCACGGCTATCTCCCCTCCGAAGACTGCCTCCATACCGTTGCCGCATTTCAACAGATGGGGGTTTCGATCACATCGGAACCGGACGGATCGCTCCTGCGCGTTTCGGGGAAGGGCCTCCTGTCCGAGCCGCACAATGTCATTGACTGCGGCAATTCGGGCACCACGACCCGACTCCTCACGGGTCTCCTGGCCGGGCAATCTTTTTTCTCCGTGCTGACGGGGGACGCTTCGTTGCGTAGCCGTCCGATGCGGCGGGTCGTCGATCCACTGCGCAGGATGGGGGGGAAGATCGAAGGGCGGGGAGATGGCGCCTTTGCGCCGCTTGCCATTTCCGGCGGCCCGCTCGTCGGGATTGACTATCGCCTTCCGATTGCCAGCGCACAGGTCAAATCGGCGATCCTCCTGGCGGGGCTGACCGCATCCGGCACAACCCGCGTCAGCGAACCGCTCCATTCGCGCGATCACACCGAACGGATGCTCCACTATTTCGGGGTGCCCCTTGAATGGGCGTCCCAGGAAGAGGGCGCGTGGATCCGGATTGAGGGAGGCGTTGAACTGGAAGGACGGCCCATTGAGGTGCCGGGGGATATTTCTTCTGCCGCTTTTTTTCTGGTGGCGGGCGCCATCCTGGAAGGTTCTCACATTCAAATCCGGCGCGTCGGCACCAATCCGACCCGCACCGGCATCCTGGAAATTCTAAAACGGATGGGTGCGCGCATCGAGGTGACACCCCTCCCCGAGACGTGCGGAGAACCGGTGGCGGACATTGTGGTGCGTCACGGCCCCCTTCGCGCCACGCGGATCGAGGGAAACATCGTTCCCCGGATGATTGACGAATTCCCGATTCTTTGCATCGCCGCCGCGATGGCGGAGGGAGAGACCCACATTCGGGACGCCGCAGAATTGCGCGTCAAGGAGAGCGACCGGATCCGGACCATGGCCGACGCCTTGCAGGCCATGGGCGTTTCGGTCGCTATTTTTCCGGACGGCTTGTCCATCCGTGGGAAGGGATCGTTCAACGGCGCCCGCTGCAAAACGGCCTCGGATCACCGCGTCGCCATGGCCCTCGCCATCGCCGGACTGGTCGCGGACGGCCCCGTGGAGATGGACGACACGGCTTGCATCGCCACCTCGTTCCCAGGTTTCATGGCACAACTGGATGCGTTGCGCGGTTTGTCTGCGATGCCCTCCTGACGATGTCCGATGTCCGGGTCTATCGGGGCTATTAAAATGCTCGACAGGCTGATATAGTGTACATACAATAATTTTATGGAGATTGCCTTCGATTCGGCCAAAAACGCCCGCAACATCGCAGATCGTGGGCTGTCCTTTGAACGGGTGGTAGAGTTTGATTTTGACGGGGCAATTTTCTCTGTGGATATCCGACGTGAGTATGGCGAGACGCGTTACCGCGCGTTAGGCTTTCTTGATGGCCGCCTCCATGCGCTGGTGTTTGTGGAGATGGCGAAGGGTATCCGAGTCATCAGTTTCCGTAAGGCGAACAAGCGTGAGGTACGATGGTATGAACAAGCGACCTGACCCTGAACTAATTGATGACGAGAATCCGGAGTGGACAGATGAAGATGTCCAGCGTGCCGTGCCGTTTTCCATGCTACCCGCTTCGTTGCGGACGAAGCTGCGTGGACGCCCTAAAGCGGCTGTGACCAAGGAGCGCATTACGATCCGCCTGTCACCCGACGTCGTGCAAACTTTCCGCGCTACGGGTGATGGTTGGCAAACGCGTGTTGATGCGGCTTTGCGCGACTGGCTCAAGTCGCATTCTCTGGGATAACCCAGGGAATTTCGATGTAGGGCCCGCACCAGAGTTTTGTGCCGTACCAGTACCCGCTGATGCCCAGACATTTTTCGTTTTCAAACACGGCCACCTGTCCGTAATTGTGCGGGAGCATCCGGTCGAGCCGTTCACCATAAGCCTGCCGGGTCCGTTGCGGATACAATTCCTGTATGACGGACACGTGTTCCAGCATGTCTGCTTTTGACGTCAGTTCCCGAACCTCCATGCGGCACTCCCGTCAGCACGGCGTTATACGGTGGCCACGGTCAATGTGTCCCCGTCCTGCGTGAGGCGGAACGACGTTCCGGCGGGGACGAACTCGCCCAGATCGCCCGCGAACAAATCCTGGACGATTTTTTTGACGAAGTCCTTGGCCATTTGGGAGGCGCCTGCGCTCAAGCCCTGCGCCTGGTCTTTTTGGACGTTTCCGTATTCCAGTTCCCGGCTCCCTCCAAATTCGGCGGGGAGGATGAATCCTTCAAACACAATCCGGCCCCCCTCCCGTGCCGCAATGAGCGAAAGGAGTGTCTCCGCCACCTGATCCATTGGAAGTACCGCAGGTTCCGGCGCGGGAAATTCCCGGAGGGACTCGTGCAGTTTGACCTTTGCATCGTTCATCATAAGCAGCGGCGCAAGCACCAGCAGCATGGCCCGGATATCGGCATCGGGGGCCACTTTTTTACTCGACTCGATAATTTTAATATGCATCATCGGGAGCTCAAACCGCTCCAGCACCGGGCGCTGACTCTTCGCGTCCACCCGTAACCAGCGCTGCAGGCGCGCCTTCAGACTGGGAATCCCCGAAAAGAGACGGTCCGCCAGCTTGGCCTGAATGTCGGCATGGAGCCCTTTCCCTTCGAGCAGCTTTTCCATCTCCGCTTCCACCTCCGCGTTTGGGATGAAACCGGATGCCGCGTCGATCGTGGTTTTTTGGGCCTCCAGTCGAAGCCCCGCAAAATTCACCTTGAGCATCTTGATCAGCTCCAGGCGGGTCTCCTCCGTTTTAAAACTGCCGATCAGGTCCACCACGTTCTGCTTTTGCAATTCGTCCTGCACGCGGTGCATCAGTTCAAACATTTTGGCCAGCCGTTCTCCGGGCGCGGGGAGTGCGCGCAGGGCCTCCTTGGCATGATCCCTGTCGGGCGCGGTGGTGGCCGCCAGGCGGCGCGCGTACAGCGCATAGAGCGCCTCCCAGATTTCGTCCTCGATCGGGAGGGGGGTCTTCGTTTTCTTCGCCGCCTGCGCGCGCGTGGCCAGCGAGATGGCCGCCTCTTTCCGAATCGGCTCACTGCCGCTTGCAAGCCCGGCAAGCAGGGTGCGCAACACCGGTTCGCCGTGGGGATAGCCCGTCGGATCCCCTTCCTTGGGGAAGCTCATCCCCAGGGCCCGCAGCAGGTGTATCGTCGTTTCATTCCGTTTGGCCGTCCGATAACCGGAAAGCAGCACCGAAAGTCCCTCGGGCGGATAAGTGCCCTGGGCATATTGCGCGTAGATACAGAGCGCTTCTTCGTCGTCGCCAGGGAGGGTCTCGATCAGCGCCCGATTCATCGCTTCGCCGGGTGTAAAACGGGCCAGGGTTTTGTAGAGCTCGATACGCACCTCCGCGTCGGTGGTCTCCGATTTCAGACGCTTCAATAGGTCGGGCAGCAGGGCTTCCTCGAAGGATTTCCGCGCGTCTCTATTTTTCCCCGTGTTCAGCACCATCATCGCGTTTTGCAGCAGCGAGGCGATTCCCAGTCGAACATCCCCCCAACGCGAATCGAGAAGCGGCAAAATCCGCGCCACGCCGTCGGGTGGATATTTCTTCAAAATACGCACCTCAATCTGCCGAATCCACTTCACCGGTTCCTTCTCGATGAATTGCAGAATGGCTTCCTGCACCGGTGGCGCGGGGGGGGTTGCGTTGAAAGCGATTTTTTCCAAAATGGCTTGTCGGGTTGCGTCGGGGGTGCGCGTGGGATCTAACTGAAGATTCAGGACGTCTGTCGTCATGCCGTTATCCTTTCTAACGTAATGGAGGGCCGTTTAAGTACCGACCCGTGTGGGAGTCTGCAACCCCTGCGATTGCGGCGGGGGGGCCGACGGCGACGATCTGTCCCCCTCCAGCCCCCCCTTCCGGTCCCAGGTCAATGATCCAGTCCGCGTTACGGATCACATCCATGTTATGTTCGATCACCACCACCGTGTTACCCGTTTCGACAAACCGGTTGAGGATATCCATCAGGCGCTGGATATCCGCGGCGTGAAGGCCGGTGGTCGGTTCGTCCAGAATGTACAGGGTGCGGCCGGTGGCCCGTCTGGACAACTCCTTGGAGAGTTTGATCCGCTGGGCCTCGCCGCCGGAGAGCGTCGTGGCCGGTTGCCCCAGCTTGATATAACCCAGTCCCACCTCCTTCAAGGTGCCCAGCTTGTCGCGCAGCGACGGGATCGGTTTGAAGAAATCGCAGGCGTCGTCCACCGTCATGTCCAACACATCGGCAATACTGGCGTCGCGGTAGTGGGCATCCAGGGTCTCCCTGTTATATCGCCGTCCGCCGCACACTTCGCACGTCACGTAAAGATCGGGGAGAAAGTGCATCTCGATCTTGATCAGCCCGTCTCCCTTGCACGCCTCGCACCGCCCCCCCTTCACGTTGAAGGAGTAACGTCCGGCCTTGTACCCCCGCGCGCGCGAGAGAGGGAGTCCGGCATACAGGTCGCGGATATCGGTAAATAGACCCGTATAGGTGGCGGGATTGGAACGGGGCGTTCTGCCGATGGGAGACTGATCGATCTGAACCAGCTTATCGAGCTGCTCCACCCCTTCGATGGATCGGCAGGCCCCGGGTTTGTCGCCGCTACGATAGAGTTGCCGCGCCACGTTCTTATAGAGCACTTCCAACACCAGCGTGGACTTCCCCGAACCGGAGACGCCCGTCACACAGGTGAATAACCCCAGGGGAATGTCCACGTCAATCTGTCGGAGGTTGTTTTCCGAAGCACCCCGGATGGCCAGACGCCCTTTCGGAACGCGGATGCGTGACGGCAGCAGGATGCGGCGCGCCCCGGAGAGATATTGTCCGGTCAGCGTCCGCTGTGCGATGATCGCTTCGGGCGGGCCCGCAGCCACGATCTGGCCGCCATGCGTGCCGGCCCCCGGCCCCATGTCAATGACCCAGTCGGCGCTCCGGATCGTTTCTTCGTCATGCTCCACCACCAGCACGCTGTTTCCCAGGTCACGCAACCGCCGAAGGGTGTCGAGCAGGCGGAGATTGTCCCGTTGGTGCAGGCCGATACTGGGCTCATCCAGGATATACAGGACGCCGACCAGCGCGGAACCGATCTGCGTGGCCAGCCGAATCCGCTGCCCTTCGCCGCCGGAGAGGGTGCTGGCGGATCGGGAAAGGGCCAGGTATTCCACCCCCACGTTCGCAAGAAAGGTCAGACGGGACGCGATCTCCCTGAGAATGCGGGCGCCGATGAGCCGCTCTTTTTCGGTCAGTTTCAGGGTCGTGACGAATTGCAGCGCGTCGGCGATGGATTGGTCGGTCACTTCCGCGATCGAACGGCCTCCGATCCGGATCGCCAGACTCGAAGGTTTCAGACGCGCCCCCTTGCAGGTGGAACAGGCGTCCACGCCCATATAGGCTTCCAGCGATTCGCGGATATAACTGGAATCGGTCTCCCGATAACGCCGCATCAGGTTCGGAATGATCCCTTCAAACGCCCTGGGAGGGGGAGAGCGCTTGGACATCCTGGCACCCGATCCGTACAGGAGCACTTTTTGTACGTCGGAGGGGAGTTCCCGGTAGGGGGCACGCAGGTCGAAGTTGTAATCGGACGCAAGGCCCTCCAACAGGCGGTAATAGGAGGCGGACGACGCCCAGGGGAGAATGGCCCCTTCGCGCAGGGAGAGCGACGGATTCGGAATCAGCAGTGCTTCGTCTATTTCGAAGGTCGTTCCCAAACCATCGCAAGCGGCGCAGGCGCCGTGCGGAGAATTAAACGAGAAGATGCGGGGTTCGATTTCGGGGTAACTGACACCACAGACAGTACAGGCCAGGCGCTCCGAGAAGAGTATCTCTTCCGTTTCGCGCAGGACGGTGACCACGCCATTGCCCATTCGGAGGGCCATCTCCAGCGAGTCGGCCAATCGCCGCGAAAGCCCCTCCTTGATGACCAACCGATCCACCACCACTTCGACCGTATGTTTTTTATTCTTGTTCTGGAACGTGATCTCCTGCGACAGGTCCTCCATCTTGCCGTCAATTCGGACGCGGACAAACCCCTTCTGGCGGGCGAGCTGAAGCTCTTTTTTGTACTCTCCCTTGCGGTCTTTGACGATGGGGGCCAGGAGCTGCACCTTTTCTCCGGCGGGGAGCGCCATGAGCGTGTCCGCCATCTGTTGAACGGTCTGGGCGGTAATTTGTCGGCCGCATTTGAAACAAAACGGCACGCCAATCCGCGCAAAGAGGAGGCGAAAATAGTCGTAGATTTCGGTGACCGTCCCGACCGTGGAACGGGGGTTTTTACTGGTGGTTTTCTGCTCGATGGAGATGGCGGGGGAGAGGCCCTCGATGGCGTCCACGTCGGGTTTGGCCATCTGATCCAGAAACTGCCTGGCATAGGCCGAGAGCGATTCGACATAGCGTCGCTGTCCCTCTGCGTAAAGGGTATCGAACGCCAGAGACGATTTTCCGGAACCGGAAAGGCCCGTGATCACGACCAGACGATCCCGCGGGATGGCCAAGTCCAGATTCTTCAGGTTATGTTCACGGGCCCCTTTGACGAGGATTTCATTCATCGATCTTGCGGGGGGGGTATCGAACCGAACGCGACAAGAGGGGAACTTTAACACGTGCCACCACCGATGTAAAGTTTACCGGTTGCGACCCTGTAGACGGCGCGATAGACGGGCACAATGCGAGGGGTTGCTTCCGTCGGAATTCACTGCTATACTCCGGAACTTCCATTGTGCCTTTAATGTGCAATGATACGGGTGCAATGATACGGAAACGATGAGTCTGAAGGTCTGTCCTGAAATCCTTTTCCCGCGTCTTGTCCTGACCTCAAAGTCAAACTAGATCTGTTCTGCCGCGTGCATTAGGTCCATGGGTTGAGGGGGCCGAGGTGGGCGTTTGTAATAACGGGGGCACTTTTTATGCGCGATATTATCACGATGTCCTGTACGGATTGTAAAAAACGGAACTACACCACCACGAAAAACAAAAGGAATACGCCCGACCGTATTGCGCTGAAGAAGTTTTGCGGCACGTGTCGAAAGCATACCCCCCATAAAGAAGTAAAATAGAACCTCCACACGGTGCAGTAGCGCTTACGACGTCACCGATCGGAACGGATCGTGACAGGGGGTGGCGTCCGTTAGGCCAGTAGCTCCAACTGGTTAGAGCGGCGGTCTCCAAAACCGCATGTTGGGGGTTCGAGTCCCCCCTGGCCTGCCCGGCCTTTGGATGTTCCCGTGGAAGGGAACACGGGGGCGCTTCTAAATGATGTAGGACGATGATGATTAAGAAGTGGTTTCGTTCCGCTGCAGCGTTCTTCAAGGACGTCAAGACGGAGCTCGGAAAGGTCAGTTTTCCCGATAAAGACGAGACGATCGGGGCTGCGACGGTGGTGGTGATTTTCACGGTCATCGTCGCTTTGTTTCTGTTTCTGGTGGATACGGTTCTGGTGCGGCTGTTGCGGCTCGTGGTCTAGTTCTTTGGGGTTTTTTGGAGAGTGGGGTGCATGGAAAAGAGCTGGTACGTTGTCCATACCTATTCCGGATTTGAAAACAGGGTGAAGGCCAGTCTTGAAGAACGGGTCAAAACGCTGGGGTTGGGAGACCGGATCGGTCAGCTCCTGATTCCGACGGAAGAGGTGACCGAAATCAGGGAGGGCAAGAAGCGGACCGCCACGAAAAAAATCTTCCCGGGTTACGTTCTGGTGGAGATGGTGCTGGACCAGGACGTGCAGCAATTGGTGCGAAGCACGCCGAAGGTGACCGGGTTTCTGGGGGGGGGAGACGTCCCTTCTCCGCTCAGCGCGCAGGAAGTCGCGGCGCTGTTCAAACAGATGGACGAAGGGGTGGTGGCGCATCGGGACCGGGCCCAGTTCGAACCGGGGGATGCGGTGCGGATTGTCGATGGGCCCTTTTTGGGGTTCAATGGTGTGGTGGATGAGGTGCATGCCTCCCATAACAAAGTGAAGGTGTTGGTCAGTATCTTTGGGCGGTCCACGCCGGTCGAGTTGAATTTTCTCCAGGTCGAAAAGAATTGAGGACTTAAAACATGGCAAAACAGATCACCGCATTTGTAAAGCTTCAGATACCGGCGGGGAAAGCCAATCCGGCGCCCCCGGTCGGGCCGGCCCTGGGACAGCATGGTGTCAACATCATGGAGTTCTGTAAGGCGTTCAATGCCAAGACGCAGGGACAGGAAGGAACCATTTTCCCGGCCCTGATTACCATCTATTCGGACCGGACGTTCACGTTTGTCATCAAGAGCCCGCCGGCGGCGGAACTGTTGAAAAAAGCGGCGGGCATCATCAAAGGCTCCGCCGTGCCGCATAAAGACAAGGTGGGGAAGGTGACGTTGGCGCAGGTGCGGGAAATTGCGGCGGCCAAGATGCAGGACCTCAACGCCATTGATTTGGAGGGGGCCGCTCGGATTGTTTCCGGCACAGCCAGGAGCATGGGCATTCAGGTCGAATAAACGAGGGGATCATGGGAAAAAAATATAACGCGGCCCGGGCTGCGGTCGAAACAAAGCTGTACGGCATGGAAGAGGCGCTTGCGCTGGTCAAGCAGGTTCATTGCGCGAAGTTCGATGAAAGCGTGGACTTGGCGATTCGTTTGGGGGTGGACCCGAAGCAGTCGGATCAGATGGTCAGAGGTTCCGTCCTCCTGCCGCATGGAACGGGTAAAAAGGTGCGCATCCTGGTCTTCGCCAAGGGCGAGAAGGAAAAAGAGGCGATCCAGTCCGGGGCCGATTATGTGGGTATGGACGATTTCATCGAAAAGATCAACAAGGGTTGGCTGGAGTTCGATGTGGTGGTGGCGACGCCCGACCTGATGGGGACGGTTGGAAAATTGGGGAAGATATTGGGGCCGCGTGGCCTGATGCCCAATCCCAAGACGGGCACGGTCACCTTCGATGTCGGTCGGGCGATTCGTGAAATTCGGCAGGGCAGGGTGGAGTACCGCACGGACAAAGGAGGGATTGTGCATGTTTCGGTGGGGCGGGTCTCGTTCTCCGCAGAGCAGTTGTCCCAGAACGCCGCCGCAGTCGTGGAGTCTATTTTGCGGGCCAAGCCGGCCACCTCGAAGGGGAAATATGTTCGGCGTGTGACACTCTCCTCGACGATGGGCCCTGGCATTGCGGTGGATGCCGCAGGTTTCCACGAAAGGGCCGCCTAACGAAAAGACCCGGATTGCAGATGTTTTCAGGGATATAAGGCGGGTGGCGCTTCCCGCGGCATGGAGTTGCTAATGAAAAAAGAAGAAAAGAGTTTGGAGATTTCAAGCTTAAGAGAGAAATTTGCACAGGCAAAGGTGGTGATCCTGGCGGGGTTTTCCGGCATGAGCGTGGCCGACATGACCGAGGTGAAGCGGGCCCTTCGCGCGGCGCGGGGCGAGTTGAGGATCGTTAAAAATACGATGGCCATCCGGGCGGCATCCGGCACGATGGTGCAGGGGGTTAGCGCACATTTCAATGGGCCGACCGCCGTGGCGTTGGGTTATGTGGACCCCGTCGCGCCGGCCAAGACATTGCGGGACATTGGCGAAAAGCAGAAAAAGTTGAAGATCAAGGCGGGGGTGGTCGAGGGCCAGGTCATCGATCTGGATGGAATCCGGCGGGTGGCTGCGCTTCCTTCCAAGTCCGTGCTGCAAGGTCAACTGGTGGGCAGGCTCAAAGGCCCGCTTTACGGTTTGGCATGGGGGCTCAACGGGATTCTGGGTAACTTTGCCAGAACGCTCAAGGCCGTACAGGAGCAGCGGCAGGGGTCGTCATAATCGGGATGGGCGACGACATAATCAACCAGGCAGTATTCAACGAGGAGAAAAGGATAGAAAATGGCAAACGCAGACGCAACGATGGAAATGGGCCTCACGAACGAACAAATCCTGAAAGCCGTGGAGACGATGTCCGTGCTCCAATTGGCCGACCTGGTTAAAATGGTGGAGACGCGCTTCGGTGTCAGCGGTGCGGCGGCGGTCGCCGTGGCTGCGGTGCCTGCAGCGGATGGCGGTCAGAAGGCCGCTGCGGTCGAAGAGAAGACGGCGTTCGATGTGATCCTGATCGGCGCCGGTGACAAAAAGATACAGGTTATCAAGGTGGTTCGGGAGATAACCAGCCTGGGCCTGAAAGAGGCCAAGGACCTGGTGGATGGGGCACCCAAGCCGGTCAAGACGGGTGTGACGAAGGAAGAAGCGGAGACGATCCAGAAGAAGCTGGAAGAGTCCGGCGCCAAAGTTGAGGTGAAATAGGGGCGGATCGTGATTTACCCCTCCCGGCATGCCGGGAGGGGTGGGATGACGGCGAACGATGAGGCCCGTATAGTCTATGATCCAGCAGGGGAGAGCGATGGCGCAGGGGAGGAAACGGGAAGACTTTTCAAGGATCGGCGTTCAGATCGACATTCCAGATCTGCTCGCGGTGCAGCGGCAGTCCTACGAGCGCTTTCTGCAGCGGGATGTGCCTCCGGAACAGCGCGAGGATATCGGTCTTCAGGCGGCCTTCACCAGCGTTCTCCCGATTAGCGACTATAACGAGATGGCCAATCTGGAGTTTATAGATTACGCCATCGGCCATCCCCGATATGACGTGCATGAATGTCTGGAACGGGGGATGACCTATGCGGCGCCCCTGAAAATCCGGGTGCGTCTTGTCATTTTCGACAAAGAGGGCAAGGGCGGGAAAAAGGGGGAAAAGGGGGAAGTAAAGGAGCAGCGGGAGCAGGAAATCTATATCGGAGAGCTCCCGATCATGACAGAGCATGGGACGTTCCTCGTCAATGGAACGGAGCGCGTCGTGGTCAGCCAGCTCCAACGCTCCCCAGGCGCCACATTCTCGCACGATAAAGGAAAGACACACCCCAGCGGGAAGGTGCTCTACTCGGCCCGAATCATCCCCTATCGGGGTTCCTGGCTGGATTTCGAGTTCGACGTCAAGGATATCCTTCATGTCCGGATCGATCGGAAGCGGAAGTTGACGGCGACCACGTTCCTGAAGGCGTTCATTCAAGAAGAGGCGTCCTCGGATGGAAGGCGCTATTTTCTGGAGGATCAGCAGGGGAAGACATCGGGTGCGACGCCAGACGAGGTCATCCTAAAGCTGTTCTACCCTATGGAAGAAGTGCGTGTTTCGGAAGGAGAGTTTTTCAGGAAACTGGACCCCGAAATCCATGCCGGTATCAAAGTCCCAGGCGACCTGCCGGTGGGCGAGAAAGAGGCCTCCCCCAGGGAGGGGAGTAAGCTGACCAAGGGGGCCATCCGGAAGATGCGGGCGGAGGGGGTGCGTGAAATTGCCTATCCGAGGGAAGACCTGATCGGTAAAGTGGTCATCGGCGATCTGATCCACCCCCAGACCGGAGAGATCCTGCTTTCGAGCACGCAGAAGCTGACTGAGGCCACGCTTTCGCAAATTGTGGAGGCGGGCATTTCGGAGATACGGGTCCTTTACATAGATAATATCAATGTCCTGTCGGTCATTTATGACACCTTGGCCGCCGAAAAAGTGGGTTCTCCGGAGGAGGCGATGGTCGGCATCTTCCGTCGGGTTCGTCCCGGAGAGACACCCAGTATCAACATGGCAAAGCTCCTCTTCGAGAGCCTTTTCTTCAATCCAAAACGGTATGATCTCTCTCCCGTGGGACGCCTTAAAATCAACAAGCGGCTTGGGCTTACGATTCCGATGGAAGAGCGGACCCTGACGTCGCGGGACGTGATTGCCGTGGTGCGGTATATCATTGACCTGAAGGCGGGCCGGGGAGAGATCGAAGATGTGGATCACCTGGGTAACCGTCGTATCCGCGCCGTGGGAGAGCTACTGGAAAATCAGTGTCGTGTCGGTCTGGTGCGGATGGAGAGGACGATTAAAGAGCGGATGAACCTGCTCGACTTCGAGACGGTGCTTCCGCATGACCTGGTCAATGCCAAACCCCTGATTGCCGTCATCAAGGAGTTTTTTGGAGGCAGCCAGCTCTCCCAGTTTATGGACCAGACCAATCCCCTGGCGGAGATCACCCACAAGCGACGTCTGTCGGCGCTGGGGCCGGGTGGGTTGACGCGCGAGCGGGCGGGTTTCGAGGTGCGGGACGTGCATGCCAGCCATTATGGGCGGATCTGTCCCATCGAGACGCCGGAAGGTCCGAACATCGGTCTGATCACCTCGCTTGCGACCTACTCTCGCGTCAACGAATATGGCTTTATCGAGTCGCCCTACCGCAAGGTCGTCCACGGCCAGGTCACCGATCGGGTGGATTACGTTTCGGCCATTGACGGCGATAAAGAAGCGGTTGCGCTGGCCCATACGCCGCTGGATCGGCAGAAAAAGATCGCCGTGGAACAGGTTCACGTGCGCGTATCGGGGGAATTTGCACAAAAACCGGCGGAGGCCGTCGCCTACATGGAGGTCTCTCCCCAACAGATTGTCAGCGTGGCCACGGCCCTGATTCCCTTTCTGGAACATGATGACGCCAACCGCGCCCTGATGGGTTCCAATATGCAGCGCCAGGCGGTCCCCCTGATCCAGACGGAAGCGCCCTTGGTGGGTACCGGGATGGAAGCCGTGGTTGCGCGCGATTCCGGTTATGCCATCCTGGCAAAACGGGCGGGGGTCGTGGAGAGTGTGGATTGGAACCGGATCGCCGTGAAGGTGGAGGTGACGAAAAAGAGCAAGACCCTGAAGGGCGCATCCGAGCCCGATGTGGCCATGGACATCTATCGGCTGACAAAGTTTCAGCGGTCGAATCAGACCACCTGTATCAACCATCGAGCGGTCGTCACGGCGGGGCAACGGGTTGCCGTGGGCGATCTTCTGGCGGACGGGCCCGCCATTGATCAGGGAGAACTGGCGCTGGGTCGGAACGTGTTGGTCGCCTTCATGCCGTGGGGAGGATATAACTTTGAAGATGCAATTCTGGTCTCCGAAAAGTTGGTGAAGGAAGATACCTTCACTTCCATCCACATCGAAGAGTTTTCCCTGGAGGCGCGGGATACCAAGCTGGGCAAAGAGGATATTACACGCGATATTCCCAATGTGGGCGAGGAGGCCCTCGGTAACCTGGATGAATCCGGGATCGTCTGGGTGGGCGCCGAAGTCCGTCCCGGCGACATTCTGGTCGGGAAGGTGACCCCCAAGGGCGAGACGCAGCTCACGCCCGAAGAGAAACTGCTTCGGGCGATTTTTGGCGAAAAGGCGGGCGACGTGAAGGACGCGTCGCTCTATGTTCCGCCGGGGGTCGAGGGGACGGTGGTGGACGTCAAGATTTTTTCCAGAAAAAGCATGGACCGAGGCGAACGCTTGGACGATCCTGGAAATCAGGATGTGGTACAGCTCCATCGGGACCACCAGGATGAATTGCGGATCATGGAGGAGGAAAAGCACAAAAAGACCCGCAAGCTGCTTCTGGAGCGCCTCGTCGGAAACGATATCGTAGACCCGGAAACGGGCGAGACGATCCTCAAGAAAAAGAAAAAGATTACGAAAGAAATCCTGGATCGGATTCCGGATGAAGGGCTGCGGCATATCCTCCTGAACGACCCGGCCGAACAGGAGAAGATCGACCGGATCGAGGCCTTCACCAAAGAACAGATGGATATTCTTCAGACCATCTATGACGAGAAGGTGGGACGTCTGAAACGTGGAGACGAGTTGCCGCCTGGCGTCATCAAAATGGTGAAGGTCTTCGTGGCCATGAAGCGAAAGCTCCAGGTGGGGGACAAAATGGCGGGCCGTCATGGCAACAAGGGGGTGGTTTCCGTCGTCCTTCCGGAGGAGGAGATGCCCTATCTGCCGGACGGCACGCCCGTGGAGATTGTGCTCAATCCGCTGGGTGTCCCCTCCCGGATGAACGTCGGACAGATTCTGGAGACCCATCTGGGGTGGGCCGCGAAGGCATTGGATCTTCACGTGGCGACGCCGGTCTTCGATGGGGCCAGCGAGGGAGAAATCAAAGACATGTTGCGGCGCGCCGACCTTCCGACCAGCGGTCAAACGATCCTGCGCGACGGCAAGACAGGAGTCCCTTTCGAACGTCCGGTGACGGTGGGATATATGTACCTGATGAAGCTCCACCATCTGGTGGACGACAAGATTCATGCCCGCTCCATCGGCCCCTATTCGCTGGTGACGCAACAGCCGTTGGGTGGGAAGGCGCAGTTCGGGGGACAGCGGCTGGGCGAGATGGAGGTTTGGGCGCTTCAGGCCTACGGAGCGGCATCCATTCTGCAGGAATTCCTGACGGTCAAGTCGGACGACGTGCCGGGCCGCTCCCGCATCTATGAGTCGGTCGTCAAGGGGGCCTGTTTCCTGGAGCCCGGGCTGCCGGAATCGTTTAACGTCCTCATCAAGGAGCTCCAGAGTCTGGGTTTGGATGTGGAACTGAACAAAACCCGCTAAAACCAAAGGAGATGGAGTTTGATGGAAACAACGCGCATGGAAGCGTCTACGGTTCTTCCGGGCAGGGTCAAGGACACGACTTCGTTCGATACCATTCGGCTCCGGATCGCCTCTCCGGAGATGATTCGGTCCTGGTCTTATGGCGAAGTCAAAAAGCCGGAAACCATCAATTACCGTTCCTTCAAACCGGAACGGGACGGTCTTTTCTGCGCCCGCATCTTCGGGCCCACCAAGGATTGGGAGTGTAATTGCGGCAAATACAAACGGATGAAACACCGCGGGATTGTCTGCGACAAGTGCGGGGTGGAGGTCATTCAGGCCAAGGTGCGCCGTGAACGGATGGGGCACATCGATCTGGCCGCGCCGGTGGCCCATATCTGGTTCCTGAAAGGGGTCCCCAGCCGGATCGGCGCCTTTCTGGACATGACGCTGAAGCAGTTGGAGCGGGTTCTCTATTTCGAAAACTATGTGGTCATTGACCCCAAGGAGACCCCGCTGGAGATGCAGGGCCTGCTCACCGAAGAAGAGCACCGCGCCCTGGTGGAGGAACACGGACCGAATGGATTTCGCGCCGGGATTGGTGCGGAAGCGATTCGGGAACTCCTGAAAAAAGTGGACATGGACGTCCTCTGGGACGATCTGCACGTAAAAATTGGGGAGACCCACTCCGCAGCGACTAAAAAGAAGCTGACCAAGCGGTTGCGCGTGGTGGAGATGTTCCGAAAGTCCGGGAATCGTCCGGAGTGGATGATCCTGGATGCGATTCCGGTGTTGCCTCCGGAGCTGCGTCCCTTGGTGCCGCTGGACGGCGGGCGGTTTGCGACATCCGATCTGAACGATCTCTATCGCCGCGTGATCAACCGGAATAACCGCCTGAAACGCCTGATGGAGTTGAACACCCCCTCCGTGATTATCCGCAACGAAAATCGGATGCTGCAAGAGGCGGTGGATGCCCTCTTCGATAACGGACGGAGGGGTCGCGCGATCCGGGGCTCCAACAAGCGTCCGCTCAAATCGCTCTCGGACATGCTCAAGGGGAAACAGGGGCGTTTTCGGCAAAATCTGCTGGGGAAACGGGTGGACTATTCCGGACGCTCGGTCATCGTGGTCGGGCCGGAGTTGAAACTGCACCAGTGCGGTCTCCCCAAGAAGATGGCGTTGGAATTGTTCAAGCCGTTCATCTTCCAGAAGCTGGAAGAGCGGGGCCATGTCGTCACGATCAAAAGCGCCAAAAAAATGGTCGAGAAAGAGGGGCCGGAAGTCTGGGATGTCCTGGATGAGGTGATCCGCGAACATCCCGTGCTGCTCAACCGCGCGCCCACGCTGCATCGTTTGGGCATCCAGGCGTTCGATCCGCTGCTGGTGGAAGGAAAGGCGATCCGGCTGCACCCGCTGGTCTGCGCCATCTTCAATGCGGACTTTGACGGCGACCAGATGGCAGTGCACGTCCCGGTGTCGGTGGAGGCCCAGATCGAGGCGCGCGTCCTCATGATGTCCATCAACAACCTGATCTCTCCGGCCAACGGGAAACCGGTTATGATCCCTTCCCAGGATATGATTCTGGGTTGCTACTGGTTGACCAAGGAGCGGGCGGGGCTGAAAGGCGAGGGGAAGCGCTTTTCCGATCCGGCGGAGGTGCGGATTGCCTATGACCAGGGTGCGGTCGAGACGCACACCCGTATCAAGGTCCGTATTGCGGGAAAGCTGATCGAAACCACCGTGGGACGGGTCATCTTGAGTGAAATCATTCCGCCCGAAATCGATTTCTCGGCGATGAACAAAGTGATGAACAAGAAAGAGATGGGGAAACTGATCGATAAGGTCTATCGTGAAGTCGGTCCCCAGGCAACCGTGCTCCTGCTGGACCGCGTCAAGGCGCTGGGCTACCGATATGCCACGCGGGCGGGGATCTCCATCTGCGTGGACGACATGCGAATCCCAGCGCGGAAGGAAGAGTTGATCCGGAAGGCGCAAAAAGAGGTTTCGGAAATCGAAAAACAGTACGCGGAGGGGCTGATTACCGACGGGGAGCGCTATAACAAGGTGGTGGACATCTGGGCGCACCTGGGTGAAACGGTTGCCGGCGAGATGATGAAAGAGATGGCGCGGGACGAAGAGGGCATCCGGCTGGGAACGGCAAAGGGCTCGGCCCAGTTCAATGCCATCTACATGATGGCCGATTCGGGTGCCCGCGGCAGCGCACAGCAGATCCGGCAGCTGGGCGGGATGCGGGGCCTCATGGCAAAGCCTTCGGGGGAGATCATCGAGACCCCCATCACGGCCAATTTTCGGGAAGGGCTGACCGTGGCCCAATATTTTATCTCCACGCACGGTGCGCGCAAAGGTTTGGCCGATACGGCCCTCAAGACCGCCAATTCCGGATATCTGACCCGGCGTCTGGTGGACGTGGCGCAGGACGTCATTATCAACGAGGAGGATTGTCGTACCTCGGATGGCATTCTGGTCACCGCCCTGGTAGAAGGGGGGGAGGTGGTTCAGCCGCTGGAAGAGCGTATTCTGGGAAGGGTCGTGGCGGAGGAGGTGCTGGACCCGATTACGGGGGCGGTGCTGGTCGCCCTGGATGACGAGCTGGACGAGGGCCGGACGCAGGCGGTTGTGGAAGCCGGCGTGGACAAGGTGCGAATCCGCTCGGTTCTAACCTGTCAGACGCGTCGAGGGGTTTGTGCAAAGTGTTATGGCCGGGACCTCTCGCGGGGCAAGCTGGTCGAAATCGGCGAGGCGGTGGGCGTCATTGCCGCGCAGTCCATCGGAGAGCCGGGCACCCAGCTCACCATGCGGACATTTCATATCGGCGGGACCGCAAGCAAGGTGATCGCCCAGACGGTCCTGGAAACGAAAAATAGCGGCATCCTGAAATATCTCAATCTCAATACGGTCAAGAATAAAGATGGCGATATGGTGGTCATGAATCGCAACGGGCGGATTGCCGTCTGCGACGAGGTGGGCCGCGAGAAGGAAAAATATTCGGTGGTCTACGGTGCCAGACTCAAAGTCAAGGATGGCAGCCGCGTGGAAATCGGACAGAAGCTGATCGAGTGGGACCCCTACTCCCTCCCGATCCTGACCGAGGTCGGAGGAAAAGTGGCCTTTGGGGATATTATCGAAGGCCAGAACATGCGGGAGGAGGTGGACGAGGTGACCGGTCTCTCCAGGCGCGTGATTGTGGATTATGCGGGGTCGAATCTCAGGCCGCGTATCTCGATCAAGGATGAAGCCGGGAAGACGGCCCGGATTCGGCAGTCCACGACCGTGGCCCGATATCTGCTCCCCGCCGGCGCGCATATTCTGGCCGAAAAGGGGCAGATCGTTCAGCCCGGCGACATCCTGGCCAAACTGTCGCGCGAGACGACGAAGACCAAGGACATCACGGGCGGCCTGCCCCGCGTGGCGGAGCTGTTCGAGGCCCGAAAACCGAAAGAGCACGCGGTGATCTCCGAGATTGACGGAACGATGGAATATGGCGGATTTGTCAAGGGGATGCGGAAGGTGATCGTCAAAAACGACATGGGAGACAGTCGGGAATATTTTATTCCGAAAGGGAAGCATGTCAACATCCATGAGGGCGACTGGGTGCGGGCCGGGGAGCCGCTGATGGATGGGTCGGTCAACCCGCACGACATTCTGGATGTGTTGGGCCCGAAGGAGCTCCAAAAATATCTGGTGGATGAGGTGCAGCAGGTCTATCGTCTGCAGGGGGTCTCGATCCACGATAAACATATCGAAGTCATCGTCCGTCAGATGCTGAGGAAGGTGCGGATCGAGAGTTCGGGCGACACCGATTTTCTGATTGGGGCACAGGTGGACAAGTTCGTCTTTGCCGATGCGAATGAGCAGGCCGTTGCCAAAGGGGGACAACCCGCAACCGGGAAGCCGATCCTGCTGGGCATCACCAAGGCGGCTCTTTCGACGGACAGCTTTATCTCCGCCGCGTCCTTCCAGGAGACCACCCGTGTGTTGACCGAGGCGGCCATCAGCGGGAGGTCGGACGACCTGGCGGGCCTTAAGGAAAATGTCATTGTGGGACGTCTGATCCCTGCGGGAACGGGCCTCACACACTATCGAAACGTCTACGGCAGGGCCCCCGAAAAAATGGAGGCGGAGGGGCCCGTTCCCGCCGATGTTTCCGAGCCCGCGCTGGCCTAGAACGTCGATCAAGTAAAGTTGTATGAATGGCCCCCTTCCGCCTTGACGGGGGGAGGGCAGGGGCGGGGCCGATCTCTTTCAGTGTTCGTGCCGTCTTTATCCCCCCCCATCCCAGCCTTCCCCGTCAGGGTGGAAGGCGGAATACCTGACCGGTGCGCTCGGGGTGAAGATTGTCGGCCTCATGTCGGGCACCTCTGCGGATGGCATTGACGCCGCAGTGGTGGACATCGCAGACCGGGGCATCCGGCTCCTTGCGTTCGATGTCTTTCCCTACCCGAGGGTTCTCCAGAAGAAGATCGTTGCGATCGCGACGGGTCTGCCCTGCCACGTCGCCGTGCTCTGTCGGCTTAATTTCGATCTGGGGGAGCGGTTCGCGGACGCCGTCATCCGGATTGCGAAACAGGCCGACCTCCCCCTTTCTCGAATCGGTTTGATCGGCTCCCACGGGCAGACGATCCAGCACCTCCCCGGACCGACCCGCAGCGCCACCCTCCAGATCGGCGAGCCTTCCGTCATTGCCGAACGAACCGGCATCACCACCATTGCCGACTTCAGACCTCGGGATGTGGCGGCAGGAGGAGAGGGCGCGCCACTGACACCTTATCTGCATGCGCGGCTTTTCTCGCACCCCAGGCGATCCCGTGCCGTGATCAATATCGGCGGCATCAGCAATATCACCTGGCTTCAGGCGGGGGGGGCGATGGATGCGACGGTCGGATTCGATATGGGGCCGGGGAATATGGTGATGGATGGCCTGGTCCAACGGTTGACACATGGGCGGCAACGATACGATCGGGATGGCAAAATGGCGCGCCGTGGGAAGGTGCATCCGGCCCTGCTGTCGGAATGGATGCGGCACCCATTCATTCGGAAAAAGCCCCCCAAGAGCACGGGACGGGAGCGCTTTGGCGATCCGTTTATCGCGCGTGCGCTGGAGCGGGGAGGCCGGATGGGGATCGAAGGGCCCGATCTGGTGGCCACGGCCACCGCACTGACCGCCGCCGCCATCCACGAGAATATCCGAAGACACCTGCCCGCGTTGCCGGACGAGGTGATCGTGGGGGGCGGGGGGGCCTGTAATCCGGCGCTCATGCGGCAACTTTCGGAGCGGCTCCATCCGATTCCGGTGATGACGTTCGAGATGCTGGGCCATCGGAGCCGGGCCATCGAAGCCATGACCTTCGCCCTGTTGGCCTATGAAACGTGGCATCGTCGTCCGGCCAACATTCCGGCGGTGACGGGCGCGCGCCTCCCGGTCGTGCTGGGCAAGATTGTGCCAGGACGGCCCCCCTCCCATGGCGTTTAGACGATGAATCCATTTGGAATTTCAGGACTGCTGATTGGCGTGACATCGCTGGCGCTGGGCGTTTATGTCCTCTGTCGGGGGAGCGTATCGAGCGTGCGCCAAGTATGGCTCTGCTTCGCCGCTTCCGTCGCGGTGTGGGGCTTCGGCAGTGCCTGGATTTCAACGGCCTCCACGGAAGAAGAGGCCCTCCTTGCCTGGCGATTCTCCTATCTGTTCGGTGTGATCTGGATTCCGATCTTCTTTCATCACTTCTTCAGCCTGTTTTGCGATACGGCGCGGACAGGGTGGATTCGGATTCATTATGCCGTGGGCGTTCTCTTTGTCCCGTTCCTCCTCTTTTCTCCCCTCCTTTTTCGCGGGGTGCGTCCCGTCTTTTCATCCTTTTACTATGCCACCGCCGGCCCCCTCTTCCCGGTCTTTCTTCTCTGGTGGGCTGCCCTGGCTTCCAGCACGCACATTCAACTGTTTCGCCGCAGCCGGGACAGACGCCTCTCCATGCAAAAACGAAGGGAGGCAAGATGGATCCTGTTTGCCTTCGTGCCGGCGTATGCCACGGGGTCGCTCTGTTACCTCCCGCACTTCGGAATAGACGTCTATCCTTACGGGAACTTCGGCATTCTACTCTATCCAATCATTATGCTGTATGTCATTGGGACCTACCAGTTCCTGGACATCCGAACCGTGCTTCACAGGACGCTGCTCTGGGTCGTCACTTCGATCGCCTCCCTGTTTCCGCTCGTGGTGATGGCGGCGCTTGTCCAGGGAAAATTCGGGGTGCAACATCCCTTGGCGTTCTTTATTTGGAATATTCTTCTTTTTACGGCGATCCTCCTGTATGCCAGACTCCTCCAGCCGCGCATTGACCGTCTCTTTCAACGGAGAAAGTATAATTTGCAGGAGGCGCTGGGACAGTTTCTCAAGGAGATACGGGTCCTCACGCAGATGGATGCGTTCGCCAACAAGGTGGACCAGACGCTCCGGGAAACCCTGTCCGTCTCAAGCGTGGACCTGCTTCTGTGGGATGCCGGAATGGGTGGTTTTCAATCCACGCGCAGTGACGGAGGGCCGGAGACCGAATGCTTCAAGGGACACCCATTTATCCAGAAGATACGGACCCTGGATCGCGTTGTGCGGCGGACAGAGGTGCTGGACGATCCCGATGGCCTCTCCTGTTTCCAGTGTTTGAAAGCGGACATCCTCCTTCCGATCATGGACCGGGAAGGGCTGATCGCCCTTTTGTCTCTGGGAGAGAAGCGGACGCTGACGTCCTATTCGTTTCTGGAAATAGACTTTCTGGAGACGTTTCGTTCCGAAATTTCGGTTGCGCTGAGCAATGCCCGGCTATACGAGGATGTGAACCGTTTGAAGGAGAGCCTTGCCCTGCGGGTTGCGGAGACGGAGGCCTTGAATCAGGAACTCGAGAAATTCAGCTACTCCGTCTCGCACGATTTGCGCGCGCCGCTGCGAAGCATCGAAGGGTTCGGGTATTTTTTGCAGCAGCGATCGGAAGGGCGTCTCGATCCGGAGAGCCTGGAATATCTCTCGCTGATCCGTGGGGCCGCAAAAAAGATGTCGCTTCTGATTGACGATCTTCTCGTCCTCTCCCGCAGTACCCGGACCGAAATACGCCGTACACCGTGGAACCTCTCCGAAACGGCCCGCGATATTCTCTCCGAGCTGCGGATGGGCGATCCCGCCCGTCGGGTGGCGTCAGTCATTGCGGAGGGTCTGATGGTTCAGGCCGATCCGGGATTGATGCGCATTGTGCTTGGGAACCTGATCGGCAATGCGTGGAAGTATACGCAAAAAGAGCCCGCAGCCGTTATTGAAGTCGGCGTAAGATCGGACCCCCGCGGAGGAAATATTTTTTTCGTGCGGGATAACGGAGTGGGGTTCGACATGAAATATGCGCACAAGCTCTTTACCCCCTTCCAAAGATTGCACGGGGTTTCCGAGTTCGAGGGGACCGGGATTGGCCTGGCGACTGTCTCCCGGATCATCGCCCGCCACGGGGGACGTGCCTGGGGGGAGGGAGCGGTGGGGCAGGGGGCCACCTTCTATTTTACGCTTGGGTCGTAGAGGAGGCCCAGCGCGTGGACGGAAATACGGCTGGCCCCCTGGCGCGCCAACAGCGGAATCAGTTCGCGCGACTGTTCCTTATTGACGATGATCTCGAGCAAGGTCTCGTTGTTGTGGCCCTGCCAGAATGAAACGCCTGCATCCGGGGGGAGCAGACGCGTCAGCGCGGATTGCGCGATTTCGGGAATTCGCGCCTGAATGCTCACCTTCACGTCCGCGTTGAGGCAGCTCTTTAGCAACAGTGCGATGGCATCCAGTTTTTCCCGCTTCCAGCCGGCCGTTTTGTAGAGCGCTTTGTTTGCGAAGAACTGCGTGGTGGACTCGAACACCGTGTCCAGAATGCGCAGCCCGTTTTCGATCAGCGAGGCGCCGGTTTCGGTGCATTCCACGATGGCATCGGCAAAGTGCGGCACCTTGGCCTCGGTGGCGCCCCAGGAAAAGTCCACTTCCGCAACCACCCGTTTCTCGGCCAGCCAGTCGCCGGTGATTTTTTTAAGCTCGGTGGAGATGCGCTTTCCCTCCAGGTCGGCAGGCGTCTCGTATTTGGCGTCTCGCGGCACGGCCAACACCCAGCGCACCGGACGAAAAGAGCGCTTGGAGTAGCAGAGATCCGCCAGGATGCGAACCTGATCCGCACACTCCGTTTCGGTGATCCAGTCCAGGCCGGAGAGTCCGCAGTCCAG
>CAZOFZ010000001.1:7548-42581 GCA_964579175.1 uncultured Nitrospirota bacterium | reverse complement strand
CCAGGGCGACAAACAGGTGATAGAGGAGGTCTGCCGCTTCATGGGCAATGGCCTCTCTTTGACCATTCTTTGCGCTGATAATAAATTCCCCCGCCTCCTCCGCCACCTTCTTCAGGATGCGGTCTGGTCCCCCCTCGAACAACCGGGAGGTATAAGAGTCCGGAGACGGCTCCGCCTTGCGCGCCAGGATGGTGGCATAGAGCATGTCCCACTCCCGTCCCCCCGACGCCTCCGAAGGGGCGGTTTCACGATCTGCGGTTTCATGATCCCCATTTTCATGTTCCATCGAAAGCGGCTGGAAAAAACAGCTCCGTTGCCCCGTATGGCAGGCCACGCCCACCTGATCCACCTCCACCCGCAGCGTATCCCGATCGCAATCCAGGGAGAGCCGCCGGACCCGTTGGATGTTCCCCGAAGTCTCCCCTTTCCGCCAGAGTTTCTTTCTGGATCGGCTGTAGAAGTGGGTTTCCCCCGTCGAAAGCGTCTTCGAAAGCGCCTCTTCGTTCATATAGGCCAGCATCAGGATCTCCCGGGTTTTGTCATCCTGGATCACTGCGGGAATCAATCCATCCGCCCATTTAATGTCCGGAATCATTCCGCGGCTTCCCCCATTTTCTTCCCCCGCTTTCCCGTCATGAGAGCCGCACCGCAATCCCCCGATCGGCCAGATACCGTTTTGCTTCCGGGATCGAGTGTGTCCGATAGTGAAAAATGGAGGCCGCCAGGACCGCATCGGCCGATCCCACCGTCAGCCCGTCATAGAGGTGGGCCAAGGTACCGACACCGCCGGAGGCAATGACCGGGACCTTCACCGCCTCCGAGACCGCGCGCGTCAGGGCCAGGTCATAGCCCTGCGTAGTGCCGTCCCGATCCATGCTGGTCAGCAGAATCTCCCCCGCCCCCATGGACGCAACCTGCCGCGCCCATGCCACGGCATCATGGGGCGTTCGGTTTCTCCCACCGTGCGTATAGACCCGCCAGCCGGCTTCCTCCCGTCTTGCGTCAATGGCCACCACGATCGTCGAGCTGCCAAACCGGAGGGCGGCCTCCCGCACCAGATCCGGATGTTCCACCGCAGCCGTGTTGATGGACACCTTGTCGGCACCGGCCACAAGCAACTTGCGCACGTCCGAAACCGTCCGAACGCCACCGCCGACGGTGAGCGGCATCGAGACGGCATCCGCCGTCCGTTGCACCAAATCAATCAGCGTTTCCCGTCCCTCGGAAGAGGCGGTAATATCCAAAAAGCAAAGTTCGTCCGCCCCCTGCGCCTCGTAGATTTTGGCGACCTCCACCGGGTCTCCGGCATCCGTCAGGTCGGCAAAACGGACCCCCTTCACCACCCGCCCCCCCCGAACGTCCAGGCAGGGGATGATCCGCCGCGTCAGCATGGCCCCGTTCCTTTGCCGCGCAGTGTTGCGATCGCATCCGGCAGGGAGATGGCCCCGGTGTAGAGCGCCTTTCCGATGATCGCCCCTTCGATGCCGGGCATCTTCGCAAGTTGCTGCAAGTGTCCGAGCGTCGCGATTCCCCCCGATGCGATCAGCGGGAGTTTAACCGCTGCGGCCACCGTTTCAAAGAGTGAAAAATTCGGCCCCGCCAACATCCCGTCTTTTTCGATGTCGGTCAGGATCAACTTGGACACCCCCGCATCCAACGTGCGCAGCGCCACGTCCATCAGACCATCGGCATGCAGCGCCGTCCAACCCTGAATCGCCACCGCCCCTTTTTTAACGTCAATCCCCACGACGATCCTGTCGGGAAACGTCCGCGCCGCTTGCTGCACCATCGCAAAATTCCGAAGCGCCGACGTCCCCAGGATCACCCAGGATGCGCCTGCGGAAAGATACCGCTCGATCGCCTCCATGCTCCGGATGCCCCCTCCAACCTCGACCGGAATCCGCACCCCCTTTAGGATGGCCGCAATCGCGTCAAAATGCACCGCCGCCCCGGCAACCGCGCCATCCAAGTCCACCAAATGCAGCCGCTCGGCCCCTTCCGCCTCCCACCGCCGCGCGACCGACAGGGGATCGTCCGCATAGACGGTCTCCGCGTCCATCGCTCCCTGTGTCAGCCGGACACAGCGGCCTCCTTTCAGGTCTATTGCAGGGATGGGGATCATGCCTTCAGCCTGGCGAAATTGGCCAGCAGGTGCTGTCCGACGGACTGGCTTTTTTCCGGATGAAACTGGCAGGCGAAAAGATTGTCGCGCCCGATGGCAGACGGAAAACGGACACCGTATTCGGTCGTGGCGACCACCCAGGCGTCGTCCGTCGGGGCCGGATAATAGGAATGGACGAAGTAGAAATGGGCCCCCTCCGGCACCCCCTCTAAAACCGGATGCGGCTTTTCGATCCGAATCTGATTCCACCCCATATGCGGCACCTTAAGCGGCCCTTCTGGAAAACGGACGACCCTCCCCGAAACCAGGTTCAGGCCGGGGGATGCCCCGAACTCCGCCCCTTCCGTAAAGAGGATTTGGAAGCCCAAACAAATCCCCAGGTAGGGCTTGCCCACGCGAATCGCGTCACGGATCGGCGAAAGCAGATCGAGGTCCGAAAGGTTCCGCATGCAATCGGCAAAGGCCCCGACACCCGGCACAATCAAATGACTGGCCTCGGCAACCACCTGCGGATCGTGGCTGATCGTGGCCTGAAAACCGGCCCGCGCAAGCCCCATCTGTACACTTCGCAGATTGCCGGAACCATAATCCACGATCACGATCTTCGTCACCAAATCCACCCGGACTCACGCAGCGGCGCGGAGGACATCGTACTGGATTGAAAAGCGTCGCTCCAACTTGACCCGTTCATTCCACAACCCCTACAACGTTCCTTTGGTGGATGCCACGGCGTCGGCCACGCGCGGATCGATCTGCGTCGCCACGTCCATGGCACGGCCAAAACCTTTAAAGATGGCCTCCAGAATATGGTGGGCGTCGGTTCCGTAGAGCAGATTGATGTGCAGATTGATCCGGCTGTGATCGGTCAGGGAACGGAAGAAATGTTCAACCATGTCGGTCGGGAAGGATTTGATCGCGCGCTTGGGCATTTTGACGTTGTAAACCAGGTAGGAACGCCCCGAAAGATCAACGGTCACGGCGGCCAGCGCGTCATCCAGGGGAATCGTTGCGTGCCCGAAGCGACGGATTCCCCGCTTCTCCCCCCAGGACTCCCTCAGGGCCTCTCCCAATACGATGCCGATGTCCTCGATCGTATGGTGATCGTCCACATGGACATCGCCCGTTGCGTGGAGGGTCAAATCGAAGCAAGCATGTCTGGAAAAAGCGGAGAGCATATGATCCAGAAACGGGAACGGGGTCTGAATCTGGTGCACCCCCGTCCCGTCCAGGTCAACGGAGAGGGTGATGTCCGTTTCGTTTGTTTTTCGTTGAATGAGCGCGGTACGCAAGGGGATGACTGACGATCGGCTTTAAGGGTTTGGGACCACTTCTTCGGTGCGCCGCTTTTCCACTTTCAGTTTTGCAATCCTGCGGCCTTCCATATCCACAATCGTAAATTTGTAGTCGCCATATTGAATGATGTCCCCCCCCTTGGGCATATCCTGGAGTTGAGAGAGGACAAAGCCGCCCAGCGTTTCGTAGTTGGCCGCTTCCGGCACCGCAAGGCCATACTCGCTTTTCAGATCGCGCACGGAGAGGGAGGCATCCACGCACAACGAACCATCCTTGAGGCGTTCCACCGGACGCTCTTCGATATCGTATTCGTCCTGGATTTCGCCGACAATTTCCTCGACCAGGTCTTCCATCGTCACCAGCCCCTCGACGCTCCCATATTCGTTGATGACGATCGCTATCTGAATGCGCCGCCGTTGCAGCTCTTTGAGGAGACGGGAGACCTGCATCGTCTCCGGCACAAAATAGGCCGGATGGAGCAGTTCGCTCAACACGATGGCCCGATTGCGCATCAGGGCCGCCAGCAGGTCTTTAAAGTAGACGATGCCGGCGACATCGTTGAGGTTCTCCCGATAGACCGGATAGCGGGAGAACATGTTCTCCGTCACATATTTGAGCAACGTCTGGGAAGGGGTGTCTATCTGGATCGCATGGATTTTGGGGCGCGCCACCATCACTTCTTTTGCGGAGATGTCGTTAAACTCGAAGACGCTGTGGATTAGCTCCTGTTCCGTCTGGTCGAAGACACCGTTGTCGCGTCCCTCCTTCAGCATCTGCTTGATCTCTTCCTCCGAGACGAAATGCCCGCGATACGGTTTTCCACCCACCGGCTTGAGCATAAAGCGGACGGAAGTCATCAGCGTTTTGACGAAGGGGCGAAGCAGCCGTTCCAGCCAGTCGAAGACCCGCGCGACACCCAGCGCGATCTGTTCCGGGTATTGCAGCGCCAGGGATTTGGGGATTAATTCGCCCAACGTCAGGGAAACATAGGAGACGAGGAGGACGACCAGGGAGACGGCCATCCCTTCGCTGTAGTGGCGCAGAAACGGAAGATAGTCCAGCAGGGGCTTGATCCGTTCCACCGCCACGGCGCCCCCCAAGGCGGCTGCGGCGGAACCCAGCAGCGTGACGCCGATCTGGACGGTCGCTAAAAACGGCTCCGGATCGCCCTGGAGCCGTAACAACACCTTTGCGCGACCATCCCCCTGCTCCGAAAGATGTTCGATGTTGCTCTTCCGGGCCGTCACGACGGCGATTTCCGCCGCCGAGAAGAACCCATTCAGCAGGATCAAGAGTCCGATCAGGATAATTTCAAACCACATTCCAAGTCATGCGCATCCAGCCCGCGCGCCGGCTCCTCACCACCCCATACGACGACGCCAAACGATACCATAAACCCTCCGCACCAAACAACCCGGTATATGGGGCCACCCCATCTTGCACTCCCTATTTCACTCCCTGTTTCACTCCCTCGGATGGCCCCATAATTTACACCCGACGAAACGTCGTGCTAGAGTGGCGGCATGGAAGCTTTCTTCCTCAAAGAGATGGTGCAGCGGGCCCTTGCGGAAGACCTGCTGTATGGCGATCGCACGACGGAGACGCTCTTTCCGCACCCGATTGTGGCTGCGGGACGGCTCGTCGCAAAAGAAGACCTGGTCGTCGCGGGCATTCATGTCTTCCAAGCCGTTTTTCAGAATCTGGACCCGGAAATCCGCCTGGAGGTTAACGTCCCTCCTGGGCAGGTTGCGGCTGCGGGAAGCAGCATCGCGCGCCTCACTGGAGATGGAAGGGCGCTCCTCAAAGGGGAACGCACGGCACTCAACTTCCTGCAACATCTCTCCGGTATCGCCACCTACACCCACCGTTTTGTGGCGCGGATTGCCGGAACCTCCGCCAAAATCGTGGACACGCGGAAGACCACCCCCGGACTGCGGGCGCTGGAAAAAGAGGCCGTCCTGCTGGGTGGCGGCTGGAACCACCGATTCCATCTGGGCGATCTGATATTGATTAAAGACAATCATATTGCCCTGGCCGGCGGCATCCCCAATGCGGTGCGCCAAACACGCGCCTCGCTTTCCCATCCATTGAAAGTGGAAGTCGAAACCACCACGCTCATCGAGGTTCAACAGGCCATCGCCAGCGGCTGCGATGTTATCATGCTGGATAACATGGCGCTTCCGGAAATCAAACGGGCCGTCGCCCTGATTCGGACGCGGGCCCCTTCAATCGCCATTGAGGCGTCGGGAGGCATCCATCTGGATAACGTCGCCGCCGTGGCCCAGTGCGGCGTGGACATGATCTCCATCGGCGCATTAACCCACTCGGCGCCCGCCGTGGACATCAGCATGGACATTGCCGCCCAAGAGACGCAAGGTGGATGAGCGAAGCGCACCGCCGTCCGCAGGACCGCCATCTGCGGGACTCACGCGAGACACGGAGAAAGACGCTTTGCCGCAGGATCACCCGACCTCGCTGGGTGAGCGAAGCGCACCGCCGTCCGCAGGACCGGGACTGGAGATGGAGGCGATCAGGACGCACTGCAAGCAGCATCCGAAGGCGCGCGAATGGATCCGGGAGGTCCTCTTTTTCGATCGCATCGGCTCGACCAATCGCACGGCCCTGGAAATGGCGGGCATGGGCATGCCGGGCGGCGTTGCCATCTTTGCCGAGTCACAGACGGCGGGCCGAGGACGCCTGGGACGCTCCTGGTTCTCTCCGGAATGGGTCAATCTTTACTGTTCCCTTTTTTTGATGCCGCATCAACCGGTACGTACCTTTCACCTCTTCTCTCTGGCCACGGCCGTGGCGCTGGTACAGGCGATTCAACGCGTGGCCGAATGTACCGTACAGATCAAATGGCCCAACGACCTGGTCATGGGAAACCGGAAAGTTGCGGGCATCCTGCTGGAATCGGCCAGCCTCGGCGGACAGACGCCACCGCTGGTGGTCGGCATCGGGATCAACGTCAACGTGGACGAGTTCCCACCCGAACTCCAGCCGATCGCCACGTCCCTGAAAATCGCGGCGGGGAAGCCGATTGACCGAAGCGCCCTGGCGCAGGAGATGCTGGGCGCCCTTTCCGAACAGTACGACGCCCTCCGTGGTTCTTCCCGCCATTTAATCGAAACGATCCGGCCCGCCTGCCGAACGCTGGGGAAGAAGGTCTCCGTTCGTACCCCGCGTAATACGTTTGAAGGGTGGGCGGACGATATCGAGCCGGATGGTGCGCTACGGTGCCGACTGGGAGACGGAAGTATCCGGAAAATCGCCTTGGCCGACATCCTCCACCTGCGTGAGATCGGGGAAGATGCTCCTGGCCCTTGACCTTGGAAATACCCAGATTACGCTGGGGCTGTTTCAATCGGATCGCCTGATCGCACGGTGGCATCTTGCCACCGATGTCCAAAAGAGCGCCGACGAATACACCCGTTTACTGACGGCCTCGACCCACACGCACACGACGGAAGCCATCGCCCACGCCATCCTGTCCAGCGTCGTCCCCTCCCTTACGGACACGATTCAAACCGCCCTTCGAAACGCCTTTGCAGTGAATCCCCTGATCGTGACGCACCGACTTAAAATGGCGCTTCGGATGCGATATACGGGGAAATTGGGCAGCGACCGGATTGCGAATGCAGTGGCGGCCTATCATCTGTATGGGGGGCCGAGGGTCATCGTGGATTTCGGAACGGCCACCACCTTCTGCGCCCTGTCCGAGGCGGGCGACTACCTGGGGGGTGCCATCGCGCCGGGCCTCGCCACCTCGGCGGAGGCCCTTTTCACGCGCGCGGCGCAGCTTCCTCGCGTCCCCCTCATCAAACCCGGACAGGTGCTGGGAACCGATACGGTCACCGGCATGCAGGCCGGCATTTTTTGGGGCTATGTGGGTCTGGTGGACGGGATGGTGCGACGGATTTGGAAGGAGATGGGGCAGGATGCACCCGTGACGGCCACGGGCGGCCTCTGTGAGTTGATCGCGCCGGAATGTATCACGATCTCACGCATCTGTCCCAACCTGACGCTGGAGGGTCTGAGAATATTGTATGACCTGAACCGGACGGATCGGCCAGAAAATACGTAGGGCCATCACTCTGACTGTCCGGGGCGGAGCGGCTCATGGCACAACTCGCAATGAACGGCGTCGGGATCGTTGCGATGGCGACACTCGGGGCACCCCAGATAAGGGTGCTGGGACGGAAATTCAGCGAGGCACTTCGTGCACCAAGGAAGGTCCGGATCGTTCTCCTGCCCGCACTTTCGGCACTGCATGGAGCACCTCGACACCTTCGTTGTCGAAAACAAAACAGCCGACCCTCTGCACATACGAAGGTCGGCTGTTTCGGTATAAGATCGTCGGAGGGTTACGCCGTGACGCCGCCAATCCCCACGATAGAGTCCTTGAAGCCGACGTTGCGAATCTCGAAGGGGTTTTCCACCTCGTTGATCGGAACCATCTTGATGGCATGATGTTTGGCAAGATCGTCGCAGACCCCCACGCAGATCTCACAGCCCTTGCAGCGGTCGGCCGCGACATAGGCCGTCGCCCGCACCGTATCGTACAGGATGGTGTTGGACTCCGGACAGAACTGGGTGCACAGACGGCACCGCGTGGCGCCACAAATTTCGACATCAATATCAGCAACTGTGTACATGCACCCTCTCCTTTTCCTTGTTCCTTGTGACAATCCAAACGAACCGCGAAGACTATGCCGCCACCAGCTCCGCGTCCGCAACGGCAGAGGGATCGCCCGTGCCCCAGCCGTGCTCCACTGCGTAGTCGTGCGCGGCCTTGACGGCGGCGAAGTTTTTTGCCACCAACTCGGCCTTCTTGGCAAATTTTCGTTCGATCACGTTGTCGAGCGAGGCGGTGCCGCCGGAGACCACGAATCCTTTTCCGATGAACCGCTCGCGCACCGACTGCTCCAGCGATTTGAGGTCGGGCATGCCCAAAATACCGGCGATCGCACCACACATCGCCATATTTGTCGCAAGATCGGTCCCCGCCACTTCCGAGGCAATTTTCGTGGCCGGGATGTAGCAGACCCTCGCCTCGTTTTCTTCCAATTCACGAACCTGGTCCGGAATCATCGGCACCGGCGCATCGCTGTTAATCAGCACAACGCCGTTCTTCTTGAGCCCCCAATAGAAGGGCATCGTGTAGGACTTTCCATGCGTAATCACCTGGCTGTGAAAGATCATGATCACGTTCGGGTAGATGATTTCTCCGATCTCGTAAATCTGGTCTGCGGCAATGCGCACGTAACTCTCCACCGGCGCCATCCGCTTCTCCGATCCGAAGAAAGGCACCAGTGTACTCTCGCCGCCGCCGATGATGACGCCGTTGCTCAGGATGTGCGACGCTGTCACCACCCCTTGACCGCCAATACCGGCCATCCGAACGCTGAACCGTCTCCTGGTTTCCATCGCCATCTTATCTCTCCCTCATCCCAATGAAGTGACTTTGTAGGTCACGTTGAAGACCTCATCCCACGATAGATCAACATCCTGTCCCATCTGGCCCATCTCGGCTTCCGCCTGCTGTCGCGCCGCATCCGAACAGTGTGGCCATAGAGCCAAAATCGTTTCGCGCGTCAGACTCGGCACCTCTTCCTGAATCGCCGCGATCTCCTCACGGGCCTGAAGGATCGTAACGGCCCAACTCCCGGAACGCCGCGCGGGCTGGTTTTTCCACTTGATAATATGGGCCATCAGGCGAATCAGATGGCTGCGCAGGGCGCGACGTTCAGAGCGGGCCACGGCGTCTATGAGTTCATCCAGTCCCGCCACCCCTTCAGCAATATTGCCTGTAGCAATTTCCTTAGACACTGCGACGGCCGTCTGGTAATGTGAAGCCGCCGCCTGTTCCTGCCATATCACGGGCGCACTCCCAATGGCTTCACGATCACTCCGCCGCAGAGGCGGCTGGGGCCTTCAGTTTACGACGTTCGGCTTCCAGGTGATCCCAATATTCCTTCGCCTCGTCGCTGATGTACTCGCTGAACCCGTAACGGGCCTTTTCCACTTCGCGCGCGTCGTCCATCACCTTCGGCGTGGGGATCGCATATTCGATATTGCAGGAGGTGTAGGCCTGAATATAGGTCGGCCCCACTTCGCGCGCGAGCAGCACCGCCTTGCGCACGGTGGCCGCCACCTTCGTCGGATTGGTGGGAACGATGCGGGCAATGTAAGCCACCCCCGCCGTTTTGGCCAGACCCATCATATCCATCTTCTCGAATTTCTTGCCGTTGGGGGCCATCTTGAGCACCATTCCCTTTTGGGTCATGCCGCTCTCCTGCCCACCCGTGTTGCCGTAGACCTCGTTGTCGAGCATGATGGTCGTAAACTTTTCCTTGCGGAACCAGGAGTGCATCACCGCCGAAAACCCGATGTCGGCAAGCCCCCCGTCGCCAGCCATCACCACCACGTCCTTGTGCTGGTCCGGAAATCGGGTGGCAAGACCGCGTTTGAGGCCGCTGGCCACGGCGTTGGTGTCGCCATAGTTGCCGTAGATGAAGGGGATCGCCGTCTGAGAAAGGACCAGGCGCCCACAACCCGCCGTACCGATGATAATGGTGTGCTCTGGATTCGGCAGACCCACGATCGTCGTCCGGATGAACAGCGTCATGGCGCAGCCGGCGCACATCGGATGTTCTTCAACCAGCTCCTTGAACGAGCCGATTTCCGAGACCTTCCGCTCTTTGACAAATTGGCTGTCCTCCACCAGATCCTGATATTCCCGTGGAAGATAGTTCTTAAACCCAGGTGCAACCTGAACCGTCGCCAATGACATGGTGACCTCCTTATTATGATGACCGAATTTGGATTACCGACCCGTGGTTCCCGTGACATACTCCATGATCAGCTCTGTCGGCATGGACATGCCGCCAAACACCCGCGGGCCCGCCACCACGCGATCCGCCCGTGGGATCGCGGCCTTGACCTCTTTGGCCAACCAGCCGACGTAATTGAATTCGGGGACGACGATCCGCTCGGCGTGATCCAACGCCGCGATGAGCTCCTGCGCGGGAAATGGCCGGATGGACTTGATCTTGATCAGGCCCACATCCTTTCCCTGCTCCTGCGACTGGCGCACCGCCTCGCGGGATTGCGACACGGCCGCGCCAGAGGCCACGATCATGGTGCGGGCCGTCGGATTGACTACCTCGATCAGCCCACCCAACCAGCGGTCCAGCCACTTTCGGGCGCGTTCCGCCGCCGCCCAGACCTCCTGCTGCCAGGAGGCATGCATCTGATAGGAGATGAAGTTGGACTTCTGAATCGGGGCATCGCGGGAAATCCGGATAGGGGGATTTTCGTTGTCCATCATCGGAACCGCTTCGTGATAGCAGGTGCGTGGCGGCAGTTTGATCCCCGCCTCCGGCAGCCGAACCCATCCACGCGCGTGGGTCACGAAGAAGCCGTCCACGGCCACCGCCACCGGTAACGTCACCTCCGGCTTTTCGCCCACCATGTAGCCAATCAGCGGGTAATCGAAAAAATCCTGCTGATTTTCGGCATGAAGCAGGAGACAGCCGGTGTTGAGCATGTACGACAGCTCGATGTTGTCGGGTTGGATCGCCAGCGGCGCGTTGATCACGCGGCACATAATCAGCAGCATGGTGGGGAGCCGCCCTCCCGGCCACGAAGCGATCACCTCCAAACCGCGCATAAGACCCGGTCCCGCAGTCGCCGTCAGGCAACGCGCCCCCGACCGCGACGCCCCCGCGATAGCCGACATCACGCCGTACTCCTCTTCGCCCCGGTAGTAATCCTTAATGTAGCCCTCGGCGTAAAGATAGCCCACCTGCTGCATCGTTTCGCTCTGCGGCGTGATGGGATAGGAGATGGCAATATCCACATTGGCGCGGCGAATGGCCTCTTTGGCCGCCTCGCTGCCGGTGATGAACGTCTTCTCGCGCGGGGCCTTGAGAATCAAATAGTCGGGATCCACGACCCGCTGCGCAGCCGCCCCTTTCTTCGCTTCCTTGGTTACCGGCGCTGCCACCGTGATAACATCCCCCTGCGGATTCGTCTTAACCTCTTCGACCAACGCTTCGCTCATCTTCCTTCTCCTTTGCAATCTGCGGGGAATTCGTCCGTTGCGCACTCCGCGCGTTCATAGCATCCCTGCAACGGGGGCACCCATCGGGCGATCAGACAACAGAGTACGCCCCTACTCCTCGTTTTCGTCGAGACCCCGTTCGAGGTCGTGCGAAAGCCCGGCATGGATCATCTCTTCCTGCGGTTTCTCGATGTCGGCGCCGGTCAGGCCCGCGATCTGCGCCCAGCCAGAGGGGATAATGCCATGTCCCTCGTAAAGAGGCCTGATGCCATTTCGCTTGACCCGTCGAAGGGCTTCGGCAAATTTTGCGATCTTGCCGGCGTCTACATTCGGGACGGACATCATCGCGTCTTCGTGACCCGCCTCGGCACAAAGGGCGATCGTGAAGCAATTGGTGCCGGCACGGATCATTTTGAGCGTGACGTTGGCGAAGTGGCAATGCACGCCGATCAGGACGCAGGCCTCGATTTTGTTGTGCCAGATGGTAAGGTTTGGATGGCAAGGGTTGATCACCGCTTCGGGATCGATCTTGGGGTAGATGGGGCGATAATCTGGCATGGGGATGATCCGCACACCCGGAATCTCGTGGGCCACCTCAAAAAACGGCGCCGCCTTTTCGCGCGTGTGTTCGGTCCAGCCCCACAGCATGAGCGGCCCGGGAAAGAGGGTCGGATTTTTTCGGGTGAGCATGGCCACCGCCGCCGCCGCCATCGCCTCGTCTTCGCTCACGATGGAACCTTCGAGCAGTCCTTCCCCCTCTTCCGGCAGCACAACCCCCATTGCCGCCGCAGCGGGAGGCAGCAGCCCCTCCGGTCCAGGGAGTACGCGATATTTAGGTGCGATCCGTTCCGTTGTCGTCATCCAGCCCCCTCCAATGTTGCATCCAGCAGCATCATACAAGCCCCCCAGAATCCATGTCAACGCCCCGCATTGCCTCGGTGAAGAGGGTGGAACGCTGCCTTGCTTCACTCTGAAACAGAGCCTTGTCTTGCCGCCCAAATAGTCAGAAGCAATTCGCTATCATCGATCAGCCGATATTTCGGCTCTTGACCGCTCAACTCTGTACTCTCACGGAGAATAATGGGAACCCCGTCGCCCCGCTTCTCCATGAAGGAGGATCGTCCAACGTTACCAACGGCTTCGGCAATAGGGGTCTCCGCCAGTAAACTCGTAATCAGTTCATTCCGGGTCGCCTGCCGGAGCGCCAGACTCTCGACGGTTAGGGTGTTCGGCAGTGCGCCGGGGGAATAGATTTCGAGCCGGTCGTCGAACATGAAAAACCGGATCTTCGACCCTGCAATAGAGTAGTCGCGGTGGGCGACGGCGTTGACGATGGCTTCGAAGACTGCGCGTTTGCTGAATTGTGGGGTCTCGACGCGATGAGGCACCTTGATCGCGGTCACGGACTGATTCCGCGCAAGAAACAGCATGGCCTGATGGATTTGCGCGTCGAGCGGGCCGACGATCGTTTGCGCATCCATTTGATAATTCGAATCCTGTCGCGTGCCTCGATAACGAACGGCTGCGATAAACGCGCTCGACAGAAATCGTTCTGGGTTTTCACAGCACAATAAAATTCCAGCGACCGAGCATCGAATGTCCCCATTCTCTTCTTTCGACAAGAGATTACGCTTCAGAAGCACAATGTCAGCGGGTTCTGCAGAGCGCGTGGTGTACCGCCGCCAAAGCGTCTCGGACAAATCGGTTGGGCTTGTTCCGGGAACGACTTGCTCCTCGAAGCGGATTAACCGGGCTTGGCTACGCTGCTGGAGCAATCGCACAAGATAGTCCGACGGCATCTCACGCTTCGAACTCCCTTGACGGGAGAAGTAGCCGCCGGGACTTTTGTGAACAAAGAGACTGCGGGGGATCTCCACCTTGAGAATGGCCCGGGGCGTCCCGGCGCTATCGGGTATTTCCATGCGAAATGAGCGAAACATCACGGATGGCTTGATGCTGTCAGTACAAGCCTCAAAAACGTAACGTTCCACCGACTCCAGTTTCTCCACGGGAATGCCGTCGATCTCCCGCGTCTTGTCGTTGACACCAAAAACCAGGACGCCGTCGTGCGCGTTGGCAATGGCCGCGATTTCGTCGGCAAGGCTTTCCTTCTTGGGATCGGAAACTCGGTCGCCCTTGAAGTAAACGGCCTTTAACTCGAGCGACGTGTCTTCTCCCAAACGAATCTGTCGGAGTAATGCCTCTGGGCTATCGTACATGTCGCCCCTCCAATGCAATGCGGCGGTAGCGTTGCTCAAACGCCTTTTCTCCCCCTTCCATGACGTTGCAGATGGTCTGCCGAACGGCCTTGTCCTGAAGGGAACCGTCTGCCTCCACTTGAGATTGTCTGCCACGTGCGGTCAGGGCGACCACGTACTCGGCGTCGCCGTTCACGACAATGTTTGCGTTGTGCGTGACGACGATCACCTGTCGGCGTCGTTTGACGTCGCGCAGTTGGGTGACGATCAAATCGTAAATTAAGTGGTTGTCGAGGTCGTCTTCCGGTTGATCCAGAATAAGTGGTTCCTCCCCGTAGGAAAGCAGGAAGGCCAGCAGAGCAGCTGTCTTTTGGCCCGGCGATCCTTCGTGAATGGGACGGAATACCCCCTGGTCCGCAGATGTGCTGTACTCGATCTTCAGGGAGTCATCCGGAAACCAGAGGTCCAGCCGATCCAATGTCTCGGGTGAAAGTTTGGAAACGTGCACTGCAAAACGCCGATCAGAAACGTCGGCTTGCTGCGGGTTACACGCGATTTCTCGGAGGTTGTGCTTCAGGGCGACCAATCTCTTTTCCAGCTCGGCGTCAGTCGGATTATTCTTGTAAATCTTGCCAAGCAAACCTTCGCCATCCGGCTCCGGTCTGCCAATATCCTTCTCGAACCCCCCAGAATCTCGTTGAATTAAACGACGCAATTCTGTCTCGACCGTTTCCTTTGAGCCATAGGGAACAACGGATATCCGAACATACCGATTGTCTTTGAGCACTTTGTCCAGAAACTCCCCTCGTTTACGTGTAATTGCTTGTCGCAGCACGGCGACACACTCCAACACACCGTCCGCCTGTATTTTCAGGATCACGCTTTGTTTTTTACGTTCCTCCAACTCACCCAGTTGTTTTTCGATCACTTGACGGCGTTGGACGAGGAGACCATATCCCGATGGGTCGGCCACCCCTTCGTCCGTTAATCGTTTTAGCAGGCTTTCGTAGTCACCCGTGGCGGTATCTACCGCCGCCTTCCATGAGGATCCGTCCTTCTTTCCGCGCCACTCTACAAGAACCGTGTCCGACTGCCTGGCCAACTCCTTGATTTGTCCGGCGATCTTGCCAATTGATTCGTGGACATCCCGAGCCAATTCAAGTAGACGGGCGTCTTCCGTCTCGGCCCGGTCGAAAGTCGCATCGTCCAATGTTTCTGGGCTTATTTCTTCAGCCATTTCACGCAAGCGGTGTCCCCCGTTGCCTAATCGCTCCTCCCACGCTTCGACCGCCTGAAGCTGCCGACGCCTCTTTTGAAGGGTCTTGAGGATGTCTGCATGTCCCGACTGCTCAAACACCACAAGTTTACGTTTTACGTCTTCCAGTTCACCTTTGAGCCGTGATTCCTCCGCCAACCCCGTTTCGATCTCTCGAATCTTGGCTCGCAATGAGAGGTACTGGCTTTCTTGGGCGTTCAGACTCTTTTTCCAGGACGCATAATCCAGCTCGGGAGCGTCGTTGATGATATGCAGCAAGGCGAGCGGAGTGCTGGCCAGTTGAAACACCTGCTTCTGACTGTACATCCGGACAGGGAATCGTTGGCGGATATCCCCTTCGTCCCGAACCCATCCGTTCGCGGTCTGTCTCTGAATTGGGTCCAACAATCCGCTCGGACTCCATTGGATACGATAGGAAACGCCACCTTTCCGATACACGACACGGATTTCAGCATCTTGGGTTAACAAGCCACTTTCGCCTCGGTCTGCATCAACGGTTTTGTATTTCTCAAAGTCGGATTTCAGTACAACATCCGTTAACGCCTCTAACTCCTCTTCCCGCCGCAAGACCAAGCGTAGAAACTCGACTAAGGTAGATTTTCCCGTTCCTCGTCCACCGATGACCGCGTTCATCCACGGGTTCAAGCGCAGCTCGTAAGGCTTCTTCCTGCCCATATAACGCGCCTTCGATATTTCAACGGACTCAATAACCATTTCGGCATGGTCATTGGGATTGCCCGTCGTCGCATCGGAGCGCGAGACCGACAGCGGCCCGTCGAGAAGCGCCAATCGCAGTCCCTCGATGCTGGGCGTTCCCATCTTTACCCAAGTGAATCGGCTGCCGGGATATTGTTGTCCTGTGCTGCCGGATGGATGGTGCGCGTCCGAACCAAGAACCTCCGTCCATGACAGCTTTGCGTTGGTGTAAATCTGCGGTTTCCCGACGTTCGGATTGACCACCTCCATGGCAAAAACGTGCTCACACCGAACCGCCTGCTCCAGTGTGTTTCCCTGAAGTTTGAACAACCCACTGGGCTGATCGACATGTGCTGGAATGGCAATGCCGCCCAATTTCACGATCTCGTCAACGACTTGCACGAATGATTTTTCTGTGACGGCGTCACTCGTTCCCGGTGTCCCGTGATAGCCGCACGCGCCGATCAGCCCGGCAATATCGTGCGACGTTTTGAAGGAATCGAGAATTGCGAGAACGTGGAATCCCCCGTTTACGGACAATTCGACTCCGGGAAAGAGGTAGAGCTTGCGGTACTCCGCGTGTTTCTCCTCTGCGAGGGCAGCCTCCGCCTTTTTCAGTTCGTCAATCCATTCGCCGGAGTTGTGGTCCGTGATCGCAACACAGTCCAACCCCGCACGCATGTAGTTCAGTACCCAATCTTGCGCCGATAGTGCTTTCGCTGCGTAGTCATCCGATTTTGGCGTGTGGGTGTGGAAGTCGAATTTCCACCATCGCGCGCCACTCCAATCCCACGTCGTGACCATCGTCACCTCGCAAAAGACTCTATTCCCCGTGCGTCAGTTCGGCCAGTGCCGCCTCGAAAATATCGAGCCCCCGATCGGCCTCCCGTGGCCGCAGGGTCAGTGGTGGGGCGAACCGAATCACATTTTGACCGCAGCCTAGAATCAGCAGGCCCATCTCGAAACAGCGTTGGATGATCCGGTTGCGCTCCGGAATCGCCATCTCCTTGGTTTCCCGATTCCGGACACACTCGACGCCGATCATCAGGCCCATGCCCCGCACGTCCCCGATCAACTCATATCGCTTTTGCATGGCGCGCAGCCGGGTCAGCATCCGTGATCCCACCGCCTCGGCATTTTGGATCAGGCCCCCTTCCAACAAATCGATCGTCGCCAGCGCCGCCTGGCAGGCCACGGGGTTTCCCCCGAACGTGTTCCCATGCGCCCCCGGCTCCCAATTCATCAGGGCACCGTCGGCGATCATCCCGCCCAGCGGCAGTCCGGAGGCAATCCCCTTGGCCACGGTCAGAATATCGGGCGCGACACCGAAATGTTCGCAGGCGAACATCCGGCCCGTTCTGCCCATGCCGCTCTGGATTTCGTCCACAATCAGGAGGATGCCGAATTCACGCGCCAGGGCGGAAAGGTCGGACAGAAAACGGGGCGGCGGCACGATATATCCCCCCTCTCCCTGGATCGGTTCCACAAAAATCGCGGCCACCTCTTCCGGCGACACCAAATGCCGAAACGCCACTTCCCGAATCCAATGCAGCGTGTAGCGATCGCACGCATCCGGCGCGACGCCCGCCGGCGGACGATACGGATTCGGATAGGGGGCATGAATCACCGACGACAGCAGCGGCGCGAAGCCCTTCCGATGGATCGCCTTGCTGGCCGTCAGGGAGAGCGCCCCCATGCTCCGGCCATGAAACCCGCCCAGAAACGCCATGTAATACGGACGCTTGCTCCAATAGCGCGCCAGTTTCATCGCGGCTTCGATCGCCTCGGTGCCGGAGTTGGTCAGAAAGACTTTTTTGTCCGATCCCCCCGGCGCGATGGCGGCCAGACGTTCTGCCAGAAGAATCTCCTGCGGATAATAAAAATCGGTACCCGACAAATGGATGAACTGTTTGGCCTGCGCCGTAATGGCGGAAACGACTTTGGGGTGGCAATGCCCCGTAGCCGTCACGGCAATGCCAGACGTAAAGTCCAGAAAGCGGTGTCCGTCCACGTCGGTCACAACGACCCCCTTGGCCGATTTCACCACCAGCGGGTACTGACGCGTATAAGAGGGGGAGAGCACCGCCCGATCCCGTGCGATCCACGCTTGCGCCCGCGTACCGGGCGGGGCGACCTGTTTCTTTTTCATCGTTAGCGCACCCTGGAAAGTTGCTGCCGTAATTTCCTTCTCTGCACGAGCCCGAAGAGCTCCATGATCAGTTTGACCGCGGCAAAACTGGTGATGTCGGCGTGGTCCAAAGGGGGCGCGACTTCCACGAGGTCCGCGCCAATCACCGGCAGCGGGTGTAACATCCGGAGGAGGGCGATCAATTCGCGGGTGCTGATCCCGCCCGCGTCCGGAATGCCGGTGCCGGGGGCATAGGCCGGGTCCAGGGCGTCAATGTCAACGGAGAGATAGACGTTCGACAGACCATCGCACTGCGCGAGGATGTCCCGACCCACCGCCTGCATGCCGCGTTGCGCAATGTCGTCTGCAGAAAACACCGTCATCCGATGTTCCCGGATATATTCCAACCCGGCCCGTTCGAAACAGCGGGTGGCCACCAGAAGGGTATTTTCGGGAGAGAATCGCGCCGTCTCCAGGGTGCGGCGCAGCGGACAGGCGTGGGAATAGGGGGAGCCGTCGAAGCGATCGGAGAGATCGGTGTGCGCGTCAATGTAGATCAGCCCGATCGGCCGCGAGGCCACCCTCCCAAAGGCGCGATGTACGGGAATGGCAATCGAATGGTCCCCCCCCAACGTCAACACGAAAGCGGTCGCCGCATGGCGCGCGATTTCGTCCTCGATCTGGGAGAATGAGGCCGCGAAGTCGGTGCCAAACGGGAGGTTCCCCGCGTCACGGATGAGGAGGCGATCCAGCACTTCGCCGGTTTCGATCACCGGAGGAATCTGCGCCGAGACTTCACGTATGCGATCCGGCCCCAGCGCCGCGCCACGCCGGTAACAGACCGCGCCATCATACGGAATACCGACGATTGCAATATCGGGAGACATCGCGTCCGGCCGGTTTAGACCAAACCACCCGTTTTGTTCAAATGACGTGATCGCTCCCAAAGTGCCTCCCGCGCGTCAGACGCCTGAATCTATCGGGGGGGGCGGCATAAGTCAAGGTCGTGCTCGCTCAAACGCCAACGCCGATACCGCTTCCTGCCGCGTCATCTTCCCTCCCACCATTACCCCTCCAACGGCCATTGTGCATTGCAGTCCGTTTTGTTATACTGCCGACACGATGCAGCAGAAAAGAAAATATCGCCGCATTCCGTTCGTTGGAACGGCCGAGCTGACGACGGAGACACCCCCCGTGTCGGTAACGATCAGCAACGTCAGCATGGGCGGTTTGCACCTCTACGCCGAAAAGGCGTTGAGCCTGGGACACCGCGTCAATCTCCGGATTTCCGGCAGTTACGCCGGGAATACCTTCCAGGAAATGGTGAGCGGGCGCGTTGTCGTCGTTCACCGCCGTCCGGAGGGGAGTTCCTATGGGGTCCAGTTCGCACCCGATCTCCACTTCGGCCTGCAACCCGGCCTCTATCGCTGGATTGAAGAAAACAGTCAAAACGGGACCCCCTCGTTTTTAAGAAACACACCATCCTAATTTCCGGCGGCCCGTCCCATGACCCATCCCATGCGGTGTCCTGACGGAACCGTTGGCCCTCCCAATGGAGGGGTCCAAACCGCCTTCAGTAAAGTCCGACGGGAAGCCCAATGTCGCTCTCCAGGATATTCAGCGCGGCGTTATACGGGATTGAAGCGCATCGGATCGAAGTCGAAATCGATCTCTCACAAGGGCTCCCCTACCTGTCCATTGTCGGTCTCCCCGACCTGGCCGTCAGAGAGAGCAAAGACCGCCTGCGCGCCGCCCTGAAGAATAGCGGCTTCCAATGTCCCGTCAAAAAAATCACGATCAATCTGGCCCCCGCCGACCTCAAAAAAGAAGGGGCGGCCTTTGACCTTCCGATGGCGTTGGGGGTGTTGGCAGCGGACGGCGTCGTGGGTGGCGATCGTCTTGCGCACTACCTGATTGTGGGAGAGCTCTCGCTGGATGGACGGGTCAAGCCCGTGAGGGGGGCGCTCCCGATGGCCATTCTGGCGAAAAAGAGCGGGATGCGCGGCATCCTGGTCCCCTCCGAAAACGGCGCCGAGGCGTCCGTTGTGGACGGCATCGAGGTCCTGGGGATCGAAACCTTGCCACAGGTGGTGGCCTTTTTCAATGGCCAGGAAACCCTCCACCCGATTCGCGCCGATCTCTCGCGTCAGACCCCGGAATCCGCTTCATTCGTGGATGATTTTTGCGACGTTCGGGGGCAGGCCCACGCAAAACGGGCGCTGGAGATTGCAGCGGCGGGGGGTCACAACCTCCTGATGGTGGGCCCTCCGGGGTCGGGTAAGACGATGCTGGCCAGGCGCTTCCCCACCATTCTTCCCCCGATGTGTTTTGAAGAATCGCTGGAAACCACGCAGGTGCACAGCGCCCTGGGTTGTCTCGCAAGCCCCTTGATCGTGACACGCCCGTTTCGCGCGCCCCATCACACGATTTCGGATGCCGGTCTCATCGGCGGTGGCCCGGTGCCCCGACCCGGCGAGGTCAGCCTGGCGCACAATGGGGTGCTGTTTTTGGACGAGTTGCCGGAGTTTCGCCGAAATGTCCTGGAAGTCCTGCGACAACCCCTGGAGGAGGGCGTCGTGACCATTGCGCGGGCCACCGCTTCGCTGACTTTTCCCGCCCGGTTCGTTCTGCTGTCGGCCATGAATCCCTGTCCGTGTGGACATCTTTCCGATCCGACGCGCAATTGCGTCTGCACGCCGATGGCGATTCAACGCTACCGTTCCCGTATTTCCGGGCCGTTGCTGGACCGGATCGATCTGCACATCGAGGTCCCCGCCGTCCCCTTTCGAGACTTGACCCTTTCGACGCGGGAGGAAAACTCCGAGGCGATGCGGGAGCGGGTGTTGGCCGCTCGCTTGTTTCAGTCGGAGCGCTACAAGGGGGAGGGTGTCCGCTGCAACGCCCAATTGCGTCCACGACACATCAAAAAAATCTGTAAAATCGGAGAACCGGCCCGAAAACTACTGGAATCGGCCATGGACAAGCTGGGTCTTTCCGCGCGTGCGTATACCCGTGTGCTCAAAGTCGCCCGTTCGATTGCCGATCTTGCGCAGCGGGCAGAGATCGAAACGGCGGATGTGGCCGAGGCGGTTCAATACCGCAGCCTGGATCGTAAAATGTCCGCAGTGTAGGGCCGTGGCGTGGAGCCGTGGCGTGGAGATAGACGGCTGCTCGATCGGCGCCGGTCCGCTACTTCTCATCTTCTTTCTTCTTTTCCGGCTCCGGCAGCAACACGCTGTCCCCCTCCGAAAGTCCCTCCAGAATCACCAACACGGTTTCGTTCTGAATGCCCGTCCGTACGGATTGGACGCGCGTCTCGCCCGTGGGCGTGCGCAGGGTGACGGTCGCCTCCCCTTCGGTTCGCGCCACGGCCGCGCGCGGCAGATAAAGGACATCGCGCGCCAGATCGGTGACAATATCCACGTTGGCGGTCATGGAGGGCCTCAGGCGCGCATCGGAGTCGTTCAGACCGATCATAACCTCATAGGTCACGACATTTTCGAGTGTCTCCCCCTTCGGCGCGATCTTCATCACCGTCCCCTCGTATACCTTGTCCGGAATTGCATCCAGACGGACCTCCGCGCGCTGCTCCACCTTGAGCTGACCGACATTGACCTCGTTGATTTTCGTCTTCACCCACATCCGGGAGAGGTCCGCAATGCGCATGAGCGGGGTCCCGCCGCTCACGGCGGACGTGCCGGAAGAGACGATCTCTCCTTCGGACACCATCACCTCGATCACCGTCCCGGACAACGGCGACGGCAGGACGAACTCTTCCAGGTCAGGATAGGCCAGGTTTCGAGAGAGTGACGCCTCGAAGCGCGCCGCGTCTCCCCCCAACGTCAGAAGCAACTGGCGCCTCGCCAGATCGTAACGGATATGGGCATTCTCCTCGGCTTTCTGCGCGCGTTCCAACTCGACGCGCGCCACAAAACCCTTCTCGAACAGCCTCGCCACACGCGCCTTCTCGCGCTGCGCCTCATCCCAATTGAGTTGTTCCTGTTCGATGGCCGCGCGCGCTTCCGCCACCTGCCGGGCCTGGTTGGATTCCTGTTGAAGGGTGGCCAGGGGTTGTCCGGTCTGTATTGCGTCGCCGGCGCGCACGTGCAGTGTCTTGATCTCGCCGGCCTGTTCCGACTTGATCTCCACGATATTGACTGGCTCCAAAGAGCCGGTCTCCGTCGCCCTGACGATGACGTCTCCCCGTTTGACCGAGACCGCAGAACGCTCGATGACCGGCGGATTCCGCGGCCGCGCCTTGACGCCATAGGCCACGGCAGCCGCCACCAGCAGTAAAACGATGAGCGTCTTTTTCAAGGGGCCTCCACGCGACCGACACGATCCGGCAGGGCGCCGGTCACCGATTCCAGGTAGATGAGCGACTGGTTGTAATCGATGACCGCCTTGAGCGCACGGCCCCGCGCATCGGCCAGATCGTCCTGGAACGCCAGAAGGTCCTGACTGGTAAGAAGCCCGAAGGAAAAACGTTCATCGGCCGCAGAGAGTTTTTTTTGCGCAAGATCGAGCGCCCGGCGCGTGGTTTCGATCCGCGTCAGGTCGGTGCGGATCCTGCGCAATCCTTCCCGCACTTCCAGCGTGACCTGCCGCACGACCTTCTCGCGCAGACGCTGCGCCGATTTCCATTGCGCGGTCTCCTGTTCAAGCTGGGCCAGGGCCGCGCGATTCCCCAATGGATACGAGAAAAGGAGTCCGATATCCCAGCGATAGGAATCGCCTGAAAACAGCTGCGAAAGTGACTTTCCATAGGTCGTGTCCAATCCGCTCGGTCCGGCTGCGGCAACCAGATCTAACGCGGGAAGCCGCTGATGACCGGCCTGTCGTACGGAGACGGCCTCCTGTTCCACAATCAGCCGCTGCTTTTGCACTTCGGGACGTCGTGAAATGGCTTGTTCCAAAAGAGACCCTTCGTTCAGGGTTGTCTCCATCGTCATCGGCGTGTCGGTGGGACGTGGCAGGAAGGACGGATCGTTCAGAAGCAACCGCATCCGTTCCTCCTCGGCGGCCAGCTCCGCCTCCGAAACGACAACCGCCTCCTCGCGGGAAGCCATCCCTGCCTCGGCCACCAGCACCTCGATGGGCGCAAGCAATCCCAGTTCAACCTTCGTTCGGTTGATGTCGATCAACTGTCGCGCCGACGTCAGGCGTTGCTTCTGTATCTCCAGATTTTCTCGCGCAAAGACCAGCCGCCAGTAGGTATTGGCGACGGACAAGATCACCTCCGACCACTGCACCTGGAAATCGGCGAAGGCCCCTCGGTGCTGTATCTCGGCCATCCGGCGAGGCACATCCGCAATGTCGCGTCCGAAGCCGCGCAACAGCGGTTGTGTGACGGTCAGGGAAAGATCGCCGCTGAACGTGGGGTTTTCTTCCTGAAGGGAGTCGCTCGATCGGTCCTGTCGGAGTGCCAGGTCATATTCGCCCCCCCAGAGGAAACGGCGTTTGAAACCGGCTTTGATGTGCTGCGCATTTTGCGTGATACGGCTGTCCGCGCCGATCAGGTCGGTTTCGAAAATGGAGGCGGCTGCGCGCATGGAGCGATCGGCCCGAACGTCCAGGTAAACGGTCGGATCGAAGGTGGTGGCGGCCGCTGCCGCAGCCCACTTGAACGCCCGAACGCTTTCCGACGCGGCCGCAATCTCGGGGTTGTTTTGTACGGCCATTTCGATGGCGTCCCGCAGCGAAAAACGCGCCCCTGCTCCTGCGGAGGGCGCTCCTGCGGAGGGCGGTGTGCCTCGCCCATCCGCCGACCTCTCAATCGTGTCTTGTGACGAGGGACGCGCTTCAGCGCCCTCCTGGGCATACAACGGCAGGTTCGACAACAGGAGGTTCAACAACGGGAGCAGAACGATCCATCGCGCACCCAGGCGCGAGACGAAAACGGATTTCATCATGGCAAATTCGGAACCGATCTCCCCCCAACCCCATGCCAGCATCTCGCCAGCACCTCTTTCACGAACGCTTCATCACCGTTCGTGGGAATAGAGGCCGTAATGTATGAACTCTGACTGCATGTGTCAAGATCATTGAACGATATTTTGTGACCGTCAGACATTGAGAGGGCCACCGCAGAATATGATACACTCCCGGCGTCAGTCTTCCGTACCTTTAAGCTTTTCCGGCCTGGAGAGGGGAATATCGCCATGCGTTATACGATTGGGCACTACGGAGAAATGTTGTTGGATCGGGTGCGGATGCGTGCCTACCGCGCGGCCCTTGCGGCGTCCGTGACCCCCGATTCGGTGGTCCTGGATATCGGCACGGGCACCGGCATTTTTGCCTTGCTGGCCTGTCAGCTTGGCGCGCGACGGGTGTATGCCATTGAACCCAACCCTGCAGTTTCCGTGGCGCGGAAGGTTGCGGCGGACAACGGCTTGTCCGGGCGGATCGAGTTCATTCAAAAAAATTCGACCGACATCTCCCTTCCCCATCCGGCGGATTTGATCGTTTCCGATCTGCGCGGTCAACTCCCCCTGTTCGACCGACACATCCCCACGATTATTGACGCGCGCGCGCGATTGCTGGCCCCGGGCGGCACGCTCATTCCGAAACGCGACCTGCTCTGGTGCGCCGTCGTGTCGTCACCGGAGCTGTACGAGAAGTGTGTCGGGCCCTGGTCGGATCGGCCGGATGGCCTGGATATGTCGTATATCCGCCAGATGGCCCTGAATATGTGGATGACCGGGGCGGAGGTCCGAAAGGCGACGTTGTTGACGGAACCCCAAGTATGGGCCCGCCTGGATTACGCCACGATCCAGCGTCCGCACGTCGCGGGAAAGTTTACTCAAACCGTCACCCGACCCGGTCTGGCGCATGGCCTGATCATCGGGTTCGATGCGATGCTGACCGACGACGTCGGCTTTTCGAATCGTCCAGACAGCGCGGAATGCGCGAAGGTGTACGGCAGCGGATTTTTCCCCTGGCAAACACCCGTTCCGCTCCAAGCGGGGGATTCCGTCTCCGTTGCGCTGGATGCGTCTCTCGTGGATAACGACTACGTTTGGCGCTGGGACAGTTGCGTGACGGAACAGGGTGCGCGCGTCCTGGCCGATTTTCGGCAATCCACATTCTACGGCACCCCGATCTCCCTCGCGCACCTTCGCAAAGGGGTGCCGGAGCATATTCCAAGCCTGGATGAAGCGGGCCGGATGGATCTATTCGTCCTGAATCGGATGGACGGGCAGGCGTCGCTTTCGCACATTGCGGAGGCCCTGTATCGCGCGTTTCCGAATTCCCTGACAACGCCGGAATTGGCGCTCTCCCATGTCCGGACCTTGTCCAGAAAGTACAGCCGGAACGAACCGGACTGACGCCCGGAGTCAGGATACAGGGCACCTTGCGATCTACTCCGGAAGCGTGGATGTACGCTCGCCCAGGCCTTTCAGGCGGACGGAGAAGGAGAAGACGTTACGGTCCGGGAGGTCCGTGTAGGTGAATGTCATCCCCCAGCAGGCTTGATCGTACTGGAGGGCATACTTTCTTTCGGGAAAGGTCCCCTGATCCATATCCAGATCGGCCCGGCTGCTGACGCGCACGCCCGGACCGACATCCAGCGCGACTTGGTAGGTGAGGTGCGAAACGCGCGGGGTCGGTGCGGAATCCCCCAAATAGAGCGGATCGAAAAGATCGCCCCGTTTTGGGATCGTCCCCTCCCGCGCGTAACGATGCCCCAGGGACAGATCGAAGTCGGATCGGGCATTCAGACGCAGGTCGGCGTTCCAGAGCGCCATTCGATTTGTCCCGAAAAAAGAGTCCACTTCCAACCAGAAACCGGGCCGCGGAGAGACGCGCATCTCCCCGCGCAGATCGGAAGGCCCGTGATGGGGCCGAAGGTGATAACTGCGGCTTAGGCGGAGCCATCCGCGTTCGGTCGCGTCCGCCGCCAACCACCGTTGTTCCAGCACGGCCGTCAGCGCGTTGCGATCCGCAATCCGGTCCAGATCGTCATACTGCGGCACGTCGGCCTCCTCTGCGGCGATATATCCGTATCGGAGCATCGGCGTCACCTCATGCAGAGACCGCGCCCCACGGCGAGTAAGCCGCGTCTCCCAATGGAGACCCGCCGGGACAATGTTTCGGGTGAGGGAGGTGCCATCCGTCTGGGCGTGGTACCCCACCGCGCGCAACCCGACCCAGGGGGTCCAGATCCCCCCCCACGTAATCGGTTTCGAAACGTGTGGATAGAGGTCTATCCGTGTGCCCCGTACACCAGCCTCGGCGGGCCGAAAAAATCGTGCGATGCGGCCGTCGAACCGGCCCCGAAGCGGTCCCACCGGGCGCGAAGGGAGTTGCAGACCGATCTCCGGAAGTCGGGCCAAATCTCGATTCCGGTCGTTTATGTCCGCCGCGTATTGCGCGAGCAAATAGGCCGCAACCCGCTCCCCGTGATAGCTCAAAACCGCGTCGGAGAGGATGGAGGTGCGACTACGTTGCGCCACGTCGTCGCCCAGGATGCGCAGGTTGTCGCGCGGATGAAGATACCGCAAATCCAGCATCAGCCGCGTCTGCTGGCCGAACTGCTGGGTGTGCCGATAGAGCAGGTCGAGCCGGTCGGTTTGTTGTTCGTCGTCGCGCAGAAAGTCCACTTGCATCTCCCCGCCATCCCGCTCTGACAGCCGATAGCGATATTCGATCCCCCCTCCCCGGCCCGTCGCACCGCGATCGTTCCAGGAAAAGGTCGCATCCCGACTCGGCCCGATCGTGAGAAAGAAGTCCTGCCGATATCGAAAACCGTCCCGAGAGCTGTAGCCCAGATGGGGGGTCAGGAACCCCGTGGCACGGGCCTGGGTGGGATAGGCGAAATAAGGGAGATAGAGGACCGGCAGGCCGCCCGCCCGGAAGCGCACCCCCCGCGCCACCAGACGATCCGCGTCCAGGCGCAACTGCCGCGCCCGAATTTGCCAGTCCGGATCGCAGTCGCAGGGGGTGAACGAGGCGGTCTGGAGGAGATAGCGATCCGGCCCCAGCCGCTCGATCCGTTCCCCTTCCAGAAAATAGTGCTCCCGTGCCAGAAACAGATGCCCCTGTGTCAGCCAGCCCCGCTGTGTGTGGAGATTCAGATCGGCCTCCTCGGCGGAAAGACGATTCTCCCCCTCCGTCAGTTGCAGCCCCCCGCGAATCTCCATATCCCCGCTTCGTGCGTCGAAGCGAAGCCGATCGGTCGAAAGGCGCAAAGGTCCCTGCGTGACAACGACGGATCCCTCGGCATCATAGACGTCCGCCCGATGCTCCAGCCGGTCCGCCGTCAGATGAATCGGCGCCTCCTGCATCTCCGGAGACAATTGTGCGTGGACAATGCCGGGAAGAAGCGGGAAAACGAACAGGCAGAACGCCCTCCATCCACGGCATAATCCCCTCCCAGATGGCATCGGCTATCCTCTCGGAAGCGAGGGGGTGCGTCCTTCGAAGTAGGCGGCCGCTTCGCCCACGATATACAGCGATCCGGTGATAAGCAGCGTGTCCTCCGGCCTGAGGCGCAATTCGACGTGGGCAATGGCGTCCGGCAGGCGGGGCAGGATGGCCGCGGGAGGGTTTTTCAGGGATGGAATCCACTGCGCGGGATCGGCACCCCGTTCCACGTTCGGGCGGGTCAAGACCACCGCGTCCGCCCAGGAAATCAGGGGGGCCAGAATACCTGATCCATCTTTATCCCGCATCATGCCGACAATCATCCAATGGACGCCGCGCCGCTTTGGGTCCACCTCCGTCAGGTGGGCGGCCAGTGCCCGCGCACCCGCAGGATTATGTGCCCCATCCAGGAGAATCAGCGGACGTTGCCGCACCGTCGAGAGCCGTCCGGGCCAGCGGGTCGTTCGGATCCCTTCCAGGATGTCCGCGTCGGCGAGCGGCACCCCTTTTTGCCGCAGTTGTTCGATCGCCCCCAACGCAACGGCGCAGTTTGAAATCTGGTGACGCCCCGGGAGCGGACATTCAACGTCCCAGGTCCGAATCCCCCGGTAGCGAAAATCGTGGGGCGCGTCCCCCTGCACGGTCATTTCATGCCCCAGCCGCAGCAGCGGAGCCCGTTTCGATTGCGCCACTTCGGCGAAGTAGCCCAGGACTTCCGGTTGCGAAGCGCCGGTAACGATGGGCGTCTCCATTTTAATAATGCCGGCCTTCTCCCGGGCAATGTCCAGCAACGTGGCGCCCAGAAACTGTTCATGGTCCAGGTCAATATGGGTAATGGCGCTGACTTCGGGGGCCAGCAGATTGGTGGCATCGAACCGTCCTCCCAGTCCCACCTCGACGACGGCCCAATCCACGTTCGACTCCGCAAAATAGACGAAGGCCATCGCCGTCGTCAACTCGAAAAAGGTGATCCGATCGGCAAGCCCCAGCGCCTCGATGTGCCCCCGGAGCATTTGCGTGAGGTGGACCAGTTGCGATTCGGAAATGGGGACGCCGCCGATGCGGATGCGTTCGGAAAAATCGATCAGATGGGGAGAGGTATAGAGGCCGACCCGATACCCGCCCCGTTGCAGAACGGAGGCCAGCAGGGCGGATGTGGAGCCCTTGCCGTTTGTCCCACCGACATGAACGGATTTGAATTTCCGGTGGGGATTGCCGAGTGCCGCAAGGAGCTGCGCCATCCGTTCCAGGCCGGGCCGAATGCCGTGCCACTGTAAACGATACAGATAATCAATGGCCTGTTCATAGTGGGTCATGGCCCGCAATGATAAGACGGCCCGACAAAATTGAAAACGTTCAGAATAGCAGGGCCGTCAGGAAATAATCGGAAATCAGGATGAGCATTTCGGAAAGGACCACGGCGCCGGTTGTGGCCTTCCCGACCCCCTCCGCGCCACCCTCGGCCTGGAAGCCTTTGTAGCAGCTTACGGTGGCAATGAGAATCCCGAAAACGGCCGCTTTCAGGATGCCTCCGAAGATGTCCGCAACCTCCAGATATTGTTGCGTCCTGCGGAGATAGACTTCGGGGTTGGCGTCCAGGAGTTGCACCGACAGGAAATAGCCCCCCATGATGCCGACGAGGTCGGCCAGGATGGTCAGGACGGGGAGCATGAGCAGCCCGGCCAGCAGGCGCGGCGTGATGAGGTATTTCACCGGATGGACGCCCAGGGTGGCGAGGGCGTCCACCTGTTCGGTGACTTTCATCGTGCCCAGTTCGGCGGCCATGGCGGCCCCCGCGCGTCCGGCCACGATGAGACCGGTCAGCACCGGCCCCAGCTCCCGCGTCATGGAGAGGGCCACGACCGTGCCGACCAGCCCCTCCGCGTTGAAGCGTTTGAATCCCGTGTGACTCTGGAGCGCCAGCACCATGCCGGTAAAACTGGCCGTAATCAGCACCACCGGAATGGAGCCGACCCCCACGGCGTCCATCTGGCGTGCAATGCCGCGCAGATCGAATGGACGGCGTACAACCCCCATGGAGGCTTGTCCGAAGAGAAGTCCGATGGACCCCAGTTCCGTCAAAAACCGGATACCCCAGGCCCCGATCGTCCGAATCCAGCGCATGGGTGCCTGTCAGAACTCCGCGGGAGAATCTCCTAGGGAATCTCCTGAAGATGGAGAGGAGGAAACGTAGTGTCTTGGGATGCGGCTGCCGACGCCGCAAAGAATCTCGTAGGGGATCGTCTCACACAAACGGGCCAGTTCATCCGCGCCGACGAATGCGTCCCCTTCCGCCCCGATGACCGTCACCCAATCCCCGACCTGGAGGGAGGGGACGGCGGTGACGTCAATCATCGTCATGTCCATGCAGACCCGGCCCACCACCGGCACACGACGCCCGCCGGCCAGCATAACCCCTTTGTTGGAGAGGGCGAGCGGATAGCCGTCGGCATAACCGATGGAGGTCACGGCAATCCGGCTTTCCCGAGAAGTCGTATAGGTGTGTCCATAGCCGATGCCCGTCCCCGCCGGAAAATTGCGAATCGCCAGTACGCGGGCCCGCACCCGCATGACCGGACGGAGCGAACGGCCGCCGCCCCCCGACACATAACCGTAGAGCATCAGCCCGGGCCGCACCAAATCCGTATCCGCCGCGCCCAACGTGTCGAGACGCATGATAGCAGCGCTATTGGCAAAATGACAATGGCGGATCGGGAGACCGTCGCGTGCCAACAGAGATCGCAGACCCTCAAAGCGAGAGATCTGCTCTCTGGCAAAGGAGAGGTCCTGGAGATCGGCATCCGCAAGGTGGGTCAGGAGGCCTTCCACGCGGAGACCATATTGCGCATGGGCCTTCCGAATCAGATCGGGCGCGTCGGCCACCGACACCCCCAACCGCCCCATGCCCGTGTCCACTTTGATATGGACGTTCATCGTCTGGCGGTGGGTCTCAAGATATTGGCCCAGCAGGGTCAACGATTGGGCGTCAAAGAGGACGGGGGTAATCCGATGGTGGACGATTTCGGGAATCTGGTCCGCCGGGGCGCCCGTCATCAACAGGATGGGGAGGGCAACACCCGCCGACCGAAGCGAGATCGCCTCGTCCAAATAGGCCACGCCGAGCATGAACACCCCGGCGTCTCGGGTCAGGGCGCGCGCCACCTCCACCGCGCCATGCCCATAGGCATCTGCCTTGACGACGGCCAGGATGTTTTTGTGGCGAATCCGAACCTGCCGAAGATTGTGCGAGAGCGCGGCCAGATCAATCTCTATCTTACCGGCGGAGCGCAACGACATGCCTCTATGGCTTATGCGGACGATGTGGACGTGCGATGCGGATTGGGAGGGCGCTCGAACGAGGGAGGGGGAAAGAACCCACGGTCCGTCCCGTGAGTTCGTTAAACTTCCATGATTTCTTTTTCTTTCTTGCGGAGGGCCTCGTCCACCTTCGCGATCATCTGGTCGGTGATTTTCTGCCCCTCGTCGTGGAGGCGCCGCGCGTCGTCTTCCGACAGATCCCCTTTTTTCTGCAGGGCCTTCACCTCGTCGTTGACTTCGCGGCGGACGTTCCGAATCGCGACTTTACACTCTTCGCCCAGTTTCCCCACCCACTTTGTCAGTTCTTTTCTCCGTTCCTGGGTCAGGGGGGGGATGCCGACCCGGATGACCTTTCCGTCGTTCGATGGCGTCAGACCCAGCCCGGAAGTCTGAATCGCCTTTTCGATGGACGGAATCTGCGTGAGGTCCCAGGGCTGGATGAGCACGGACCGGCTGTCGGGGATGGAGAGACTGGCCATCTGCTTGAGCGGGGTCTGCGTCCCGTAGTAGTTCACCTGAACGCCGTCGAACGGAATCAGGGAGGCGCGCCCCGTCCGAATGCCGGACAGACCCGTCATCAGATTTTCGATGGCACGATCCATCTTTCCCTGCATCCGCGTCTTAATGTCCGAGAACATCCGCTTCCTCCTTCGTGACGAGCGTCCCGACATGTTCGCCCAGGAGCACCCGCTTGATATTGGCGGTCTCTTTGATGTTGAACACCATGAGTCGGAGGTTGTTGTCCATGCAGAGGGTCATCGCCGTCGAATCCATGATTTCCAGCCGCTTTTCGATCACTTGAAAAAAGGTCAGGGTGCGAAACTGCACGGCATCGGGATATTTGACCGGGTCGCGGTCGAATACGCCGTCCACCCTGGTTCCCTTCAAGATGAGGTCGGCGCCGATCTCCATGGCACGCAGAACGGCCGCAGTGTCGGTCGAAAAATAGGGGTTCCCGGTCCCCGCGGCCAGAATCAGGACCCGCCCCTTTTCCAGGTGTCGGATCGCCTTCCGACGGATGTAAATTTCGGCCAGCGACCTCATCTCGATGGCCGACTGCACCCGTGTGACGACCCCTTTTTGTTCCAGCACATTCTGAAGCGCCAGGGCGTTGAGCACTGTGGCCAGCATTCCCATATAGTCCGCCGAAGAGCGCTCCATGCCGGCGGCACTCCCCGCAACGCCACGGAAGATGTTCCCGCCGCCGATGACGACGGCCGTTTCCGCCCCCAGCGTGACCATCTCCTTGATCCCGTCCGAGATCGTATCCAGCATCTTGGGGTCAATGCCATAGTGCTGCTCTCCGGCCAAGACCTCCCCGCTGACCTTCAGCAAGACCCGCCTGTACTTGGATGTCGCCATGATTCGGTCAGACCCCACCCGTCTCGCCCAGTTGATAGCGTGTAAACCGGCAGACCTGGATGTTCTCCCCCAGCTTCGCGATCTTTTGGGAGACCAGTTCCTGGACGGTGATGTCCGGGTTCTTGATAAACTTCTGCTCCAGCAGGCAGATTTCCTGGAGAAACTTATCCACCTTCCCCGCCACAATTTTCTGGAGCACCGCCTCCGGCTTTTTACTCTCTTTCGCCTGCGCCAGATAAATGGCCTCTTCCTTTTCGATGATGTCGGCTGCAACCTCCTCCCGCCGAATATAGCGTGGAACGGGAGAAGCCCCTGCCACCTGCATCGCCAGATCGCGGACCAGGTCCTGGAACTCGACGTTGCGCCCGACAAAATCGGTCTCGCAATTCACCTCGATGAGCACGCCGATCTTCCCTCCGGCGTGGATGTAAGTCCCGACAACGCCGGCTTGGGTTGCGCGCCCGGCCTTCTTCCCCGCAGCCGCCAGCCCCTTCTTGCGTAAAAAGTCAACGGCCTTATCCATATCCCACGCCGATTGGGCCAGGGCCGTCTTGCAGTCCATCATTCCCACTCCGGTCTGTTCCCGGAGCAGCTTGATCATTTCGGTGGGCGACATAACACTCCAAAGTAGCTACGAATACATCCCAGAATCTATCCCAGCCGCAGCATCCAAACCGCATGCGGCACGGGCACGCGACGCCTGCGGGCACGCGACGCCCACAATGCTCGGAATCCTCAATCTCTCAATACGATGGATTACCGCGCGAAGCGGGACGCCGTCCGCAGGACTTTTAGTCCCACTTAATGCCGGAGGGGGGCGGTTCCACCGGTGCGGCCGGTGCGGCCGATCCATCGGTCCGGACAACCGATGCACTGGCAGAGGAAGTTGGCAGAGGCGCCCGTTTTTCGCGCTTCTCGTAGAGGCCGCGCCCTTCCAGGACGGCGGCAGCCATCCGGTCGGTCACCAGACGGATGGCACGCAGGGCATCGTCGTTGCCCGGAATGACATAGTCCACCCGATCCGGATTGCAGTTCGTATCCACCATGGCCACAACCGGGATGCCCAGTCGTCGGGCCTCCAACACGGCCGTGTTCTCCCGGATGATGTCCACGATAAAGACCGCCGCCGGCAGGTCGGACATCTCCTTGATACCCCCCAGGCTCTGCTCCAGGCGCTCCCGCTCTTTTTCAAGCTGGAATACCTCTTTCTTGGGGAGCCGCTCGTGCGTTCCATCTTCGCGCGCCGCTTCCAGTTTCTTCAGCTTTTCGATCCCTTTCCGGATCGTTGAAAAATTGGTAAGCATGCCGCCACACCAACGGTGACTGACATAGAAGGCGCCACACGCCCGTGCCCGCTCCATCACGATTTCCTGTGCCTGGCGTTTCGTTCCGACAAACAGGACGCCCTTCCCCTGCATGGCCAGGTCTCGAACGAAATCGCAGGCGACCGACAGCTTTTGCACCGTCTGGTGCAAATCTATGACGTGAACGCCGTTGCGTTGTCCAAAGATATACCGTTCCATTTTCGGGTGCCACCGATTGGCTTTGTGGCCAAAGTGAACACCCGCTTCCAGTAATTCCGTGAATGCGACTGCGCTCAATGGAAATTCCTCCAAAGTTTACCGACGGAGTGCGATGGTACTATGAACCCGGAGCGATTTTCAAGGCCATGTATGGGGCCACGTATTATGCGGGTGATTGACATTGCGGAACGTCTATTTTAGGATGGGCCTCTCTTCGATCGAGAGGGGGAGGAAGGGTGTCCGATCCACAGTTGCCGTCGAATTATCTGCCGATCCTGATTTTTTCCGTCATTGCCTTTGGGTTTGGCGCGGTTACGATCCTGGCGGGCAACCTGTTACGCCCCAAGCGGCCCTACACCGATAAGCTCTACCCCTACGAGTCGGGCATGCACCCCACCACCGACGCACGGCAGCGGTTCCCGTTGCGCTATTACATGATCGCCATGCTGTTTGTGGTGTTCGATATCGAAGTCGTGTTTCTTTATCCGTGGGCCGTCACGTTTAACCAATTGGGGCTGTTCGCTTTGGTCGAGATGATCGTTTTTCTCTCGATTCTGCTGGTCGGCTATTTTTATGCCTGGAAGAAAGGTGCACTCGAATGGGATTGATGGACCGCCAATTTGAAGCGAACGTCATGACCACCTCGCTCGACTCGATGGTCAACTGGGCCAGAAAGTCGGCGTTGTGGCCGATGACGTTCGGTCTGGCCTGCTGCGCGATCGAGATGATCGCCGCCGTTTCCTCCAAGTTCGATCTGGATCGTTTTGGCGCCGGGGTCTTTCGCGCTTCCCCTCGACAGTCCGATCTGATGATTGTGGCCGGGACGGTTTGCCGCAAGATGGCCCCCGTAATCCGCAGAATCTACGACCAGATGCCGGAGCCGCGCTATGTGATCTCCATGGGTTCCTGCGCCACCTCCGGGAACATCTACAACAGCTACAGCGTGGTGCAGGGGGTGGATCGTTTTGTGCCGGTGGACATCTACGTCCCCGGATGCCCCCCCCGACCGGAGGCCCTGTTTGCCGGTATCCTGCGGCTTCAGGAAAAGATCATGCAGGAAAAGGTCTTCACGCGATAACCCCGTAACCCTCCCATCTTCCATCCAATCGATGCGCCAGATTACGGATAAAGTCCATTCATGCTTCCCCGAAGCGGTTGTCCGAGAAGCGCTGGGAGAGCTTTCGGTTTCCGTCCCGCGGGAGAAGATCGTGGCCGTCTGCACGTTGCTCCATGACGACCCCGATATGGACTTCGACCACATTACGGACGTTACCGCCGTGGATTTTCCGAACGAGATGCTCCGTTTTGAGGTGGTCTATCATTTCTATTCCATCGAAAAAAAGCATCGCATTCGGGTCAAGGCCCGCGTGCCGGAAGAGGACTGCCGCATTGACTCCGTCTGCCACATCTGGCGTGGGGCAAATTTCCTGGAGCGGGAGGTCTATGACATGATGGGGATTACCTTCAACAATCACCCCGACCTGCGCCGCATCCTGATGACCGAGGAGTATGACGAAGGGTATCCCCTGCGAAAAGACTTCCCCGTGGAGGGGAAAGGATGGCGGGATACATTCGACGACTTTATGGCGTGACACGCATAAGAAACCTAATCGGACGCTCAATCGGCGATCCGATTCCACATTGATACGGTTGGCGAAAAATGGGTGTCACGCACGTAACGGTTAC
>CAZOFZ010000001.1:0-7448 GCA_964579175.1 uncultured Nitrospirota bacterium | reverse complement strand
CTTAAACTTCTCAAAAAAGCGCAACGGCGTTTTACGAAATGAGCGTACACCACCTATGAATCCAACTCAGAAAGAAATCCGGCCCGACCATTACGGCGACGACGCGCCTGAAGCCGCGCCGATGCCCGGTCAGAAGATCAGCCGGGTAGAGGATATGCTGCTGAACATGGGGCCGCAGCATCCGGCGACCCATGGCGTGCTGCGCGTGGTGCTCGATCTGGAAGGGGAGACCATCGTCAAGGCCACGCCGCATATGGGTTATCTGCACCGGGGCGTCGAAAAGTTATGCGAGAATTCCACCTATCCGCAGATTATTCCGCTCACCGACCGCCTCGACTATGTCTGCTCCATGACCAACAACTATGCCTATGTGCGGGCGGTGGAGAAACTCCTCCAGGTCCAGTCCCCGCCTCGCGCGGAATATATCCGAACGATCGTGGCCGAGATGCAGCGGATTGCCGGGCATCTCTTCTGGCTGGGAACGCAGGCGCTGGATATTGGCGCGATGACGGTTTTTTTCTACACGTTTCGAGAACGGGAGGTGCTGCTGGACCTCTTCGAACGGCTGTGCGGTGCCCGTCTGACGATGAGCTATTACCGCATCGGCGGCGTGGACCGCGACATGACGCCGGAAATCGTGGGGCGTCTCCGCACGTTTCTTTCGACCTTTTCGGAAAAGGTGCGCGAATACAACACGCTGCTTGAAACCAACCGAATCTGGATCAGCCGGACGAAGGGGATCGCCGTCATCTCCGCGCGGGATGCGGTCAACTTCGGCTTGACCGGGCCGGTGCTGCGCGGCTCCGGCGTGAACTACGACATCCGGAAGGTTTCGCCCTACGGCGTCTACGATCGCGTAGATTGGGAGGTGCCGCTGGGGAAGAATGGCGATACGTACGACCGCTACTGGATTCGGATCGAAGAAATGCTGCAAAGCGCCCGCATTATCGCGCAATGCCTCGATCAGCTTCCGGAGGGGGAGATTGCGGCCAACCTGCCCAAGATCACCTACCCACCGCGAGACAAGGTGATGAACGACATGGAAAGCCTCATCCATCACTTCATGATTGCCACGCGCGGTTTCGACGTGCCGGAGGGGGAGGTCTACTGTGCCACCGAAGTCCCAAAAGGGGAACTGGGCTTCTACATTGTCAGTCGGGGGGGGAACAAGCCCTACCGCTGCCGTATCCGTCCCCCCTCTTTCGTCCACATGGGGGCCTTCGATCATATGGCCCGTGGCTATATGATCGCCGATATCGTCACGATTTTCGGGACCTATGACATCGTCATGGGCGAGTGCGACCGATAGTACATTCGGTTGATCCTCATCGGGAAGGCGTGTTACATTGCCCACCGTGTAAGGGCCTTCCTCCTCTTAATGATGCGGACAACGAAACCTTCCGAAGCGACCCTGCGAAAAACCCTCTGCGAGTTCCTGGTCGCGTATCACGCCAAAGGCTGGTTGAGTGGAACGGGGGGGGGCATCTGTGCCACGCTCGACACAAATCGGGTGCTCATGGCGCCGACCGGCGTCCACAAAGAGCGGGTGGTTCCGTCCGACCTTTTTGTGATAGACCCACGCAACTGCACCGTCGTCCGCGCACCCAAAAACCGGGCCCTCCGACCTTCCGAATGCGGCGGCATCTTTTCCCGCATTATCCAGCAGCGCGGCGCGGGATCGGTGCTGCATAGCCACGCCCTCTCTTCAGTACTGGCGGCAGACCTTGCCGGGGACCACGATCGCGTTCTCTTTCACGATTTGGAGATGTTGAAGGGGCTTGCGGGGGGCGCCAACACGGACCGCCACGTCGTGGCCGTGGTCCGCAATACGCCACGAGAAGCGGAGCTGGTCGGGCAAATCGAGAAACGGCTCGACGCGCCCGATTTTGCGAAATCGTACTGCATCCTGGTGCGAGATCACGGCGCCTATATCTGGGGACGCGATATTTGGGAGACCAAGCGGCACGCAGAAGTCTATCACTTCTTATTCGAGGCCACGGTCGCGCGACGTCAATATCGTCGGGTGACTTGAAGGAGACGCGATCATGCAAAAGACACGGCTCGCCATTGGGGCGGTCGCCCCGGACTTCAGCTTGCCCGGCGTGGATGGACGGATTTATTCCCTCGCCGATTTCAAGGACAAAAAAATCGTCGTCGTGATATTCAGTTGCAATCACTGTCCCTACGTGCAGGCATATGAAGCACGCATGATCGCCATCCAACGAGAATTTGCGGAACAGGGCGTGGCGTTGGTGGCGATCAATGCAAACGAGACGGAGCACTATCCGCAAGACGACTTCCCCCGAATGGTGCAGCGGGCGCAGGAGAAGGGGTTCAATTTTCCCTATCTGCGGGATGCGGAACAGACGACGGCCGACGCCTATGGCGCCCATTACACGCCGGAGGTCTTCCTGCTGGACGCGCAGCGGCGGTTGCGATACACCGGACGGATTGACGACAACTGGCAACTCCCCGAAAAGGTCACCTCTCATGACCTGCGGGATACCCTCCGGGCCGTCCTGTCGGACGGGGTCGTCAAAAGCCCGGAAACGCACGCCGTGGGCTGCACGATCAAGTGGGCAAAATAGTCCAACACGATGGCCGGCAATACGTTTGGACAACTCTTTCGGGTGACCACCTTCGGTGAAAGCCACGGACTTGCCCTGGGTGCGATCGTGGATGGCTGTCCGGCGGGTCTGCCTCTGTCGGAGGAGGAGATACAGAAAGACCTGGACCGCCGGAAGCCCGGGCAGAGTCGGTTGGTGACGCAACGCCGGGAGTCCGACCGCGTCCAGATTCTCTCCGGAACGTTCGAAGGCCGGAGTACCGGAACGCCGATTGCCCTCCTTATTCGGAACGAAGATGCCAGGCCCGGGGATTACGATCGGATCAAGGACCTCTTCCGCCCGGGCCATGCGGACTACACCTACTTCAAAAAATATGGGTTCCGGGATTATCGCGGCGGGGGACGCGCCTCGGCGCGGGAGACGGTCGCGCGGGTGGCGGCAGGCGCCATTGCCCGAAAAATGCTGGCGCGGGAGGGGGTGCGCATCGTCGGATACGTCGCGCAGGTGGGGTCGGCCAAAATCAAAACGGTGGACTACGCCCAGATCGATCAAAATCCCCTCTTTTGCCCGGACGCGGACGCGGCGGTGGAGATGGAGCGGGTGATTCATCGGGTACAGTCGGAGAAGGACAGCATCGGCGCGATGTTGGAGGTGGTCGCGCTGGGTGTGCCGCCGGGATGGGGAGAGCCCGTTTTTGACAAGCTGGACGCGGCGCTTGCCGCCGCCATGATGTCCATCAACGCCGTCAAAGGGGTTGAAATTGGGGCAGGGTTTGGGGTGGTGGAGCTGCGGGGGAGTCAAAACTGCGACGCGCTGACGACGACGGGGTTTAAGACAAACCATGCCGGTGGCATCCTGGGGGGCATTTCCAATGGGGATACGATCCTGGTCCGTCTGGCGGTAAAACCGACCTCCTCCATTGCGATCGAACAGGAGACCATTGACATCCATGGACATCCGGCAACCATTGCGACGCGGGGACGTCACGATCCATGTGTTGGCCTGCGCGCCGTCCCGATTGCCGAGGCGATGATGGCGCTGGTTCTGGCCGATCAATATTTAAGACAAAGAGCCGCGCGAATCTCCTTCGAATAACAACCCGAACAGAGTGAATCTCTCATGAGTTGGGAACAGGCCCTCAACGATCCGGCACAGTTTGTGGGTGACGTCTTGTCCGCGATTCCGGTGGCCAAATGGATCGGCTATGCCGCCCTGGCCGGGCTGGTTTACGCAAGCGTCACCCTGATCCGAAAACATCTGGCCGCGGATACGGGCCTCTCCAGCGCCGGTTTGATCAGGGCGGCGGAAAAGGCCAAAAAAGCCAACGATCCGGCGCGGGCGGGGGCGCTCTTCGAACAGGCGGGCGATGCGGGTCGTGCGATCGAAGCCTATCGAGAAGCGCGGGCCTACGAAGAGGTGGGGCGCCTTTACGAGCGGGACCGTCAGTGGGTGCAAGCGGCGCAATTCTACAAACTTGCGGAGAACCCCGAAAAATCGACGGCCATGTTTCAGCGCGCGGGGCAGTATGCCCATGCGGCGGAGGGGTACGTCGTTGCGAAAAAATATGCCCTGGCCGGCGAGATGTACGAAAAAGGGAAGCAATATAAAGACGCGGCGATCCAATATGAACGGGCGGAGAACCTGATGAAAGCCGCCAACCTCTATGAGGCGGCCCATGAGCCCGCGATGGCAGCCCGTCTGTACGGTGCCTATTTTAGAAGACAGAACCGAGAAGGGGTTTCTGCCGAAGCCCGTAGCCAGGCGCGTGAGGCGATTCGTCGCAGCGGCGAACTGTACATGAGCGTACAGCAGTTTCAAAAGGCCATGGAAAGTTTTTCAGCCGGTGGGTTTCCCGCCCAGGCGGCCGATGCCGCGATGAAGGCGGGTGCGACGGAAACGGCGGCGCAATACTATCTGGAAGGTGAACGATTCGAGGAGGCCGCGCGGCTCTACGAAACCCTGGGCAACTCCAAACAGAGCCATCGGGTGATGGCGAAGAAAAGGAAGAAGGAGGGGAACGCGCTCGAAGCCGCCGCGTTGTTTGAACGAGGCGAAAGTTGGAACGAAGCCGGAGAAATGTACGAATTGGCCGGACAGCCGGCCCGGGCGGCCACGATGTTCATGCAGGCGGGCGAATATCCCCGGGCGGCCGATCTGTTTCTGTCTGTCGGGGATTCGGAGTCGGCGGCCCTCGCGTACGAACGGGACGGACAGTTTAAGCTTGCCGCCGATCTGTACTACCAGCTTTCACAGTGGGACAAGGCTGCGGAGGCATATGAACTGGCCGGGCACCATTATGATGCCGCCATTTTATTTCAGAAGCTTGGCAAGGTAGACCAGGGCATTTCCTGCCTCCAGAAGGTGGGCGACCATGCCATTGATTACCATCGGGTATCCCTGCTGCTGGGCAAGTTCCTGATCGCAAAGGGGATGACCGAGGCGGCGCGGGAGCGATTCCAGAAAATCATCTCCCAGCAGTCCATCTCCACGCGGAATCTGGAGTTCTATTATGAGTTGGCCCAAATCTATGAGAAGGACGGCGAGTTCGAGAAGGCTCAGAATTTTTACGAAAAAATCATGGCCGAGGAACTCAGTTACCGGGATGTCCGAAACCGCACCATCGCTGTGAAAGATCGGCTTGTGGCGATCCAGCAAGAGGGGGTTGCGCGAAAACATGACCAGGCGGGCCGGGACCGATATACCCGCATTGCAAAAATCGGCCAGGGAGGCATGGGGGTCGTCTACCGGGCGGAAGATACCTTATTGAAGCGCGTCGTGGCCTACAAGGTGCTTCCGCCCGCCATCCGCGACAATGAGGAGATGCTAAAAGGCTTCATGCAGGAGGCGCAGACGGCAGCCGCCCTCCATCATCCCAACATTGTAACGCTGTTCGACACCGGCGTGAATGGCGATGAAGTATTTATTACCATGGAGTTTGTGGACGGTGGCAGCCTGAAGGAGTACTTGGAGAGGCAGACGCCCTCCCTGTCGGACATGCTGCCGATGATGCAGGGCATTTGCGACGGTGTGGCCTATGCACACAGCCGAAACGTCATTCATCGGGATCTCAAACCCGCCAACATCATGCTCACACAGGACCGCACCCCCAAAATTGCGGACTTCGGTCTTGCAAAGGTGGTGGGCGAGTCCATTCGGGATAAGAGCGCCATCAAGGGGACACCCCTATACATGGCGCCCGAACAGATTCGGGGCGAGTCGGTGGATCCGCAGGCGGACATCTACGCCCTGGGGTGTATTTTCTTCCGAATGGTGGCGGGCCGCCCTCCCTTTACTCAAGGGGATGTCTTCTATCACCATCTTCACACCCCACCCCCTTCTCCGAAGTCGCTGGATCCCAGCCTGCCCGATGATATGGATCGCCTGATTCTGAAATGTCTCAAAAAAAACAAGGCCGAGCGCTATAAAACGGTGCTGGAAGTCCTGAATGACTTGAAGCTTCAGGCCTGATCCCCTGTTCAAGACAGGGCCGGTCTGCAGACCCCCTGCCTGGACGATTTTCGATATTCAGGTATACTTGTGAAAAACATTCCAATCGGGCCGAAGGAGGGCATTCGATGAAACCAATAAAATCTCCACGATATTTTAGATTGCTTGTTTTGATCGGGATCAGCATGCTGCTGGGTTTGGGTTATGAAGGTAAGGCTTCCGGCGTGGGCAGCGGTGCTCCGGCACCGGTCGGGGTCTACGTGCTGGCTCAGGCCAGTCTGGGGCCGAGCGGGCTGCTGGACTCCTATAACGACGCCATCGCCGCCGAGACCGCAAGCGGCAAAGACCTGTTTACCGGCTACGCGCTGCGCGTGCTGATGGAAGACCTCATCCTCAACGACAACGACACCAGCGGTGCCATCCAATATGACTTCAGCCCCATCATCGACGCGGTTGCGGCGATTCAGCAGGAAACGAAGGGGGTGCGCGCTGCGGGCGACCAGGACCGGGTGAATCTGCAGGTTCTGGTCTTTCCTCAACTGCTCACCGGCGGGACGCAACCGCCGCCCATCCTGCTTGCGCAGATTCCGGATGATCAAGAGTATGTCACCGATCCTGGCATTACCCTGCCGGTTCCGTGGAGTCAGGCGGCAGTGGGCGTGCTGGAGGATTTCTACTCGGCCCTGGCCAACACCCCGATTACCGACTACTCGCAGCCGGGCAACCCCACGGTCCTGCTGAAGGATCATCCCACGCTGGCCAGCATCAATGTTGCCCCCATCGGCCACAAGGGCTACCGCGACAACAATTCGACCCCCCTGATCCGGGACATCGTGAGCAAGACGGGCGTGACCTACGACCGGGATGCGTACGTGGCAGGGCTACTCGGTAGCATCGCCGCCGCCACTTCGGCATTTCCCAACGATTTCGGCTTCGTGGAGTATGACGGCTTCAAGGACCAGAAGGACAGCCTGTATGGGTGGGAGACTTTGGAGCAGCGTGTGGACCGGGAACTGGACCCGTTGTACAACGGCCCAGGCCAGTCGTCGTTCGGCGTGTGGCGGGAAAACCTGAGCGAGTACAGCCCCATCGTGAGCTCCGCTCAGGGCTTGTTGGACTATGAGGCCGATGGCTTCGTGGACGACCCCGAGGGGCATGTCTTGTTCCAAGCCGTCCGAAACTGGATCGGCGGGCAGGCCGTCTTTGGCGAGAGTGGAACGGACGGTGGCACGGTCACCAACGCCATGCTGTTCGGTTACACCCAAGTCGGTTCCCGCTACCTGGAGGTCTATGCGACCGACGTCGCCCTCAAGGCCAGCAATATCCAACTGGCCTTTGCGGACATCCCCCATACCGAAACTGACGCAGAGATACAGGTTATTCTGGAAGACCTGCTGGTGGATTGGAACCGCTATCTGATCAACGGGCCGGGGG